>CAZIGZ010000198.1:7308-10001 GCA_964538835.1 uncultured Chitinophaga sp. | reverse complement strand
TGTTCGAAGGAACCCGGCCAGCCAACACCCGCCGCGAAATCAGAGCCGGCCGCGAGTGTTCCCGTCGAACCTGCATCCGAATCGACAAACTCGGAGACGGACAAGCCGGCTGAAAAGACATCGGCTCCCGACAATGTGGCGAAAGGGTTCCAGCCGAGAAGCCTTTGCTTTCGAGACGTGGCTGAGGAACGAGGAATCTCCTTCACCTATCAAAACGGTGCGAACGGCCGACTGCTGATGGTCGAATCGATCGGTGGAGGAGCGTCATGGCTGGATTACGATGCGGATGATTTTCCGGACGTGTTCCTGACGCAGGGCGGGCAGCCGGACTCGCCGAACCCATCAGAACGACCGAGCGACATGCTGTTTCGCCATGGCGTCTCCGGTATGTTCTCTTCACCAGGCGTCTTGACAGGCCTGACTGATACCGGTTACAGCCAGGGCACCGCGGCGGCGGATTTCGATAACGACGGATTCTGTGATCTCTACATCACAAATGTCGGAACCAACGTGCTGTATCGAAACAACGGTGACGGCACATTCTCGCCGGTCCCCGGTGAAGCCGTGACGCCGGATGCTCGATGGAGCAGCAGTGCGGCCTGGGCGGACCTGGACCAGGACGGTCTGCTTGACCTTTATGTCTGCAGCTATCTGCGTTACGACCCGTATGATCCGCTGGAATGCCTGAAGGACGGTCATCCCGCGCTCTGTCATCCTCGACAGCTGGAACACTGGCCCGATGAGTGTTATCGAAATCTGGGCGACGGTCGCTTCGAACGCGTCACGGAGAAGTGGGGGCTGTTCGGACCGGGGAATAAGGCACTGGGAGTCGCGATTGCCGACTTCACGGGAGACCATCGGCCCGACATTTATGTGGCCAACGATACGACGGCCAATTTTCTTTTTGTCCGTCAGGAGTCCGGCGCCTTCGAAGATGAGGCACTGCGGCGAGGATGTGCGTTAAGCCGAACGGGAGATGCTCAGGCCAGCATGGGTGTCGCGGTGGCTGACTACGACGGAAATGGATTCCTCGACATCCTGCTCAGCCACTTCACAGGCGAAGCCAATACGCTCTATCAGAACCGCGGCGATGCGGGAATGCAGGACGTTTCCGCCATCACGGACATGCGACAGATCTCCTTCCCCAAGCTGGGATTCGGCATTGTCATGCAGGACTTTAACTGCGACGGACAGATGGACTGCATGGTGGCCAACGGTCACATTGATGAGAGAAATGCGGACTTCGACGGCTACGAACAGGTTCCCCAGCTGCTGTCCTTTGACGGACGGAAGTGGCACGAACAGAAGAATGCCGGGGATTACTTCCAGCGCAAGCTGGTTGGACGAGGAATTGCACTGGCTGATCTGGATGCCGACGGAGATCTTGATGCTCTGGTCGTGCATCAGAACAAACCGGCTTCGCTGCTGGTGAATGAGGCCGACAGCAAAGGGCGAGGTCATTGGCTGCAGCTGCGATTCATCGGAAAAATCAGCAATCGCGAAGGGATCGGATGTCACGTCACCGTAAAGACGGACAGCAAACAGCTGGCTACACAACTTGCGGGCGGCACCAGCTTTGCATCGACTCATCAGCCGCTGGTGGAAATCGGGCTGGGGGAACAAAGCGGTCCGGTGGATCTGGAGATTCTCTGGCCGTCCGGCATCACTCAGACTATGCTCGATGTGAACGTCGATCAGATCCTCAGGCTGCAGGAGCCTCCGGCGAGTCTTTAATCGGCCGGTGACCATTCGGACCCTTCTATGTTGAGCTATCAGCAGCGAATTCGAGGCACGATGCTTCTGGCAGCTCTTCTGCTGACGGGATGTCAGCAGGAATCCGTCCCAGCCAAAAGCGGTGACTCCGGAAATGGTGTCGCGCAGATGAGCGATCCATCGAAGCCCTCTGAATCGCTAAAAGCTGAGAAGACTCAGATGGCCGCCGAGGTGGCCGGTCATGGATTTGTCGGCCAGCAGGCTTGTACACAATGCCACGCGGAAATTGTGAAGTCGTACCAGTCACATCCCATGTCCCGATCGGCCTGTCTGGCCAGTGACCTGTCGATGGTTGCTCCCGGTGAATCAACGACCTTCGCACCTCCAGGACCGCGTCGATACCGAGTGTCACGTGATGATCAGGGAGCGTGGAGCCAGACAGAAGAATTCCCCGACCTTGAAGGGCGTCTCATCTACGCAGACACGGTCTCGACGGAGTTCGCCGTGGGATCGGGCCAGCGAGGTTATTCGTTCGTCACCAATCGTGATGGCTATCTGACGATGGGAGTTGCGACATGGTATGCGGGTCGTGATTGCTGGGACCTGTCACCGGGCTATCCACCAGAGTCGCATGCGAGGTTCAGTCGGCGAGCAGCTGACGGGTGTGTCGTTTGCCATTTCGGTCGGACGAATTCGATTCCCAACGCACCGAATCGTTTCGCTTCTGAGCCTTTTGCGGAACTTACGATTGGCTGCGAGCGATGTCACGGGCCTGGCGAACCGCACATCAAGCATCATGAAAAAGGCGCCACAGACGGAGAAAAGGATCCGATCACGAGCCATGCAAGCCTTGGCTTCGCGGAACAGCTGAGCGTTTGCTATCAGTGCCACCTGCTTGGCGAAGAGCGTGTTGTTCGCTCAGGACATTCCGAATTTGACTTCCGGCCGGGCATGAAGCTGTCGGATGTCTGGGTCACCTT
>CAZIGZ010000198.1:0-7208 GCA_964538835.1 uncultured Chitinophaga sp. | reverse complement strand
AGGGCTCGCGGACTTCTTCTTGCCCGAAAGGCCGAATCGACGGACTCGCCGGTCACAGCGTCTTCTGTCATCAGCATTCTGAGTGATCTGGTCAATGACAAGAGTACCGACGTGCCAGCACTTTCGGCCTACGGTTCAGCCAGCCAGATTACCGGAGACACGGACACTGCTTTGAAGTACCTGAATCGGGCGCTGCAACTGAGTCCTCAGAACGAGACGGTGCTGCGAACACTGGTCGTGACCTATGAACGACGTGCAGATGCGAAGAATGCGATGAAGTATCTCGATAAGGCGGCACAGCTTTCTCCCTCGGATGGACTCATCCTGGCTCAGCGTGCCAAGCTGTTGATGCTGGAGAAGAAGAAGCGTGAGGCATTCGATGTCGCAAAGGAACTTGTGCGATTGCTGCCACATGACCTTCGCTATCGTGAATGGCTTGCCGACATGGCGAAGGAACTGGGAGAAAACCAGATCGCCACCGAACAGCGCGACATTATTGAACGAATGAAGGCGGCCGCAGAGTCAACTGCGCCCTCACAAACGCCTGCTTCGAAAGACCGCGAAGACGGAACGAAGCCATGAGCGAAACAGGCGACACAGCGGCTTCTCATCGCAGCTTGTGGCATCTCGGCTCTACGCTGCTGTCCTGTGCTGGCTGCGTTTTGATGACGATGGGCTGCAGTCGAAGCACGGAATCAGATTCGCTCATGGCTCGCTTTGGAAATCAGTCGCCCATTCCTCTGCGAGCCAACGGTTTCGAGTATCGATGGCATTTTTCTCTGCCAGGACCAGACGGACAGTTTGAGACAGCAGACGATGATCTGCTCGGAGACAGCCTGATTCTTCCACCAGGTCGTCCAGTTGTGCTGCTGATCGAGAGCGACGACTACGTTTATACGTTTCGCCAGCCGACTCTGCAGATCAATCAAATGGCAATTCCCGATCTGCCTGCCGAGGTTGAGTTTACGACACCGGAATCGGGAACGTATCCCATTGAGTTCTCACCGATGTGCGGCTTCCTGTTTCTGCACGAGAACTATCATCCGGCGATCGAGATCATGGCAAAGGACCGAAAACCATGAGCCTCATCGTCTCTGTGATCACCGGTGAAAGTCGCAAGAGCCCTGCCCTGCTCTTCATGCTGACCGTGCTCTTCATGCTTGCCTCTGTATTCGCGCTGACTGGCTGTCAGAAGGATTCGGCCCCGGACCCGGCCAGCGTCTCCAGCAAAACGTCGCAGAACACCTCAACAGACAGGAAACAGAAAAAGCCTGTGCCGGATGAGAATGGCCTGTACCACATTCATCCCGGAGACGATCTTCAGAGAATCCTTGATGCGGCTGCCAGCGATGCGAAGCATAAGGACGTGGTCATTCATGCGGGCACCTATCGTCCGGCCTACAGTTCTCAGGCCATGATCCGTTTTCATGCGCGCCATGACGGAATTGTGCTGAGGGCTGACGGTGAGGTCACGCTGACGGCCGAGAATCGCGATCTGTCCATTCCTGGCACGCCGGGATATCCCGCGATCGTCAATCACGTGATTTACATCGGACACGGTGTCACGAGCCGCACAAAGCTGGTCGGGCTGCAGGTTACTGGAGCCAATGGGTTTGTCACACAAAGCGAAGATGACGGTCCGATTGAACCGGCTTCTGACAAACCCGGACTTGATAAGCGGTTGTTCTTCTACCTGGATGGCGGTGCTATCAAGATCTTTGGTGACTCCAGTCCTGTGCTCGACGGCCTGAGGATCTTCGGCAATCGAACGCTGCTCTGCGGAGCCGGAATTTCTGTGGAACAGCGAGGTCTCGCGAAGGAGCCCGTCGTCATTCAGAACTGTCGCTTTGAAGACAACGCCTGCCCGGCGACCGGCACTGCGATTGACCTTCTGGAAGGCAGCAAAGCCACTATCACAAACTGCCTGTTCAGGAACAACATCGGAAATACGGGAATGGCAGCCGTTGCAAGCCAATACGGGCTCAAATACCATGAAACTCATGGTTCAGGGGCTCTCACCGTCTTCCCCGGATCTTCTGCCTGCACAGACCGATGTACTTTCACTCGCAACTGGAACGCTGTGGACGACCACGGCTCCTCGGTCTATACCAACTGCATCTTCTATGACAACACAGCCAGCGATGGATCCCTGCCAGGGGCTCCTTACGAAATGGATGTCGCTGACACCGTGAAGGTCGAAGACTGCTGGCTCAAAGGAACAACAGATGACCTTCGTGGGACCATTGACGCGACGCACAACAGGCTTCAGGCACCAGACCCTGACTTCGATGAACACTTTCAGCCACGAAATCCGGAATACAAAAATGCAGGCTGGCGAAAGCCCTGAACTCAAGGGCCGATTGAAGATCACTTCCAGAGCAATCCTGTCGGCAGCTCTGTGCCTGACGTTGCTTGTGGGGTGCAGGGAATCTCCAGCACCGACTGTCCCAAAGAAGGACGACAAGGGCAAAACCTCGTCAAAGCAGTCGCCAAAGGGAGTGCTTGGGCAGGTGAAGGACTTTCGTCTGACCGATCAGAATGCCAAAGACTTTTCGCGAACAGACCTCGAAGGCAAAGTCTGGGTCGCAACGTTCATCTTTACTCGCTGCACATTGACCTGCCCTCTCCAGTCCAAATGGATGGCAAAGCTTCAGAAACGAATCAGTTCCGAACCAACGTCGGAAGATATTCGCCTGGTCAGCTTCACCGTTGACCCGGACTTTGATACTCCGACAGTGCTGAAGAAGTATGCAGAAAACCTGACCGACAACGACAGCACATGGCATTTCCTGACGGGCACTAAAGCACAGATCGCAACATTGGCTAAAGAGAGTTTTCGTCTTCCAGCCGGTCCGTCTGTTGATGATTCCAGCTCTGTTGCTCACGACGCGCGAGTCGTGCTGGTCGACCGGCAGGGCCGCATTCGAGGCTACTACGATATCATCGCTGACGACAGCCTTGAGCCAGTGCTTCAGGGCATCAGCCAGGTGCTCCCGGAATTTCAACCGGCACCGGAACTCTGGACACACAAAGATGATGGCCCAGTCACCCATCTCGCGCAGCCGCCGGAAATCCTGAATACGGACACGTGGCTGAAGCAGCTTTCTGAACAACAGACGAAGAGCCTTGCTGATTCATCCGTGTTCCATGATTTCCAGCTGGAAGACAAGACGGCCGAAACAGGAATCACATTTCGCAATCAGATTCTGGATGAGCAGCGGTCCCGGCTTCAGGTCAATCACTTCGACCACGGCAACGGACTGTGCGCGGCGGATGTGGATGGCGACGGCCTGCTGGACCTGTATTTCGTCAATCAGGCCGGCCCCAATGCGCTGTTCAGAAATCTGGGAGGCGGGAAGTTTGAAGACGTTACGGAAAAGGCAGGCGTCGCCGTCGGAGGACGTGTGTGCGTCTCTGCGGCCTTTGCCGATGTCAACAATGACCAGCGACCCGACCTTTTTGTGACGACCGTGCGAGGCGGCAATCTGCTGTATCTGAACCAGGGCGAAGGTCGATTTTCAGACGTGACCAAAGACTGGGGCGTGGGCTACAACGGTCATTCGTCGTCCGCAGTCTTCTTTGATTACAACCACGACGGATTCCTCGATCTGTTTGTGGCCAACGTCGGTCGATACACAACCGATGAACTTGTCACCGTGCGAAGTGACCGAACAACACAACTGCCTGCGTCCGGCGTTCAGTATTACGCAGGAATCAAGGACGCATTCGCGGGGCACCTGAAGCCGGAACTCACGGAACGCAGCATCCTGTATCGCAACGATGGTGGAAAAGCGTTTGTGGATGTCACCGAAGAATCTGGCCTGATCGATGAAGGCTGGTCCGGCGGCGCGATTCCGATCGATGCCAACGAAGACGGCTGGATGGACCTGTATGTTCTGAACATGCAGGGACATGACCACTACTATGAGAATCAGCAGGGCCAGAAGTTCCTTGATCGCTCAGAAGCCGTCTTCCCCAAAACACCATGGGGCGCCATGGGTGGAAGATCATTCGATTTCAACCAGGACGGTCACTTCGATCTGATGGTGACGGACATGCATTCGGACATGAGCGAGACGGTTGATCCGTTTCATGAAAAGGCCAAAGCGAATATGCAGTGGCCAGAGACCTTTGTGAAAAGCAACGGCCGCAGTATCTACGGCAATGCGTTCTATCTGAATCAGGGCAACGGGCAGTTCGCCGAAGTCTCCGATCAGAATGGTTCCGAAAATTTCTGGCCCTGGGGAATGAGCACGGGTGACGTGAACGCCGATGGTTTTGAGGACGTGCTGATTTCATCGGGCATGTGCTTCCCCTATCGCTACAGCATTGACAGTCTGCTGCTGAATGAGAATGGGCAGAAGTTTCGCGACAGTGAATTCGTTGTGGGAATCGAACCAAAGCGAGGATCGCTGATTGTTCCCTGGTTCGAGCTCGACTGCGAAGCGGACAAAGATCATCCGATGTGCCGTGATCGTTCCGGGAAGATCGTCGTCTGGTCCGCTCGGGGAAGCCGCTCGTCTCTGATGGCCGACCTGGATCAGGACGGCGACCTGGATGTGGTGATCAGCGAATTCAATACGCGTCCTCAGATTCTGTTCAGCAACCTGAAGGAGAAACGCCCCGATATGAAGTCTCTGGCGATTCGCCTGAAAGGAACTCAGTCCAATCCCGAAGGTCTGGGAGCACATGTGACCGTCACCGCAGGAGGCAGGGACTGGCATCAGCGGCATGACGGCATCTCAGGGTACCTGTCGCAGAGTTCCATGCCGCTGTATTTCGGACTGGGCAGTTCCGAAAATGTCGACCGAGTCACCATTAAGTGGCCTTCAGGCAAGATTCAGACGATGGATGGCCCTGTAGCGGCCAATCAGATGCTGACGATCACCGAACAGTAACTGCCGATCTCCGGCCCATCATTCTTCCATGCACATATTCCAACCACCGTCGCTGAGTCATCGTCACTGGTTTCAGCAACTCGCTGTGACTTTGTCGCTCGTTGTTTTGCTGCTGCTGTCGATCGGATGTGAATGGGAGACCGCGAAGCCTGTTTCTCAGGACAAAGCCCCCGCGTCTGCCAGACCTGAACCTCGATTGCCGATCAAGACACCACCGGTGACGGATTCGAATTCGAATGCGACCATACCATCTTACGACTCGCCACTGATGTCGGAGCTGGAATCATCGGAAGACGAAGCAGGCCTGACGGCCCATCAACGCATGGTCCGGCTGATGCGTCGTATCTCCGGGGATGTGAATCGCAACAATCCGTATCTCGGTGATGGTGAGCTTCGTAAGCTCGAAGAGTCTCTGGCGGTGCTCGTACCTGGGCCTTCTCAGCAGGAAGTTCAGCTCAACACGCAAATCGGCTTCCATGCCATGCGTCTGGGAGATAACGATAAGGCCATCAGACATCTGGAGAGAGCCCTCAACCGGATCCTCAAAGGACAGGTGCCCTCCAGCGAAGAGGCCGCAGAAAATGTTGTGCTGATCACAGCCCTGGCGTGGCTTCGAAAAGCCGAAGTGGAGAACTGCCTGAGCTCGGATAATGCGGAGACCTGCATCTTCCCGATCACGCGAGAAGGCGTTTCGGCATCTCCGGAAGCTGCCGAAAAGTCGATGTCCTATCTGACCATGCTGCTGAAGCGTCGGCCTCGCAACCTGACGGCTCGATGGCTGCTGAATATCGCAGCGATGTCCGTCGGTCGGTACCCCGATGATGTGCCGGAGCAGTTCAGGATCCCGGTTGATCGATTCGACTCGGACGCCCCTCTCGCAGCCTTCGAGAACATTTCGCAGCAGGCTGGAACCGATGTGGTCAGTCTGAGCGGAGGAATGATCGCGGATGACTTCGATCTTGATGGCCGGATCGACATGGTTGTTTCGGACTGCCATCCCTCAGGACAGCTGCGAGTCCTGAAGAACATGGGCGACAATCATTTTCAGGATGTGACAAAAGCCGCCGGTGTTGAAGGAATCACGGGTGGCCTGAATCTGATTCAGTCGGACTTCGACAATGACGGAATGCTGGACATCTTTGTGCTGCGAGGAGCATGGCTTCTGGAAAATGGCTGCCAGCCAAACTCCTTGCTCAGAAATCTGGGCAACGGCTGCTTTGAAGACATCACACTCGACGCCGGACTCGCAGGACCAAAGCCTGAATGGCCAAATGCTCCGACTCAAACCGGATCGTGGGGCGACTACGATCTTGATGGCGATCTTGATCTGTGTGTTGGCAATGAAAAGCTGCCGCTTCAGTTGTATCGCAATGACGCCGACGGGCAGTTTGTCGACGTCAGTGAATCGACCGGACTCAGCCTGGCTCGATTTATCAAAGGCGTCATCTGGGGCGATTACGACCACGATGGTGACTCGGATCTTTACATTTCCTGTCTGGATGGCCCCAACCTTCTGTATCGGAATGACTCGGGGCATTTCACCGACATTGCAGAATCCATGAACGTTCAGAAGCCGCTGAAGAGCTTTGCAACATGGTTCTGGGACTTCAACAACGACGGCCATCTTGACCTGTTCGTGACAAGTTACGCCGCCAGTGTCGAAGACATTGCTCTGGATTACCTTGGCGAAGATTCCCCCGTCGAACGCATGCGGCTGTACAAGGGAGACGGAGGTCAGACCTTCCAGGATGTTTCCAAGGAGATGGGACTGCATCGAGTCGCTCATCCGATGGGATCCAACTTCG
Source organism: uncultured Chitinophaga sp. (assembly GCA_964538835.1). Lineage (GTDB taxonomy): Bacteria > Planctomycetota > Planctomycetia > Planctomycetales > Planctomycetaceae > SXXK01. The sequence goes on along the minus strand of CAZIGZ010000198.1, from coordinate 505 downwards.
GGGATCTTGATAATGACGGATACCAGGATTTTCATCTGGCAACGGGCGACATCCCCTATCAGATGCTGATGCCTAATCTGACCTTCTACAATCGACAGGGCACAGGCTTTTCCGATGTCACGGCACTGACTCGCACGGGACATCTGCAAAAAGGACACGGCGTGGCCTTTGCGGACTTTGACAAAGACGGCGATCAGGACATGGCTGTTGAACTCGGTGGTGCCTTTCGAGGCGATCTGTTTCAGAACGCTCTCTTCAGAAACCCGGGCACAGGAAATCACTGGATCACGATTCGCCTGTTCGGCACAACCGGCAATCGCTTTTCGGTCGGAGCACGCGTCAGCCTTCGAATCACCGAAGGGACGACATCACGAACGATCTACCACTGGATGAACAGTGGCGGGACGTTTGGAGCCAGTCCGCTTCATCGCCAGATCGGCCTCGGAAGTGCCTCGCAGATTGATGAACTCACCATTGAATGGCCAGGATCATCAACGCCCGCGAT
>CAZIGZ010000197.1:437-10047 GCA_964538835.1 uncultured Chitinophaga sp. | reverse complement strand
GAATGAAACCCGTTAACAGGACTGCGCGTCCGCTCTTTTCTGCGATTACGCTTCCAGAAGCCTGAGAGAACCATGGCCCATCAATCCGTTCTACTGTCGAAATCGGTGGTAATAGCGTTCCTGCTGGCATTTCTGACGCCGAAGGAGCCGGCTGCAGCTCAGGAAGTGCGGGATCGCGACAGCGGATCGCCACTGTCACCTTCTGTTCCGGCGAATGTTGAATCACGCTATCTGCCACCGGGGCCAAAGCCCTCAGGCACATACAAACTGGGGATCACTCCGCGGAACACGGACACAGGAGTGCAGATCCTGCAGGTCTCAGCCGGGTCCGTTGCGCAGCGAACGGGACTGGAGCCCAACGATATCATCGTCAATGTGGCGGGGTATCAGGTCGGGCTGGTTGGCGGTCGACTTTACGACATCGGTGATGAACTGGCGAAGCGAGTGGACTCGCGCGGCAGAGTCTCACTGCTGGTTCGAAACAGTCGAGACGGGAAGCTGATTAACGTACCTGTTCAGTTCACCTCGGCTTTGTGGAGCATCAGCGGAGAAATCTCATCCGCCGATCGTGTCAATCCTGGTCCCAATGCTGTTGTGACGGTGCGACTGATCGACATCACTCGTCCCCAGTGGGCCACGAACGCGATTGCTGACGTCAGTTTTTCTGCCCAGGGGCGGTGGCCACTGGGATACCGCCTGGAGTTCGATCCTGGCCTTTTGAAATCCGGACATCAGTACGCCGTTGAAGCGAGAGTGATTGATCTCGGGCTGATCCTGATGCAGACGATTCCTGCATCGAAGGTGAATCTCAATTCGAACAACACACGCAGTAATCTCCGAGTGGTCTCGACAGGTGTGCGACCTGGCGGCACAGCGGTGTCTCCGTCATCTCAGATTGCTCAGTGGTATCTTCAGTACCTGGGCCGTCCGGCTTCACCGCGTGAGATGTCGGTCTGGGAATCTGAACTGAAGAGCGGCGGATCATTGCAGAAGGTCCAGGCGAGTCTTCTGAGCAGCAGTGAGTTTTATGATCAGCAGAGTGAAAACCCTGAGCGATTCGTGACCGAAGTCCACAAAGCAGTTGAAGGTGTTCCGCCATCGCCTGAAACGAGTCAGTCATTGCGTAATGACCTGGAAAAGAAACCCTCCTCCCGCCAGCAGTTGATTCTGGACCTGCTGAAGAAGCAGGAAGCAAAGTCGAAATAGCGAGGCTCGATCCGGTTTATCTTGACCCGGTCTGCCTCGGCCCTTTGTCTTGGAGGGCTGCTCGTGATTCGGCCTTCAGTCGACAAGCAGCGGTGCCCTTCAGGCAAGAAGATGAAGCCCGACTTGCGACGTAGATTTCATCGTTTAGCGGTCGTTCCGGCCGGAGTTTGCTGTCGATCGAATAGGGGTGCATCTCCCTTCAATCACGCGTTGGTGAATGAGATAAGACTGGCTCTTCTTTGGTCTGAGGGAACTTCGAGTGCCCGCATTCATTACCTTTGTCGTGCGTCTCGTGAGCACAGAGACGTCGGAGCCTGGCTATTGTTGAAAAGCGGTTGCATGACAAACCCTCGAACTGCATCGTGAAGAACTCCCGAACCGGTGATGTATGGGCGCAGTTCGTGTGCGTAATGTCTCGCTTTTCCTGTGGGAATCTTTGGTTCACCAGAAATCAGAACTTCTAAAGAACGATGGAAGTTCCGTGTCACGGGAGAGTTATGGCACAAACGGGCAGATCTGAATGTCCTGACAGCAGGTCTGGCACGACCGTTGCGAATCGCATGGTCCGTGTGACTGTGATTTGTGAGTCGTGCGGAACATCTCGCACAGGCCTAATCCACCGTTTGTCAGGAGTTGTGTTATGTCGATCCACCAGACCCTTCAAAGCTTCTTGGCAGCATCAAAGATTCAGCGACCACGGAATCTTCGTCGTTTCGATCACCGACGATCCGGCAGTCTGGCTGGCGAAGTGCTCGAAGACCGGCGAGTACTCGCGGGCAACATGACGGTTGCCTATGACGCAGGCAACAAGATGCTGACAGTGACCGGGGATGCGGATGGTAATGAAGTCAATGTTCGTTTCGACTCGCCCGATGCTCTTGCCCCGACAATTTATGGAGTGAACGGAACGACGATTAATGGGAGTTCGTCTCTCAACGTGGGTCTGTTCACAGGCGGCGGAGAGGTCACTTCGGTTTCGGTCAATGCCGGGGATGGTAATGATTCCGTGGCCATCGAAACGTTTTCCAACCCAGTCTTTCTGCCGAATACGACGATTAATGGCGAGGCAGGGAATGACACGGTTTTTATGGGTTCTCCTGGAGGTGCGGCCGTTGATTTTGATCTACTAGTGATCAATGGGGGCACCGGTGATGACACGATGAAGTTTTTGAGCAGTCGGTGGTCGCCGGGAATCTGCCAGATTGATGGCGGATCGGATAACGACACCTACGTGTTTGATGCGGATCAGCCTCTAGGTACGATTCAGGTGTCGGAAACTGGCGGTGGATTCGATATTCTGGATTTTTCTTTAACGGGATCCGAGAGCATCGCTGTTGATTTATTGGACCCGATAATAACCATCAACTCGAAAATGCAGCTGAATCTTGCAGCAGGCAGTCGTATCGAACGTATTGCCGGTGGGAGCCTGAACGATACGCTGCTTGGCGACGGGTTCGATAATGAGCTAATCGGGAATGACGGTGACGACAGGCTTGAGGGGCGTCTCGGAAACAATACGCTGAGCGGCGGGAACGGCAATGATCGTTATGAAATCGGTGCTCGGACGACAGCCGAAACTGATACGCTGATTGATGGCTCAGGTCTTGATTACTTGCTGATGTCTGCATTTGACTCGGACATCGTCATTAACCTGAGTGCCGCGTCCGGGCCTCAGACGGTCAGTGGTAATCTTGTGTTGAATCTTAATGGCAGTCACTTTACCGGCGTGTCGACTGGGAACGGGAATGACAAGATAACAGGCCGTGCATCCCTGGGGACGGCGATGAACGGGAATTTTGGTAATGACCAGCTGAGCGGCGGATCGGGAGACGATTTTCTCTATGGTTCGCCCGGTATTGATTCTCTGGCCGGCTGGAATGGAAGTGACACGTATATCTTCGACACGGACGGGGTTGCCGGTACGGCCTCAATCTTTGATCAGGGGACCAGCATTGATACGCTGGATTTCAGTCTGACAACAACTCGTTCAATTGCCGTAGATCTGGGCAGTACAAGTCCTCAGGTGGTGAATGCGGGGCTGACGCTCAAGCTCTCTGCGGGGAATGTGATTGAAAATGTCATCGGTGGAGCGATGCCGGACACGATTTACGGAAATGAACTAGTCAATCAGCTGAACGGGAGCGGGCCGAATGACCTGTTGATTGGAAATGGAAATGCCGATCGATTTGCATTTGATCTGACAATCTCTGATGGGATGACAACACGGGTTCGCGCCGGAGTTCCGCAGCAGACGGTAAATCTGAGCGGGATCGGTGACAGTGTCGGTGCCAACCGCCCACTGCATGTGACGGCCACAAGCAGCAATACATCCCTGATTCCGACTCCGAGTGTGAGCTATGTGTCGCCACACCAGACCGGTACGCTGAACTTCACGCCGTTGGCCGGGAAGAGCGGAAATGCCACGATTACAGTCCTCGTGGAAGATGGTGGCCCCGACAATAACCTGGCAACTCCAGGGGACAACGTAACAGTCTCGAGTGTGTTCTATGTCGATGTGACTTCGACGGTTCCGACATTCACTGCACCTCCATTGTCCGCCACACAGCGTCCAACGTTTTCATGGAGTTCAATCAGCGGGGCCGCAAGCTATCGGCTCATGGTGAATAACTTGAGCACCGGTGTTTCGAACGTTGTGAATACAACAGTCTCAGCGACAAGCTTTACACCTTCCGTTGATCTGGGAATCGGACGATTCTCTGCGTGGGTTCGGGCGAATACCGCCGGCGGTGTGAGTCTGCCATGGTCTGTGGCTCTGAATTTCCGTATCGAGACACCAGTGACTGTGCTGCCAGGTGCGTATCTGCAGCCAACACCTCGACCAACGATTGCGTGGAACGCGCTTCCGGGCGCCCATCATTATGATGTCTGGGTTCACAACGTGACAACCGGTCAGTTGCTGTACAGAAATTCTTCAGTAATGGGCACCTCGTGGACATCGGCCACGGATCTGCCCCTGGGGCTCTATCGTTTCTGGGTGCGAGGAATTGATGCTGCAGGAAACGCTGCTTTATGGTCAACGACTCGCGAATTTGTCGTAGCCACTCCCCCGGTTCCTGTTTCGCCGGTCAATTCGACATTTGAGCTGAATCCGACGTTCACGTGGAATCCTGTTCTGATATCGCCCGGATCGAGCCCAGCCTACAGCGTCTATCTGACCAATCTGAATACCGGGGCTTCAGTTTCAGTGAATGGCATCGCCGGGACGAACTGGGTGCCGCCGTCCAATCTCCCTGTCGGGCTTTATCGCTGGTGGGTACAGGGGGTCCTGTCCGCTTCGGTTCGGACCGCGTGGTCGAATCCGGTGGACTTCAATGTTGGTGGGCGCCCCATTCTGCTTCCGCCATCGGGTGGCATACCGGTAGTGAACTGGCGCCCGGTAACCGGGGCGGCTTCGTATAATGTGTGGGTGGATCGAATTGATGTGTATCAGTCCGGAGTGATCAAGGTGACGGGCGTCATAGGAACGAGTTATGACCGAGGAATACCGCTGTCTCCCGGACGTTATCGCGTCTGGGTTCAGGCTGTGAGTGTGGCGTCTTCAACAAGTTTTTGGAGCGTGCCATTGGACTTTACAGTCGCTGCAGGATCAGCATCATTCGATCGGAATGAATCCATCAATGTGGCCATCCGGCTGAGTTCTGATAGTGGTGTGTCTGACCCGGCAGCCATGGTGAATGCGGCTGTTGCGTTGAGCAGGATCTCTCCTGGATCATCCAGAGCAGCGACGTTCGATGCCGACGCAGAGCGAATTGCGGCTTCAGCATCGTTTGAGAATCCGTCAGAGTCTGTGGCATCCGACAAGAGTGATCAGGGGAACCTGATGGATCTTCTCCGTGAGGAACAATCAGCGCCGGAACGACTTTCATCAGCGGAGGAACCCCGGACTGTGATCGGGCTTGTGGATGAAGTGATGACATTGTACTCCTCACTGGACTTCACGATGCACGACGTTGGCTGAGAGAAACTCAGAGTACCAGTGGGCTTTGGAAAACCTGAATTCGCGGGAGTGCGAGTTCGGGTTTCCGGCAGATGCCACCGCGTCATCCGGCTATCTCAGAGTGGTCTTTGGCTCCACTGTTGGATGCCGTGAAGACAATCAGTTTGAGGCCTCGTCAGTCAACTTGATGACCTGGCGGCATTGGTGTGTCTCTGTCCTCTCAGGTCGCTCAGTGGTATCTTCAGTACCTGGGACGTCCGGCTTCACCGCGTGAGATGCCGGTCTGGAAATCTGAACTGAAGAGCGGCGGATCATTGCAGAAGGTCCAGGCGAGTCTTCTGTCAGCTCACAGACGCGGGTCTGGCAGAACTGAAGAAGCTGGAGAATCTCACATACCTTAATGTCCGGGCAACCAGCGTGTCTGGGGTCGGAGTGTCTGATTTTGGGAAGGTACTGCCGGGCTGCAAAGTCGAATGGGATGGAACGCCATAGTGAGCCCAGCCCGAAGCGGGCTCTGTGTCTCTCCCGCGTGTGTCGTTGGCAGTCTATACGCGTGGTTGTGTACGGCTGCGGTCAATGCGGTGGCAGTGTGAAGCCTGTTGACCGGAGATCGCTGGAACGGACTTCGTTCACAGAGGCACATTCAGTGCTTCAGGAAACGTTGGGACTTCGATGCAGAGTTGAGTCATGGTTTCGGGAGTTTCCGTTGGAGCTTTCGAAGCTGCCGGAGGATGAAGTCGGCAGGCGATCAGCTCGGAATGTGCTCCGCACCAGCAATCTTCTTCGATCAGAAATCGCCGAAGCTCCTCGATTTGTGAATGAGTCGCAGCAGACGATACTCTGGATAACTGTACTTTGTGCCCGGCAGATCACGTTCCACAACGACAAACCTGGTCTGATGCTGAATCAACATTTTCACAAGATCATCTGATGTGTGAATTCGTAGTTCTCTGGGAACATCATCGAACCACAGTCTGACCGCCAGAGATCGTTCGCCGCGAAGGATCAGTGGTCCTCCGGCTGGCCTGCGTTCCCGAACGCCCAGCATGAACGTGCCATCGTATGTGCCATAGAAGGGAACGGAGCGTCGGGCATCTTCATACCCGCGGACGAAATAGCGAGGCGTCTGACTGACATCCACAGCCATTTATACGACCGGAGCCGCAAAGCTGAGTGACTGAACGCTGATTCGCTTAAGCAGACACAGAATCACTTTGGCAGCGAAGGTGGCAGGGATGATCAGAGCCATCTGTTTTTGATTCCACAGAGTCTGCTGCGGCCGGAGAAAGGGAATCCAGTCTGCAGTGGACCACGTGGGCAGGATTGCCGACGGCCACCGAGTATGGAGGAATCGTGTGCGTCACGATGGATCCGGCACCTGCAACGCTTACTTTGTGCAGATCGTTCATGAAAACGGAATTGGCGCCGATCAGGCAATCATCACGGATCTGAATGCGCCGCAGACGGCCACCCTAAAGAGCCATGGGTGAGTCGATGCGATCAAAGTTGTGATATCGCGAACCACTGGGAAACGGACAATGGTCGGCCGTCAGCACGTATGAACCGAAATCACAGTGATTGATGACGATGTCGTTTCCGATCAGAACATTGCTGCCGATGCTGAGGTTTTGGTAGAAGAAAATCGTGCTGACTCCGATCGAAGCATTGTCGCCCATCTGTCGCAGAGTCCACCGATAGAATTCCCGCGGACAATGATGCCGAACACATACGGAACGACCGCGAGAGCTCGGAACAGGTTCGAAAAGCGAAGTCTGAACGGCGGACCAAAACAGCCATCGGCAGGATGATCGGCCATGCCAGCACGAGGGCGTAACGTGTCCCTGTTCGCCAGATCCATCACGTCTTCCGGAAAAGTTCCAAGTCTCGTGGCAGGGACTTCGCAGTATTGATGCGTCTCGGTCGCGTGACGTTCTGCGCGTCTGCTGAAACATAGTGCCTGAAATCACGCGTGTGGTTTTCGTTATGATTCAGAGTGAAGTTCCTGCCGGGCCGAGTCATCCAGGGCAGGACTCATGGGGCTGTTAACGGATGCCAAGATGCCAGCGACGTTTCTTCGTCCTGAGGCATCATGTCACGATGTTTCACTTGATGCGATTCCTGCAGGAACGGCAACTGAGGGGGGCGCATTGTGATGCGAATTGATAACATGCTGAACGCCCGCAGTGTTACTTTTTCCAAACGTTCGGTGCTGGGAAACCTCTCTGAATTAACAGGCTGCGATTCTGTTGTGCGCTGAAAAGCGGCACTCCTCGTGGCCTCTGCGCTTTTTGACGAGGCACCGTCAGTCTTTCTGGCCTGGAGCACGGAATCGAAGGAGCGGGATCGTATGACGTGACTCGTGTTTGGTTTTGCGGCCAGCCGTACGCTGGCGCCAGAGTCTGAAGGAGCGATCGCAGAGTTGCTGACGCATGAGTTTGATGACCTGCCCCGGCGTGAGACCGAACTGGCGGTGGATCGCGTCGAAGGACGTACGGTCTTCCCATGCCATCTGGATGATTCGGTCGATATCCCGGTCGGTCAGCGGCACGGGAGCTGTCGAGGAGGAGTTCTGCTGGTTTCGTGGCATGATCGTCTGTTCCTCTGACTTTGAGTGTGTATTCATTTTCGCTGCAACGTAACGCCGGATCAGCAGTCTTTGATGCTCACCACCGGAATTGCTTTGATCACTTAGTCAGACGCATGTTCCGAATCATCCAAAGGAAAAAGTGTGGGAGTATGTCGACGCTGACGGATGTGTTTGGGAAGTCGTGATGATGCGTTGTCGATCTTGTGTTGCCGGTCCGCGTTCTGACGTCGGCGAGCCGGCGTTGTCTCTTTTCGGCGTGAACCATGTTTCCGGTAGATCGCCGGTGTTACAGAGTTCGCTGATGGTGATTTGCGAATCGCGTACAGCAGATCAGCCATCTGACGGGCTCGTAAGGTGAATGGAACGATCGGATCCGGATAGCCTGAGACCTTCTCTCCGTTCAGCATTTTTTCGGTGGGAATAGAACACAGTTCGGGAAGCCATTGCCTGACGAAGTGGCAGTCGGCGTCCCAGTCAATCAGCTGCTTCGAAGGGTTGTAAACTCGAATGGCATTCCAGCCGACGACTCCTGCCTGCATCTGAAGCTGGTTCAGGTGTATGCCCGGATCGTAGTCCCGAAAGACCTGCGCGAGATGAGGGTGGATCAGCCGCCAGTCGAGATGAAGCACGTGGCAGGCGAAACTCACGACCATCGCTCGCATTCGGAAGTTGACGAAGCCGGTGGCCTGCAGGCATCTCATGACGGCGTCAACCAGCGGATAGCCTGTCCGACCTTCGCTCCATGCCTGATGAAGAAGTTCGTTGTTCTCATACGGAATCTCGCGATAGGCTGGATGCAGACTTTGGAACTCCAGCTCCGGTTCGGATTCCAGCCGCTGGCTGAAATGGTCTCGCCAGTGAAGTCGGCTGAGGAATGCGTGAAGACTCTGCTTCCAGCGCGGTGTCTGAGGATCATCGGGATCGAGCGTCGCGACGCGATCTCGAACTGCATGCCAGACCTGACGTGCCGTGATCGTACCCCATGCCAGGTGAACGCTGAGTCTTGAGCCGGCAGTGAAGGCGGTATTTGGCGAACTAATGCCGCCGCGATACTGTCGGCCACGGACAGCGAGGAAGCTGCTGAGAGTCTTTTCCGCATCTTCTTCACTGACCGCCTGCCAGTGATCGTTTTGTACGAAGGCGGACAGCTTTGGAAATCCCGTAGCCGCCGCCAGTTTTCGAAGACTCTCCGACTGCCGGATCTGCCGTATTGGCAGTGGGGCCACGTCTTCGATTCGCGAACGCCAAAACTGACTGAGCCGATCGCGATTCACACCGCCGCGCCGAACGCTGGACTGAGGAAACTCCTGATAGTTGATGCCGCGTTCACGGCACCATGCAGCCACGGCCTTGTCGCGACGGTACGTGACGTCGTTCCCGACTTCTTCGTGGGAGAACACATGTGTGAATGGAACAAGGGCGTGCAGGCGAGCCAGTTTGTCTGTGACCTCGCCATGTGCGATGACTATGTCGGAACCTCGCTGACGAAGCGACTTTCGCAACCCGCAGAGTGCCTGCCATTGCGCCTGCGTATGCATGTCGGATGTGTCGTTCGCCGCCAGCAGGCCTGGCTCAAAGCAAAACAGAGGCAGAATCTCGAGCCCCAGTCGTTCCGCTTCGGCAAGGCAGGCATTATCGGCTAAGCGAGCATCGCGTTTGACCCACCAGACAGCGACGGCACTGGACAACGAGTCTCCTCCTGTTCATTGGGTGTCTTCAATGAACGGGTTATAGACCCGTTTTGCAAAGTTCAATTGTCGGCAAGTCAGCCCCTCGTCAGAAGTCTCGGACCCGGACGGCCGCGTCAAGTGCGGAGAGAAATGCGCCTTCGACGCGTCCGCCGGAGAGCCAGTCGCCGC
>CAZIGZ010000197.1:0-427 GCA_964538835.1 uncultured Chitinophaga sp. | reverse complement strand
CTTCGACATGATGGACGATGGGCCCGAGCGATGCTGAGATTTGTTCCCGATCAGCCTGTTGAAGTTGATATTAGCCCGCGGCTTCAGCGAGGGATCATTGTTGAGAATGACGGCAGTCTGGATCCCTCACTGACGTGTCGGGTTATGAAAACTCTTTCACTCAACAGGCTGCTATCCCCTGTGAGCGGACCGCCCCGTGCAGAACTTTGGTCAGAAGTCTCGGATCTGAACGGCCGCGTCGACTCCGGAAAGAAATGCGCCTTCGACGCGTCCGCCCGACAGCCAGTCGCCGCAGACGATCAGGTGGTTCTCGGCGTCGACGAGTGCTTTTCGTTCGGAGGGATCGGAGCCCAGGCTGTATCTCCAGCGATGAGCCTGCAGGTAGCGATGAGGCGGCAGCGGTGCGTCAGCGAGTCTTGCGAATGCA
>CAZIGZ010000196.1:0-10131 GCA_964538835.1 uncultured Chitinophaga sp. | reverse complement strand
GCGGGTTGCAGTTCGAACTCACCAGCGGACTGCATTTTTCGCGATGGAAGATCGTTGCGTGAATCCTCTGCCAGCTGATTGCGACGATTTGGGCTCGCCGTTCTTGTGGCTGGAAGAATCGTCACATTGCCGCCGGAAGAGGCTGGCACAGTGTTTGTTGCAGACTTTTGTGGCTCGTCAGCCGTGACAACAGCAGTCCCCGTGACCGGATCGGAGACAATTTTTGTCCCCTGCTTCGGTGGATCAAAAAACAGCAGCTGCGGAGACATGATCATCGTTCGATCCGCGGCGCTGGACTGAAGTCTTGGAGCTGCCTTTGGTTGCATCTGTGGACGGGCCTGGCGAGCGACGTTGATCAGTTCGCCTTTTCTCTGCGGCAGAACGCCTTCCATCTGTTCAGCGACCTGCACGACCCATTCGGGTTCATCGCGCACAGCTCGTGACATCATGCTGGCATACAGAGACAGTTCGAACAGGTTTCGATCCATCAGGCTGTTGGTGACCGGGGTCAGCATCTTCGCGACGGTGGACAGACCCGCAGACGGAAAGCGAACGAAGACATCTGTCTTCTGTGTCACGACGTGGGTGCCTTCCGCATTCGGCGTGTACTGTGCTCGAAACCAGATCAGAGCCGAAGCCTGCAGTGGCTTAGGCAGAAGGACGTTGTGGTAGTTTCCTTCGCAGATGAACAGGACCTGGTTGGCATCCTGATACAGAATATCAGCGATCCCTTCTGAACCGTCGACTGCGTGAGCCTCAAACTCCTGTGGCCCTGTCTGGAACATCTCAAAGCGGGAGATCCCCATGACTCGCCATGTACTGACAGCGACATCCGGGTGCTGCAGCAGATACCGATAGATCGGTTCGTCAATCGTGTATTGAAGCGATGGCAGTCTTCGAAACTGGCTTGTGTTCTCGATAATATGCTGAGCTCGAAGACGGTTCTTCGGATTCAGTGCTTTCAGTGGCAGTTCGGCCAGACTGCTCTTCTGGGTATCGCCCGACGATGTTCCTTCAGTCAGGACGCGGATGCCAGCTTTCTCCGCCATTTCGCGGACCTGGTCAGCCTGTGCGGTGGCTGTCAGGAACAGAAGGGAGCATGCGATTAGCGCTGCTGTTCTGAGGCCGACGAGACTGCTGGCAAGACGGACGTTGTGCGAGCCTCTCGTCTCGCCTTCGACATCAAGTCTGCAGTCCATGTTGCCCCCAAACGGAGGTGTTCCGGCAAGCCCATCATCGATCGGGCGCAGAAGCGCACGGCGACCCTGACAAGCATCTCAACCGGAAGGTGCGACCGGCGTCTGCATTCCCCCCTGGAAGTCAAACGTCGCACAGTTCCCCCGAACGGAATAATCGGAACAATCGGCCGCGAAGATGAGACGATTCCGGAAGACGGTGTGCTGTGCTGACTCAGGCGTGTGCGCAGGAAAACAAGGCAAGTCACGACAGAACGCTGACTGGTCGATCCTGCCGAACAAGCTCAGGCCCGACAGTTCTCAAACGACTTGACCCAGTCCCGTTATTTGCGGGGACGGTGTCGTGGAGTCGCAGACGGACAGCAGCTTGGAGGACATCGACGGTTCATGCACAGGCGAGTCAGGTCGAGCTGCTCACAGTAGAACGCATCAAACCGTGGTTTGCTGGAGCAATGATCGCTCGCGTCGTCGATCGCGTCGTTGTAGACCTCACTGACGCCGCAACACTGGCATCCGGGAAGCACATAAAGACCGCAGAGCAACGCCAGTCCCAGAAAGACTCGCATGGACGTCCCTTCCAATTTCAACCACCCGATCGAGCCGCGTCTGAGTCAGATTCCAACGGTACGGCATCATTCGGAACTTCCTGTTCCAGAATGAAAATCGAGTTCCGCTGGAACTCGTCTGCAGCGAGCCTGCGCGGTACTCAGCGCGCAGACTCAGACTCACGTCGGCTTATGGCATTTCAGGAACATTCGATACAAGCGTTCTCGAATGTTCCTGAAGTTTCGGCAGATTCTGCTGCTGGCAGTGTCGCCTATTTACGGGCGGCTGCGAGGATCGCTTCTTCTCGAGCCAGTGCGAGGTCGTGATCGACCATCAGTTTCGCCAGCTCTTCCAGCGACGTGGAGGCAGTCCATCCCAGCTTCTCCCTGGCCTTGGAGCAATCACCAAGGAGCAGATCCACTTCGGCCGGACGGAAGTACTTCGGATCGATTTCAATGTACTCTTTTGGATCGAGTCCCAGCAGAGCGAACACGATGTCAGCAAATTCCTGAACGGTCTGAGTTCGTCCGGTGGCCAGAACGAAGTCATCCGGTTCACTATGCTGCAGCATGCGCCACATGCCTTCGACGTAGTCCTTCGCGTAACCCCAGTCTCGCTTGGCTGCCAGGTTGCCGAGGTACAGTTTCTTCTGGAGACCCAGTTTGATGCGGGTTGCAGCGCGAGTGATCTTGCGAGTCACGAATGTCTCGCCGCGGCGTGGGCTCTCGTGGTTAAACAGGATTCCGTTGACCGCAAACATGTCATAAGACTTGCGGTAGTTCACCGTTTGGTGGAATGCGAAGACCTTGGCACAGCCGTAGGGACTCTGAGGCTGGAACGGAGTTCGTTCGGTTTGCGGCGTCTCAAGGACCTCGCCGTACATTTCGCTGGACGAGGCCTGGTACACCTTCACCAGTTTCTTCTTGTTCAGCTGGCGAGCAGCTTCCAGAACGTTGAGGGCTCCGCCACCAGTTGCCTGGAACGTGTAGGCCGGCTGATCGAAGGAAACTCGCACGTGGCTCTGAGCACCCAGGTTGTAGATCTCGTCCGGTTCGAGATCGAGCACGAGATTTGTCAGGCTCTGACCGTCGGTCAGGTCACCGTAATGCAGAAACAGGCGAGTTCCGGACTGATGCGGGTCCGTGTAAATGTGATTGATTCGTCCCGTCGTGAAGGTGGATGCACGACGCACGAGCCCGTGAACCGTGTAGCCTTTTTCCAGCAGCAGTTCTGCCAGATAGGAACCGTCCTGACCTGTGATACCGGTGATGAAAGCGGTTTTTGACATGTGAATTTGGTGAATAATAGGGAAGAGACTCTGCTGGACCTGAAAAACGCTGGTGGACGATTACCTCGGAAACGTGCCATCCTGGTGACCGATTGCGGCCAGTTTCCATGCTGGACAGAGTGACCTGGATGGTTGCACTTGGCAACGATCCTCCTCGCTTGCATGCGAGTTTTCGGTGCAGAAGAACCCGAGTTTGCCGATTGTGTCGAATTCGGGTTTCCCCGGAACGCGGTCTGGAGCCGGATTCCAGAAACGAGAGTCCAGGCGGCGAAAAGCGTGCACGAACGACAAAACACCTGCGGCGGAATACTCTCTGGCAGCGTGACGGGTCGACCAAAGAGCCTGGTGCCCGCCTCGAAGGATCGCCGCTTAAGCCATGGACATACCCAACGCTCATTCCGCATTCCCGACGGAAACTGGTTTCGGGGCTGATCCGCGCGGGATTCCTGCAGACAATGCGGGCGACCGAGAGTCTCGCACAGCGCGGCGGCCGAGCGATTCGAGGGCATTGGCTCCATTCATTTTTGCCAGCCTGCTTCCGGCGATCACCAGCGCTGTCCTGGTCATTTGTTGTCTGGGATCACGGCCCCCGTTGCCGCCCGATGAAACTCGTTACCTGACGGTCGCGTGGGAAATGCGAGAACGAGGAGACTATCTTGTTCCGCATCTCAATGGCGAGACATACGCTCACAAGCCTCCCCTGCTCTTCTGGCTGATGAATGTCCTCTGGCTGCTGACAGGAAGATCTTTGCTGGCGGCTCGGTGCATTGCTCCGCTCGCCGGCGTTGCAACGGTGCTGTTGTCGGCCAAGCTTGCTCGAGATTTATGGCCAGGCCTGTCGGCTGATCGGCGAGTTCCCTGGGTTCTTGCATCCACGATGCTGTGGATGTTGTTCAGCCCGGTGACCATGTTTGATACGCTGCTGTCGCTGTGGACAGTTTCGGCACTCCTTGGAATGAGGATGATTGCTCACCAGAGATATCTGCAAGGTTTGTGGCTTGCCGGAATCAGCCTTGGGCTGGGAATCCTCTCCAAAGGCCCCGTGATTCTGGTTCACGTTCTTCCAGCCGCATTTCTCTTCCCGCTTTGGAATCGCAGCCGCACTCATGACAAGTCAGCCGCAGCGATGTATTTGACAATGCTGGGCGCCGTGGGCATTGGAGCAGTCGTCGCGCTGAGCTGGGCTTTGCCGGCGGCATGGGCTGGCGGTAAAGCCTTTGCCAACGAGTTGTTGTTTGGTCAGACCGCCGGTCGAATGCTCAACTCGTTTGCTCATCGACAGCCATTCTGGTGGTACCTGCCGTGGCTGCCGTTGTGCGTGATGCCATGGATGCTGACAAGCGGAGTTCGAAACGGACTTTGGTCACTGCGATCGGTGGTAACAAAACGAACGAGTTTGATGGACGACGGGATGATGTTCGTCCTTTGCTGGGGAGCTGGCAGCGTACTGATCCTGAGCTTCGTCAGTGGTAAGCAGATCTATTATCTGATGCCAGCGGTTCCGGCGTTCGCACTGGCTGTCAGTCGGTGGCTGGAAGACTGGCCGGTTGAATCCATGGATCTGAAGATCGTTGGAGCCAGTACAGTGTTGCTGGCGCTGTTGCCTCTGATCGTGAACCACGTGGCTCCGTTTTCGACATGGACCGTAGCCGGTTTGGTCCCGGACATCTGGTGTTTGCCAATGGCTGCGTGCGGAGCCATCGTGCCGCTGATGAATCGTGTGCGAAAGGACGCGGCGGTCGCTGGCATTTCGATTGCGGCCGTGGCTTTTGTTTCGTGCCTCGTGATTTCTCTTCAGCACACGGTGTGGGCGGGATTCGACGTTCGGCCGCTGGGTGAGTCGCTGCGAGACAGGCCGGAAGATCTCGCATGGTTCGGGAATTACCATGGGCAACTGAATGTTTCCGCCCGGCGTTCGCATGTGGAAGAACTGATCACGCAGGAAGAACTGGAGCAGTGGCTGCGAGATCGCGCAGACGGTCTTGTGGTAATTCGTGCGGCAAACCTGAGCCCGGTCTCTCGCACCCGCGTTCAGGAATGGACTTCTGCATTCGGTGCGGTCGAAAGAAGTCACCTCGAGGCTGTTCTGGAACTGGCCCGAAAAGACTGCGATCTTCCCGGGGAGAATCTTGCACCGGTCTGCATTGAAGCCAGATGGCTTCGACGAGGACTGACAGAGGATCTGCATCTGGTCTGCAAATTCTCTCAGCAACAGTGATGCGTCATGGGGCAGAACCGCACCCCGGGTGAACGAGGCATGAGTGTCGGTGCCATCGAAAAATGGCCAAGCGGCCAAAATCAGACGACCATGATGGAACTTTACGTATCCCCTGCGTAACAATCTGACTGCATCCGGCACGGAGTTCTCGAAGCCGGACCGGAGTTTCTACTGAGCAGGCGCCTGCACGATCCGATCGTCCCGACATTTTCGAAGTGAGTTCAGGGTACCGTCATGATTGTTGGTCTTCCGAAAGAGATTAAGTCCGATGAGTATCGCGTCGCCATGCTGCCAAGCGGCGTGGAAGAACTGACAAGAGCCGGGCACAAGGTTCTGGTCGAACGCGGGGCTGGTGCCGGGAGCGGAATCGCGGATGAAGACTACATCCGCTGTGGTGCGACGATTGTGGCGACTCATGAAGAAGTCTTCGCCGGAGCCGAGTTGATCGTGAAGGTGAAGGAACCCATGCGTTCCGAATGGCCACTGCTTCGGCCCGGTCAGGTGGTCTTCACCTATTTCCACTTTGCCGCTGATGAAGAACTGACAAAGAACGTCCTCGAATCAAAAATCAGCGCGGTCGCGTATGAGACTCTGCAGGGACGAAACAAGGACCTTCCTCTGCTGACGCCGATGAGCGAAGTGGCGGGGCGCATGAGTATTCAGCAGGGCGCGAAGTTTCTTGAGCGTCCTCAGGAAGGTCGAGGCATTCTTCTCGGTGGCGTTCCGGGCGTGGAGCCAGCTCATATTGCAATCATTGGAGGCGGGGTTGTCGGCAAGAACGCAGCAAAGATTGCAGCGGGCTTTCAGGCGGATGTCGTCATTCTGGACGTGAGCATTGATCGGCTGCGATACCTGGATGACATCATGCCCGCCAACGTGAACACGCTGTTCAGCGATCGTCACAACATTCGTGAGCAGCTGCGAAAGGCGGACCTGATCATTGGCGGAGTATTGATTCCGGGAGCTCGTGCGCCTCGACTTGTGACGGCCGATGATCTGAAGATCATGAAGCCGGGTGCGGTGATCATTGACGTGTGTATTGACCAGGGAGGATGCACGGAAACCTCGCGGCCAACGACACACTCCGATCCGACCTATATCATTGACGGAATCGTCCACTACTGTGTGACGAACATGCCTGGTGCCGTTGGTCGAACCAGCACGTATGCTCTGTGTAATGTGACGTTTCCATATGTCATGAAGCTCGCTTCCAAGGGGCTGCATGAAGCGTGCAGTAACGACTCAGGGCTCGCGGCTGCCGTGAACATGGTCAATGGGCGTGTCACCAACCAGGCGGTGGCGGAAACATTCGGACTTCCTTATGTTCCGTACACAGGTTCTCCGCTGTAAACCGGACCAGCTTCCTGTTTGGGCTTTCGGAATCTGCAGTAGACCTGGCGAGCATCGCGGTGCTGACGATTGAGCCCGCGGTGCTCATCGATGTTCCTTTGCCACATCGCCTCAGGGTGACGCCGTGAAACTGAATGCTGTCCGTCGGAACTTTGAATCACTTCAGTGTCTTGTGATTGATGCTCTGAAGCCAGGACAGGAGCCGGCTCGGCTGGTGATTTTGAATCACGGGTTTGGAGCATCCGGAGATGATCTTGCCGATCTCGCTCCGATGATCCTGCAGGACAGTGAGAAGATCGCAGGTTGCTGTCGATTCGTGTTTCCGGAAGCTCCTGTGGATCTGGCTCCGGTTGGAATGCCTGGCGGACGAGCGTGGTGGCCCATCAACATGGCCAAGTTGGCGGAGATGAACCAGACTCGGAACTTCAGCGAGCTGACGCTGTTGAAACCTCCGGGGATGGAAGCCGCGGCCGCGATGCTCACCAGCAGCATTCGATCGATGCTGAAAGAGTGGGGGCTGACCGACAAGCAGTTGATCCTTGGAGGCTTCTCCCAGGGAGCGATGGTCAGCACTCATGTCACGCTGGAGAACAAATTTCAACCTGCTCTGCTGGCGCTGTTCTCGGGCACACTTCTGAATCGTGAAGAATGGCAGACGCTGGCAACGGCCCATCCTGGATGTACTGTCCTGCAAAGCCACGGCTACCAGGATCCGATCCTGCCATTTCATCCCGCCGAAGAGCTCAGGGACATGCTGCAGCAGAGCGGCTTTGATGTGGAGTTTCAGGCCTTTCATGGGCCGCATACGATTCCCATGAATGTACTTGAGCGATTTCAGGAACGCCTGGAATCGCTGTGTGAAGTTTCCTGATTGACAGAGATTTCCCGGGAAAGTGCAGTGCAGAAGCAGCGACTCGGTGTTTGTCCGCTGTCCTGCACCATTATCCCTGTTTGAAATCGACAGATCCTGTCATGTCCGCATTGCCGGAATCGTCTTCGCTTCAGCGGTTATCCTTCTGGCCTCTGCTGGGACTGCATTCCTTTGCCGTAGTCCAGCCGATTCTGGAGCAGCTCAGCCGCAATCTTCGCTATCTCCAGCAGCAGAACTTTGCTGCCGCCTCGGTGGTCCTGGGGATCGCCATACATCTCGCGGCCCTGCCCGTCATTCTGTGGACTGTCATCGCGCTGGTGCGCAAGAAAGGCTTTGTTCGAACGTCCGTCATTTTGTTTGACTGTTTGCTGTTCTGTTACTCATTGCTTCTAGCGCTTTTGACGACACGATGGATTTCTTCGGCCAGCGATTTTCTGACCTCCGGGATTCCAGACATCCTGACGGCGATCATCGTATTGCCCGTGCCGATCGTTGTTGTCTGGGCACATCGCAGGAGCATGCTGTTTCGACAATTGGTGACCTGCACGGTCGCCGGAGTTGTGCTGTTTCCGGTGAACTTCCTTGTAACGCCAGTCATCCGGGAGGTGGTATTCGGTGCGGCGCGAGTCAAGGCGGGAGAAGGTGTTGTTGCATCAAATCCAGCGCCCGTTGTCATGATGATTTTCGATGGGCTGAGTGGTGGGTCTCTGCTGAACGAGCGTGATGAGATCGATCAAGATCGTTTCCCCTCGTTTGCGCGACTTGGGTCATCGGCCACGATGTACAGGAACACCACGACCGTGCATCCTCGAACCGTTCACGCCGTTCCGGCGATGCTGTCCAGCGAGTGTCCTGAGGGCGATGTTGCTCCGGTGGAAGCCAACTATCCGAAGAATCTGCTCAGGATGATCTATGACACTGATCAATATGAGATGACCGTGTTTGAGCCAGTGACAGAGTTGGCACCGGTCGCTCTGCAGCAATTCAAACGATACCGCAGTATACCGGAAGAGACGTGGGACCTGGTCTCTACCACGACCCTCGTCTTTCTGCAGATCAGTCTGCCGAGAGAGATGCCGCAGATTGCCGAACGAGTACCGCGAGCATGGTTTGGGCTGCTTCCATTCAATCGTGATATGAAGCCTCTGTTGAAAGGAAAGATTCGCTATCCATGGGATCGCGATCGAACGGCCCAGGTGAAGCATTTTGTTTCGACCATCCAGCGAGGCCGGAAGCCGACGTTTCATTTCCTGCATATTGCGTTGCCGCATTATCCATGGAGTCTCCTGCCGGACGGGCGAACTTACGCCACGGAAGCCAACATCGCATCAAAGTCCGTTGGACTTCAGCAGGAGACGGTTTCGTCGGATCCCTGGTTCGCCGAACAGTTGTGGCAGCGGAACCTGCTGCAGACTCAGCTGGCCGATCACGCGCTGGGAGAAATCCTGGACCGACTTCAAGCAGAGCAGCTCTTTGATGACGCTCTGATCGTAGTTACCGCAGACCATGGAATGTCGTTTCTACCGGGAGAAGGTCTGCGCGAAGTTTCCGGGAGTGTGCTGGCGGACATAGTCTCCGTGCCGCTGCTCATCAAGACGCCCGGGCAGAAGGACCCGGCGATCAGCGATCGCAATGTAGAGACCATCGACATCGCTCCGAGCATGGCGGATGTTCTCGGCCTGCCGATTCCCGACGAATGGCAGGGCATTCCTGTGACCTCGTCGGAAACCAGGCCTCGAAAGACTCTCTTTGGTTCATTTCGGACAGTGATTGAACCGGATTTCCCTCAGCGCCGCGATTTCACTCGCCGGATGATCGATGTCTTTGGAACAGGGGCTAACGGTGATCGGCTGGGAAAACTGAATGCGCTGCCGGACCTGGTGGGTCAGGCTGTTGATGTCTCCGATTTGCCCGCCTCGGAGTATCGAGTTGAGTTGGTCGAGCTGGGGAAAGTCGCGGACCCCGATTTCGTGCCATGTCAGATCGAAGGGACACTCATGCGAGGTCCCGATGAGGCTCAATATGGAGTTCCCGTCTTCATTGCTGTCGTCATTGACGGGCGGGTCAAGGCCACGACGCGAACCAGTCGAGACCCTGGGGACGGAGCTGATTTTGCTGTCATGCTAAACTGGGCAGACGTTCATATCGGGCAATCGCACGAGTTTCTGGAATGTCAGAAGATCGGAGATGCCTGGGAGTATCGGCGAATGGAATCGTCACAAAAGCTGGAAACTCACCCCGGCAACTGATCTGATGAACAGTGCGTCATGTTTGGCAGAGCCCTCGTGGTCCCGGTTCGGAGTGTTTCAGGGCGAACTTCCGGAAATCGTTGTTTGACGGCACTTTGCGCGGACGATATCTTCCCCCGCTTCAAATTTTCGGGCTCAAGGGAGCACCGACCGGTTCAGTCACACCGGATTAAGAATGTGGCGTGCTGCATGTCGAAAGCCTCGCGTCTTCGGCATTCACACAATTGTTCTGTGCTGACGAAACGTCAGCCTGCGGTTTTCCGCAGCAAACAGGAGATCGGCAATGGCTGAGATTGTGGTGAAAGACATTCTGGATGCGGGTGTTCATTACGGACACCGATCCAGTCGCTGGAACCCCAAGATGCGACCGTATATTTACGGTCGTCGTAACCAGATTCACATCATCGACATTA
>CAZIGZ010000195.1:1210-10316 GCA_964538835.1 uncultured Chitinophaga sp. | reverse complement strand
GGCCGGTGGATTTGCGTGGGGGCTCTGTGTAGTTTTCAAACCTTCGTTCCACCGGTGTGAAGCCGGACGAGGACGACAGATTCCCGTGGACAAACGTGGTTCCACGCCCGCTGAGTTCGGGAAAGTCCGGTACACTCCTCCGTTTGCTCGGTTCGAGCTGACATCGTGACAACAAGGTGATTGCCGCAGTTCTTCTTCTGGAACAAGAGCCATGGTTCATTCGCACCACCTACAACGTGCTTTCAGGGTGTCTCGCCGGTGCTTTCTGCAGGGAAGCACCCTGATTCTTGCATCCACAGCGGCCGGGCTCGAACAGGCACTTTCCACGGAGGATGTGGTCTCGGCACGAGTCGCACTTCTGACAGACATGCATTATGCCGACAAAGCTCCGTCCGGGACGCGGCATTATCGGGAGACGCTGGCGAAGTTCGATGAAGCGGCCAACGAGTTCGCGAAGCCGGAGACTCGTCCCGATCTCCTGATTGAACTGGGTGACCTTGTTGATGCAGCAGAGAATTCCGCGATCGAACTTGAGTCTCTTCGCACCATCAATGATCGGCTGTCCAAAGTCTGTGCGAAGCGTCACTATGTTCTGGGGAATCACTGTGTGGATACTCTCAGCAAGGAGGAGTTTCTAGAACATGTGGAACAGAAGAGATCGTATTATTCCTTCGATGAGGGCGGCTTCCACTTTGTCATTCTGGACGCCTGTTTCCGGGCCGATGGAGTTCCGTACGGCCGGAAGAACTTTCAATGGACCGATACGCAGATTCCCGAACACGAACTGAGCTGGCTGGAAATGGACCTGAAGGCCACGGAACTTCCGGTCCTTGTCTTCGTCCACCAGCGGCTGGATGTCAGCGACAATCATGGGATCAGAAACAATGCTGTGGTTCGTCAACTGCTGGAATCAGATGGCAAAGTACTGGCAGTCTTCCAGGGACACAGTCACCAGAATGACCTGAAGACGATTGGAGGAATTGCCTACTGCACTCTGGCAGCCATGGTGGAAGGTTCCGGCGAAGTCAACAATAGCTATTCACTGCTGCAGCTGGGAAACAATGGTACGGTGCGGCTGAAAGGCTGGCGACGTCAGGAATCACGTGATTTCAATCGCCGATAGTTCACTGCCCCTGCTTTTTCCCTTTGGCATCAGATTCCGCTGTGCCTCGGCCGTGCTTTTTCTGTCGCAGCCGAATTCGGTGCATGGTGATCATTCGCAGGTCACGGTACATCTGCTTCAGCAGCGCCGACCGAAGATACACACGGCCCTGAGCGGCGGTCATCTGACGCCAGCCGATCTCGGTCAGAACAAGAACGGTCGCGATCACTCCCACCAGCAACAGGCTGACGCCGGTCAGCTCCGGGTTGTCCACGATAAAGTCACGCAACTGCAGACTAAATGCCCGACCACGAGGAAGGCGGTCCAGAACAGAACGGGCCAGCGTCGCACAGATCAGCAACAACAATAAGCCTCGCAGCGCGGAAGCGAACATTCGAAGGAATCCATCGACGGGATCGGCATCAGCTTCGGGCGATGCACCAGCCTTTGGTCGGGGATCGCCGACCATCCATCCGCGAATCAGCTTGCGGATGTCCTTCCGGGAAATCTCCTGCAGAGCGTCTCGCTGCCGGGCAATGAACATCAAGACGGCCGCGACACAAAAGGCGTACAACAGACCACTGGGCCCGGCCAGAGGTGCCATCATACGTCCTTCTCGCGCCAGTAAATCCAACTGCACAGTCACAAGGACCAGAATGCCCGCCCAGTGCCTCAAGGAAAGAAAGATGACAGCGACCGCCAGCAATCGGACCGTCCACGGGATATGAGGAAACAGCATGGACAACAGCATGCCGGAAATCACCAGGACAGAGCCAAGCGACACAACACCGCTTTGTGCGTCGGTTGATTGTCCCTGGCCGTCTGGTGATGTCGGAGGATCCGATGGCGTCGTTGCCTGTGGATCGCCGAGGAGATTTCGCCACAAACTTGAAAGCCAGTTCACACGACCTGATGCGGGCTCTTTTTCCCGGAAACTGACTTGGTTGCCCTGGACTGAGGGAGCACTCATGATCGAACTCCCGCCGAAACCCGTCCGGTCCGCGCCAGTTCCATCTCCGACAGCACAGACCGAATCGCGTTCTGCTCACCAGAGAACGACAGCATTACGCCAAGCCGACGCAGCTCGCGCCGGAGCTTCGCGGCAAGATCACGAGTCCGTGTTTGTTCCGCGGCGAGCAACAGATCTTCCGGAGATGTCGAGACGATTTGAGTCGATTCTTCCGTTGGTCGACGAAATGAAGGAGTGGGGCACACGACCATGACTCGATGATGCTTGCCCCGAGCCAGCTTCAGGGCAGGCATCAGGTGCGAAATGCTGTGCGCGGATTCCAGCAGATCCGCAAGAATAACGAACACCTCATTATCCCGTGCCGTGGCAACAGCCGTTGTCATGGCCTTGCTCAGCATCTCCATGCGAGGCAGTCCGTCATGAAACCCGCGACCTCGCACCGAGACCACGGGAGTCAGCCACGCGAGCCCAGTCTGGCTGAGAAAATGCTGAGCAAACGTGGCCAGCAGCGCGTCGTCGTGGATCAGCTGCACATGCTTGGCCAGCGACAGCTGGTAAAGCTCCGCCAGTGCGCCGCTCAGTAACATGCGTTCGCGAAAGCGCCGGCGCACCCACGGCAGAATCGGAAACCACGTAAAAGGAAGCTGGTTGTAGCGAAGGTCAAGCAGTTCCGGAAATTGCTCGGCCAGAACACTGAGCGCAGTCTTCTGCAGTACCGGCGTCAGACGGTCCGGAAGCGGTGCCGGGTTGACGCAGAAGTCCGCCATCGATTCCAGCAGCCGATGAAATCCTCGCTCTCCCGCCATCGGCGAAAACCGTCGAAGCCCTCGCTCGTCAAACATCCACGCCCCAACCGGGTCACCGACGGAAATTGCCGTGCGAGCCACGCTGGCTCCAACGTACGTGAGCTGGTCCAGAAGACGCTGCCCAAAGCCGCCAAGTCGTGTCGAAATGCATCCGTCAAGAAACAGGTTCAGCCGAACCGGGACTTCCGATTCGTACTGACGAGTCATCAGTTTGTCGCGGCGGGCAGAAACCTTCCACGCGATGGACTTCGGCGGATCACCCGGAACATATTCTCGAAGCTCCAGAAGCTCCGACCCCATGCCGGAACGCTGAAGCCGGTGGACTCCATGCTGAGGCAGTGAGTTGATTCGTTTCACCAGCGGCTGATGCTCACCTGCGTCCGCGTACGCCGGAAGCACTCGAAAAATCTGCACGGCCGGAACAAACCGCTCGGCTCGAAAAAAACCGGCCGGGTCCTGCAAAATGACCCGAAAGCCCGGCAGCCGAATCCGCCCCGCGCCGGAAATGCGTGCCTCATAACGAAAGACGGCCGAACGAAATCGCGTGTGAAATCGCGCATCGTTGTTCGTGTTTTCGACACTGACATTTTCGGGCAAAACGTCCGTGATTCGCAGACGGGGACTCAACAGGCGGCGACCCGCTGAAATACGAACTTCCACCGTGATGATTCGCCCGGCCCAAAGCAGCCCACCCGATTCACTGCGACCGTTGACCAGTCGTTCGAAACGGAATTGCGGAAACTCAAACCACATCCGCCATGTGAACCATGCCCATTCAAACATGATCCATAGGAGCACTGTCAGCGAAACGACAGCAAGCCCCGTTTGTCCTCGCAGCTGACCGACGATCAGTCCAGCCAGTGCCGGCAGGAATGTCCATCGCCCGAGTCCGGTCATCGATGGCGATCCCGCAGGACAGGAACACTGCGAATCAGCTGATCCACCACACTCTCAACCGTCCGACCGTCCATCTCCGCTTCCGGGCGCATGATGAGTCGATGGCCGAGCACAGGAAGGCACACGGCCTGAATATCCTCATGCGTCAGATATCCCCGACCGTTCAGCAGAGCATGCGCGCGACCGGCCTTCATCAGGTTAATGGCCGCACGAGGACTCGCGCCAAGCACAAGATCCGAATGACCACGGCTCATGCGCACGAGGTCGACAATGTACTCCTGAAGTTCACGAGCACCGAAGACAGAATCCAGATTCTTCTGAATGCCAACGATCTCTTCCGCCGTTGTCACCGCCGACGGCCTGACCGATGCACGGCTGTGAAGTTCCAGCATATCGACTTCCTGATTTCGTTCGGGATAGCCAACATGAATTCGAAAAAGGAAGCGGTCCAGCTGTGCTTCGGGAAGCCGGTACACACCTTCCTGCTCGATGGGGTTCTGAGTCGCCAGGACCATAAACGGTTCCGGCAGCGGAAGCGTCTTGCCTTCGATCGTGACCTGCCGCTCCTGCATCGCCTCGAGCAGCGAAGACTGTGTCCTTGCGGGCGCACGGTTCAGTTCATCGGCCAGCAGCAACTGACAGAACACCGGGCCTTTGCGCAGGACGAATTCGCTGGACTGCCGATCAAGCACCTGGGTTCCCGTGACGTCCGAGGGAAGCAGGTCGGGCGTGAACTGAATTCGCTCAAAGTGAATTCCCAGCACCGTTGAGAATGTACGGCACAGAGTCGTTTTGGCCGTCCCGGGAACGCCTTCCAGCAGAACATGCCCGCCAGCAACAAGAGCCATCAGCAGCTGATCGGTCACATGGCTCAGTCCCACAACGACCTGTCCAACGGCTCGCTGCGCTTTTTCACGAAGATCCTGCACGCGAAGTGCAAGCTGATTTGCATCCATGAGGGTCACAAATTGTCCCGACAGCAGGTGACGGATAACGTCCAACACACCTCGAATCCGGCCAACCCCGGAAGGTGACACGCCTGGTGTCAGGGAAGATTAGCAGGAACCCTTCCAACGTCGAGCCTTCGCCATGCAGAACGAGTCTCCGGGTGCAGTCTCCGTTGTCGACCGGTTGGAATCTCATGGAATCTGAAGACGACGAGACAACTTACAAGCCCCGTCATTCCTCGCTAATCCTGCGATGTCGCGGCTCCGAAATACTCGCGGATGAAGTTTCGTCGATCCGGGCTTTGGATGTACTGCACCAGAGCGTACAGTCGTTTCTGATCACGAAGAAGCTTTGCGGCGCGGGAGTCTTCGCTGCGAAGTTCGTCCGGAAGATCTCCGGTTAGCTCCATCTGACTCAGATCCGTCTCATCGTCGATGACACCGTATCGCTGCAGCAGCGACAACACGGTTTCAATACGACGATCATGACGCTGACGGTCACAAAGGCGCTCACG
This sequence comes from uncultured Chitinophaga sp., assembly GCA_964538835.1. Taxonomy (GTDB): domain Bacteria; phylum Planctomycetota; class Planctomycetia; order Planctomycetales; family Planctomycetaceae; genus SXXK01. Next base: position 5,079 of record CAZIGZ010000195.1, on the reverse strand, counting down.
GAGCCAGTCGATGCCAAAGGCTCGAATCTGCTCTGTGCTGTGCGTCAGCAGGTGCCATGCTCGCTCATAGAATTCCGAATCTGGATTCGACCAGCGGATAAACTCCATCTGAGTATTCAGGTCGCGCTGGTCGTAAAGCAAAGTACATTCAGCCGGCTTGCCATCGCGTCCGGCACGACCGATCTCCTGGTAGTATGATTCAAGCGATCCCGGAACTTCGGCATGAACCACGAAGCGAATGTCCTCCTTGTCGACTCCCATCCCGAAGGCGTTCGTGGCAAGAACGAGCTTTGCAGTCCCGGTCATGAACTCTTCCTGGATGGCACGTCGTTCATGACGTTCGAGGTCGCCGTGATAGCAAACATGAGGAATCTCTGCGGCCTGCAGACGTTCACTGAACTCAGCCAGAGTCCGAATCAGGGTGAAGTAGATAATCCCGCTGCCTTCTTCATCCTGCCAGCGCTCCAGAACATCCGCAATCGCTTCCTGCTTCTCGTCCATGTCCCACACTTCTTCGACTCGCAGCTCCAGATTCAGGCGATCAATGCCTTCATGGAACGTCGGAGAATCCACTGGCGAAAGATTGAGCTGCCGGAAAATGTCGCGCTGAACATCCGGGGTCGCCGTGGCGGTCAGCGCGACGGTCACGGGATTGCCAAGCCCTTTGCGGATGTCACCCAGTTTTGTGTAGTCGGGACGAAAGTCGTGCCCCCATTCACTGATGCAGTGAGCTTCGTCGACAGCCAGAAGTCGGATCGTTCGTTTTGCCAGCACGGCCAGAAACTCCGGCTTTCGAAACCTCTCCGGCGTGACGTACAGAATCACATGCTTGCCGGCCGCAACGTCCGCATAGCGTTTCTCTCGTTCATTCTTCGACAACGACGAATTGATGAATGTGGCGGCGATCCCTCGTCGCACCAGACTGTCGACCTGGTCCTTCATCAGCGCGATCAACGGACTGATCACCACAGTCAGTGCCGGCTTCTCATTTGCCCCACGCTTCTCTCCGTCGACAGCGGCCAGTACCAGGGCGGGAATCTGATAGCAAAGCGATTTGCCGCTGCCGGTTGGCATGATGACCAGGCAGCTTCGACCACCCAGCAGCGTCTGAATGATGTCTCCCTGCGTTCCGCGAAACGATGGATGCCCAAACTGCTCGCGGAGAATTCGCTGTGCAAGATCGCTGGTATTGTGTGTCATGGACCTGTTGCAAAAAAACGCGCAGATGGCGAAATTAAATCAGTAAAGCCGCATGGCGTCGTTGATTCTACGAGCACAACGGAAGGGAAGAAATGCAGGCGCCCGGAACCAATGCCCGGTCAAAAGCAGACTGTTCTCCCTGGAAGAATCGGTTCTTCGCTAGGCGAGTATTCCGTTCACCACTTCACCATGAATATCCGTCAGACGATACTGACGTCCCTGATATCGAAACGTCAGCTTCGTATGGTCTATGCCACACAGATGCATGATGGTCGCCTGCATATCGTGAACATGGACCGGGTTGGCCGTGATATTCCATGCAAAGTCATCGGTCTCACCATACACCGTGCCTTTTCGAACGCCGCCGCCGGCCATCCACCAGCTGAACGCACGGCCAAAGTGGTCACGTCCTTTGGGATTGCTGGGATCCCCCTGGCCGAACGGTGTCCGACCAAATTCACCAGCCCAGATGACAAGGGTATCTTCCAGCATTCCGCGTTCTTTCAAGTCCTTCACGAGAGCCGCCGCCGGACCTTCTGTGTCTTTGCATTGTTCGGCCAACTGCGTAAACAGGTTGCCGTGCTGGTCCCAGCCGGCGTGCATCAGCTGGACGAAACGAACGCCGCGTTCAAGAAGACGTCGCGCAATGAGACAGTTGTTGGCAAACGATCCCTTGACCAGCGCGTCCGGGCCATAACGGTCGATGACAGGTTTTGATTCGCCGCTGAAGTCGACCAATTCCGGGACACTCGACTGCATCCGAAAAGCCATCTCGTATTGAGCGATCCGAGTATCAATCTCGGGGTCACCATACTCCGCCAGATGTTTGCGGTTCATCTCCGAAATGTCATCCAGCAGACTTCGTCGCGCGGCGGCTGAGACCCCCGGAGGATTGTTCAGGTAAGGAACCAGGTCGCCCGTATTTCGAAATCGTACGCCCTGAAATCGACTGGGCAGAAAGCCGGTCCCCCAATAGTAGTCGAAGAAGAGCTGTCCACAGGTCTTGCCCTTATCGCTGGATGTCATCACAACGAATGCAGGAAGGTTGTCCGTCTCGCAGCCGAGGCCGTAAGACAGCCATGCTCCCATGCTTGGTCGCCCGGGAACCTGAGAACCTGTCATGAAAAACGTCACGCCCGGCGCATGATTGACAGCTTCCGTTCTCATGCTGCGAACCAGACATAACTCATCGGCGATCGAACCAACATTCGGCAGCATCTCACTGAGCCGCATGCCGCATTCACCATAGGTCTGAAAGGGCTTGATCGAAGGAAGACAAGGCCACTTGGCATAACCGCTTGACATCGTCGAAAGTCGAGTCGTCCCGCGAATGGAATCAGGGATGTCCTGACCCGCCATCTCCCGCATGACGGGCTTCTCGTCGAAGAGATCGACGTGTGACGGACCACCACCATGCCACAACATGACGACTCGTTTTGCCTTCGCCGGAAAGTGTGGCAATCCCGGCAACCCGGCCTCAACGCCCGACGCGGACTTCTGGCCCAGCAGACTGGCCAGTGCCACGGCCCCAATTCCGGACGCTGACGTTCCAAACATCTGACGACGAGTCACTCGGTCAATGTTCTGCTGGAAAGGATTCGTCATAACGGACCTCAGAGCATACACAGGTGGGAAACAGGCGCAGAGCAGGTGTTGGACCTGGCCCTGACTGGCAGGATGACACTCCATGGCTGCTCACGTCAATTGCAGAACAAAAGAAGCCCGGCGTTTCCAAAAACCCGGGCTTCGTTCACATTCTGCACACCAAACGGCCGCCGCTGGATTCGCTACCGGCGTGCTCCGGAGTACTTCATCGGCAGCCAGGCACCGTTCTGCTGGCTGCTGCTGACGCACTGCTGAATGAAGTACATACCTTCCGCACCGTCGTAGACGTTGGGGTAAATGGTGTCCTTCTTTTCAAACGCTTCGCCCGTCGCTCGTGCGACCATGGCGTCATAGGCAAAGCGGTAAACATTCGCGAAAGCTTCAAAGAAGGCTTCCGGGTGTCCGGAAGGCAGACGGCAGGCGGCCTTACCCATGCTGTTCATGAATGGAGCATTCGGATCGCGAGTGTAGATCTGATGCGGAGACCCGTTGCGACGTACGATCATCGCGTTCGGTTCTTCCTGACGCCATGAGAGCGCGCCTTTGGTTCCATCGACTTCAATGAACAAATCGTTCTCACGGCCGTGAGAAATCTGGCTTGCTGTGACCGTGCCGAGAGCACCATTTTCGAAACGAACAACCGCGTGACCGTAATCATCCAGCGCACGACCTTCTGCGAAGACTCGAAGGTGGCAGGAAATCTCCGCTGGGATGAGCCCCGTCATGTAGCGGCCCAGATTGTACGCGTGAGTCCCAATGTCGCCGAAGCAACCGGCTGCGCCAGATCGCTTGGGGTCCGTTCGCCATGCTGCCTGCTTCTGGTCTGAAGATTCCAGTCGAGTTCGCAGCCAGCCCTGAATGTAGTTGCTGCGGATCGCGTTGATTTCGCCCAACTCACCGCTCAGGATCATCTCGCGAGCCTGTCGAACCAGTGGATAACCCGTGTAGTTGTGACTGACTGCGAAGACCACGCCGCTCTTTTCGACTGTCTTGACGAGGTCTTCGGCCTGAGCAAAGTCGAAAGTCATCGGCTTGTCGCAGATCACGTTGAAGCCCGCATCGGC
>CAZIGZ010000195.1:0-1110 GCA_964538835.1 uncultured Chitinophaga sp. | reverse complement strand
CGAAGTTTGCGATTGAGTTTTCCGTTGGTGGTGTCAGACATTTCGTGTGCCCTGTGGAATAACGTGAAGTCAGGATTTCCTGCGGAATATCAGCAAGGAGCCAACTCCGCTCCGCATTTTCGAATCTCGAAAGATAACCCTGCGCCGGCCGCAAAACAACCGACGTCCCTGGAAGAGAGCCTGGCCCCCGCGAGACGCCCCAAGGTGGCGTGACTAACGGCGCACGCCGAGTGCGCTGGGAACCGATGATTGCAGGCTCTGCGGTGAATATTCGCGCTCAAACAACCACCAAACAACCACGCAACCACATGGACTCCCGCGGATGCGCGACACCGGCTTCATCCGGGCTGCCCATACGGCCTCATGCACATCGTTCTATGGTTCCGATTTGACACTTTGGCCATTGTTGCCCGATCCGCAAGCCGAGAAGCACTTCCCCGACAACTCCACACTCCGGACATGGGGGCCTGAGGAAAATCACACATCAGCTCGTAATCACGGTCGGCGCCGTGGTGGTACAGAAGACTCGTTTCCGAACAAACTTCGTGCGATGTGTACGACATTGGATAGGGCTCAGGAAAGGCCCTTGCGGGATTCATCACGTTGAGGACTCCTCGCCGATCAAAGTTTACCGCTGGCACCCACGCTTGTCACACCTCCAAAACGGCGAGCGGCTGGGCGTCAGCCCTCCGTGTCCCCCACCCCCTTGTTGTCCTAATCCTAATCTTAATCCTAATCCTACTCGTACTCTTAATCCTAATCATAATCCTACTCCCATTCCCCAATCACAACCGCGGCGCCGTCCCCAGAACGGCAGCCGCCAAACTACGAAGACGAACCGCGCTGTCACTCGCGTGTATAAGCCTCCCGCTGTCCAGGCTTGTCACCCTGGAACTGCTCGGCAGTGAGTGAACCGCGGATGACACGGATAAGCGCGGATAAAGCACAACAGGACGACAATCGCCCGTCTTCAGCTGCGAAGCAGCACCAGCAAATAGCCTCAGGTGACAACCCGAGGTTCATGCAATCCACAAACCGTCCCCAAGCCGCCGCGACCCCAAAGCCCCATTGCTTCTGCCATCCCTTCGTACTCGTACTCAGCATCGCGGT
>CAZIGZ010000194.1:0-10498 GCA_964538835.1 uncultured Chitinophaga sp. | reverse complement strand
GTTGACATGTCTATTGGCGTCTTACTCAGAATCAAGCGCGCACGGTGCGAACATGATTGGCGAGCGAACAACCTGAGCGTTTTCGGAGCTCGAACCGGTAGGTTCCTCTGGGTCAAGGGGCTGTCAGCCCCTTGTCAGAAGTCTCGGACCCGGACGGCCGCGTCGACTCCGGAGAGAAATGCGCCTTCAACGCGTCCGCCGGAGAGCCAGTCGCCGCAGACAATCAGACGGTTCTCGGCATCAACGAGTACTTTTCGTTCGGAGGGATCGGAGCCAAGGCTGTATCGCCAGCGATGAGCCAGCAGGTAGCAATGAGGTGGCAGTGGTGTGTCAGCGAGCCTCGAGAACGCAGCGAGCAGTTCCGTTGCGGATGTTTCCGGAGACTGTTCCAGATGCTCCGAGGACCATTCGGATGTGGCATGCAGGACCCATGAGTCGTTCTGTTGGCTTCGACCAGGTTTGGAGCTGTTGCGTGCGACCCATGACAATGGTGAGCCGTGAACAAAGGCACCGTCCCATGGGACTTCAAGCTTCGTGTCGAATGCGACCATCACGGCCCAGCATGGCGTCATCGGCACGGCAGCGGACAATTGGCCGAACGGATGATCATTCAACAGCGCGGCGGCCTGCGGAGAAGGTAACGTGATGATAAGCGATTCAAAAGGACCGTGAACGTCCGTCGTTGTCGTGGTCAAATTCCAGCCTGCCAAGTCTCGATGGATTCGCACGACCTGAATGCCGGAATGGACATGAAGTCCGTTAGCAAGGTCTGCCGCCATGGCTGACATTCCAGGCGTACCGACATAGCGGGGCAGGGGAGTTGTCTCCGTGGCCACACCGGCTTCGAGCCGAACGATACGGCCATGCCATTCCGACACGACGCCTCTTTGGATCCAGTCCGTTGTCACCTTCTGAAATCGCGGATCGCGTGCCGTGAAATACTGAGCCCCATGATCGAATTCACAGCCCGGCTCTTTCCGCCGAGTTGCCGTGCGGCCACCCGGTGAGCGGCCTTTGTCGAAGACTGTGACCTTGAATCCGTCGGTTGCCAGTTCACGAGCACATGTCAGGCCAGCCACTCCTGCACCGATGATCGCAATTGTATGTTTGTGTGATTCCATGGCAGACCGGTGACGGGTTTCGGGCAAATGCGTTTGCGTTGTCTTCGGGTTGTAGCACGTGACAGACAGGTGGCGAGCGTTTTCCTGTCAGAACTGCCGGTGAAGTTCCCTGCGCCCGGCAAGAAAGTCCATGAGTGCGGTAGCCAGAGGGCAGAGCAAAAGGACGGCTGCAGAATCCGTGAACCGACCCAGTGGAGGACTGACGGGAATGACAACACATGCGGGATGTTTTCTGGGCCAATGCTGTGTAGGCCGATCCGATTCTGTCCGCGACGAATCCGGCGATGCCCGATTGACCGATTCCCATGGACTGCCCTGCTGCGAAGGCGTCCTGATTGGCGGCCAGAAACGTGAACTGCCAGCTGTAAACGGTTTGTTGGTGTTCAATCATCGTTCGGATCTGTTCCAGAGTAAACTCCTTGCTGGAATTCTCCTCGCCGTCCGTCACGATTACGAACAGGACCAGTCCAGGCCGCTGAGATTCTTCCATGGCGGCAAGTCGCGCACCTGTCTCATTGATGGCTCGCCCCACGGCGTCGAGCAATGCCGTGGAGCCACGCGGGACAAGCTGATATCCAGGGACCGACTGGACCGGGACGCCGGAATGAACGAACTCGTATTCGGTGTCAAAATGAACGAGTGTGAGGAGCGCCTCACCAGTTGCGGTCTTTTGCGATTTGATAAACGTGTTGATACCACCTTCCGCATCCGACCTAATAGAGCTCATGGATCCACTGCGGTCGACAACCATCGTAATGTCTGTCAGGTCAGTTCTCATCGGTCTTGTCCTTTCAGCATCCGTTCATTTGCTCAAAACACGACAGTAACGTCCTCGCGACGTTACAAGTATAGCGACTGAAGACACGGGTTTCGGTCCGGAGGTTCGCCAGAATGTTCGAGTCGGCCGGAAATCACGCCGTCCTGCAACAGGGTGTCGAATTACGCCGTTTCGCCGGCCCGATACGTCAGTGAGAGATCGAAGTTATCGTGAATCGAAAGATCGCCCCTCACTTACGTGGCGGATTGAGAGTCATTCAACCGACCGTTATCGCCTGTGTGACAAGCCGCGTCTTCGACTGTAAACTGTCCGCTTCGAAGAGGCTGTACGGCAGAGGCCAACTGGCACGTTCATCATGCAAATCCATCTCGCAGATTCACCGGAGGGCTCGCGCCCTGCCGCTACAAACGAAATGTTTCTGTTGGGGGAAATACTTCACAGCGTCGCTCGCGTGACAGGCAGCAGGAACCAGGATTGGACCGAATCGTGATCAGATCGCTCAACGCTGCCGTTGTCTTGTGGCTAATGTGTGCAAGCGGCGGATGGCTCGTTGCTGCGACCTTCGAGCAACCGACGCCAACGATGGCGAATGTCTCTTATGGTCCTGATGCCCGAAACGTACTCGACTTCTGGGCGGCTTCCGGTGATGGTCCACGACCACTGCTGGTCTACATTCACGGCGGCGGTTGGCTGACGGGAGACAAGAGTCTGAAGGGACCAGCGATTCAGCCATTTCTGGACAAGGGCATTTCGTTTGCGGCGATCAACTACCGTTTGACGCCCGAGCATCCCCTCCCGGCGCCGGTTCACGATGCAGCAAGAGCCATCCAGTTTCTTCGTTCGAAAGCCGATCCATGGAACATCGATACGACTCATATCGCGCTGACGGGGCCAAGCGCGGGAGGGTGCACGGTGATGTGGCTCCTGCTGCACGATGAACTCGCCGATGCACACGCGACGGATCCCATCCTTCGGGAATCCACGCGAGTCTGTGCTGCGTCCGTGTTCGTTGGCCAGACCTCCATTGACCCGGCTGTGATTGAAGGCTGGCTGGGACCTAATGTGCTCCTGCATCCCATGATCGCAAATGCCGTGGGTGAGTCGGATATTGCAAATGTCATGAAGGACCGTGACAAGTACAGTCGGCTTTACGTCGAGTTCTCACCGATCAATCATGTTGACTCAAACGATCCACCACTGTTCATGACCTGCAGCGCTGAAATGGATCTCCCGTCGAGGGACGCGGGTCACGGAATTCATCATCCGCTGTACGGTGTGAAGCTCAAAGAGAAGTCCGACCAGGTCGGACACGAATGCCACCTCGTGATCCCTGGCTATTCTAAGTCCCCGAAGTACGCCGACGGCACCGATTTTCTGGTACAGATGCTGCTTGCGAAGTAGCGATGTGGTCTCGCACTGCAAGAGATGAATTGTTGCCTCGTCACTCCTCACCGTGCGATGTTTTTGCATGGGACGACACATACGGCATCGCGGTTCCTTCGCCTCGCTTGATGGTCTTTGACTTGCCGTTTCGAGTTTCCTGGATGATGGTCTCAAACGGATCGTCGTTGAAGCACACTTCATTGAACCATGTGAAGACGGATGAGTCTTCTGTGACGAACATCGGAGCGAGTTTGCCCGCCGTCGTCGTGTAACTGAAGCCTCCCAGGATTTCACTGCGTCCGTTGTTCCGAGTTTCCAGCAGCGTGCCGCCTCGTTCAGTCTTATAACCCAGCACCCAAAGCTGACTGGCGTCGTTCACAACGTGCGTCCCTTCGTTCTCCACGTTCAATTGTCGAGCCCAGACTTTTTGACGTTTGAGCTTCAGGTCGTGAGTCACGAAATCCTCGAAGTACAGTTCACCGGTTTCTGCTTTGTCGGTAAACGTCAGATCGCAGTCCGCCACACTGTGAAAGATGACCGTGCGTGAAGAGTCGATTTCGATGCCGCCATGGATGTAAGAGAAGTGCTCGATGGACAGAGCAGAAGACGTCCCGTCCAGAACTCGAAAGTCCGGCTGAGCCTGGTGCGTGTAATCAATCCAGCCGCCAACACCGATCAGTCGCCTGACGTTGCCTCGAATCAGTACCGTGGACTTCAGAGCATAGAAGCCGGGAAGAAACACGGTCGTCGCGCCGGAATCGATCGCCTTCTGGATAGCGGCGGAAGAGTCCTGATTGCCCGTCGGGTCCGCTCCGAAGTCGTCCACATTGGCCCAGGTGGCGGGATCATCGGCCGGAATCTCTGGAGGTTCCTTCACGGCAAGGCGAAGCGATCCTGACTTCAATCTCTCTTTCGCGGCGAAAGCGTTTGTCGCCTTCGCAGATGAATACTCGTTGATGTTCGGACCGAGGCTGCCGCGCTTGTCTTCACCAGAGATGCGTGTGGCGGCAAACCAGTCCGGTGTACTGACATCGCCGAGTGCTCGCGAGTAGCCGGTTGTCTGAACGTCGCGAAGAAAAATGCTTCCTCCGTTGTAGTTGATCACCGCCGGCCATTTCTCCGCGCCGGACTGGCCGGACAGTTGAGCATCCACGAGGCAGCAGCTTCCGTAGCTTCGAACGGCTGGCACGGCATTCTGGCTGAGCAGTCCTCGGATGCTGATCGACTGGCCTTCGTTATCGATCGCGATTTCACGTTGCCCCTTCAGCGTGATATGTTCGAATGTCTGGCCGTTCACAGCGTTCGCCGTTTTGATACCTCGCAGAAATCCCTTTACTTCGCAGTTCCTGACCAGCAATGGGCCATTCATATCGCGGTGACCCAGATCGAGCCCGATTGTGCCGCTGTTCTCCGACGCAATGAATCGACAGTTTCGCACGGCTCCGGAATTGTTCGAATAGAACTGCAGCCCGATCGCACCGGGGTTGTTGTTGCCAACATCAAACGTGATGTCCTGAACGTAATTGTGAAACCAGTCTGCGGAGCCAAAGCCACCGCACCACATGATGCTGGCTGGCTTTTCGGTGTTCGTAAACGTGCCATCTTTCAGGCGGAAGATCGTGCGATGAGCATTCTGCCCCTGAAGAAAATTCTTGCCCCACGCATCGCGACCATCAGCGTTCTTCTTTGACCAGTTCAGAGTCTTCGAAATCAAGTACGTCCCGTTGGGGAAGTACAGCATCCGATGCAGTCCCATCGTGTCCGAAAGTGCCTTCTGAATCGCATCCGTGTCGTCCGTGACTCCATCACCCTTAGCGAAGTACGGCGCTTTGGTGACGTTGATAATCGCCGGGCTTTCGGGATACAGCACGTTCGTCTCTTTCGAAATCGTGGCTCCTTTCACTTCGCCAGCGAGATCAAGACCGGGACAGAGACCGTGACCAGACCAGAGGCAGAGACCGTTCGGGCAGTCGAGACCGAAATCGTGATCGACGGTCACGGCATTCTCAGCCCGGTCCAGCCTCGGATACTCTGAATGCTCAGGAACTGGCATCTGATGGTGCGGCAGGTTCCGCAAACGAGTCACCAGCGAACCAGACAGAGTCTCAGCGTCAGGGACGCGGGGATCGAAATCGTCCGCCACGGCGAACTGCTCCAGCCGCGGAATCGAGTGCACCGTCGCCGGAATTTGGTGATGGTGTCAACGATGAACTGCTGAACGGCAATCTTCCCGACGATGGACTTGAAGCCGACGACGACGCTGACGGAGACGAGACCGAAGCGACGGAGGGTGGTTCCGCGAATGGTGCTGAACGGGGCCGCCGACGTCCTCGCCGTCGAGGTCGACGACGGGGCCGAGGACGCGGGCCTGCCGGGAACGATGCTCCACCTTCTGCCGAATAAGTTTCCGTTAATGGCCTGCCAGATCCCCATCACTGACAGGGCCGACGCTCTTACTCCCACGCTGTCGAACTGAACCAAAGGAGCAGGGTCATGCCAGGGCCGAAGATTTCCGGATTGCGAATCTACTCGCTGGGCATCATGGCCGTTTTGCTGTCACCGTGCGTTCTTCCAGGGCAGCAGTTCCCGGTGGAGTTCGACATTCAGACCGTCGACGCGAATGTCGGCAAGGTCTGCTACGCGGTCACGACGGCCGATGTGAACGGAGATTCTCATCAGGACATCGTTGCACTCTCGGAAAGTCGAGTCGTCTGGTATGAAGCTCCGTCATGGACGCCCCATGTGATTCTTCAGGATCAGACTCCGCCGGACAACGTCTGCATCGCCGCGCACGATATTGATCAGGATGGAAAAGTGGACTTCGCGATCGGTGCGGGATGGACCAAAACGGGAACGCTGCACTGGATCAGCCGCAAAGAAGACCCCGCAGTGCTGTGGAATGTGCATGCGGTCGGGGAAGAGACCTCGGTTCATCGCATGCGATGGGCCGATGTTCTTGGCAATGGAACGCCTCAACTGGTTGTTTCGCCTCTGAATGCCTCCGCTGGAAATGGCGTACGGTTGCTGGCTTTTGAGATTCCGCAGTCCCCGGCCACTGAGCGATGGTCGTCAACGTTGCTGGACGAGTCACTCAATCGAATGCACAACCACTGGCACATCGACTTTGACGCAGACGGAAGCATCGACACACTGACAGCCAGCCGCGAAGGTCTCAGCCTGATTCGTCGCAAAGCCGATGGATGGGAACGAACTCACCTCCAGTTCGGTCGTCAGGGCGCACAGGATCCGAATCTGAATGGAGCCGGCGAAGTGAAGATCGGGAAGCTTGCCAACGGTCGGCGATTCCTGACTTCTGTGGAACCGATGCACGGCGATGCTCTGTCGGTCTACCTTGAACCTGAAAAGCAGGGCGATCCATGGAATTGGGTCACGATTCATCAGGGGTTCAAGCGAGGTCACGCGTTGTGGACGGCCGACTTTGATGGTGACGGAAGCGATGAGATTGCGTTCGGCCATAGTGACACGCCGAAGAAGTTCGGAGTGATGGTCTTCTGGTGCTCCAAAGCCGACTCAACCAAATGGTCCTCGCAGGTGCTCGACGAAGGCGAGATGGCGACAGAAGATCTGACGGTCGCGGACCTCAATGGAGACGGAATCCCGGACATCGTGGCGGGCGGGCGATCCACGCACAATGTCCGTCTGTATGTCGGAAAACGTGCCGGAAGAGGTGCTGGCCAGTGACAGGGGCTCCGCTGAATGTGCATCCAGTGAATGCGGCAACGGGATGGCCCTCGGCTGTGTACGTTCATGTGCCGTTCTGTATGCATCGATGCGGCTACTGCGACTTTACTCTGGTGGCCAATCGAGACAGGCTGATTCCGGATTATCTGCAGTGCCTTCGCAGGGAACTGGAATTCGAATGCCGCGATGTGCCACGCCCATGGCCCGTTCGGACGATCTTCTTTGGAGGCGGAACACCGACACACTTGCCGGCTCGGGACCTGCGGATTCTGTTCGAGACACTCTTCGAGTTCTTTACTCTCGAGCCGGGCGGAGAATTCAGTGTTGAAGCGAATCCCGATGGACTCGACGAAGAACGCCTGCATGTTCTCAGCGAGCTCGGAGTGAATCGCGTCAGTCTTGGAATTCAGTCGTTTGTCGATTCCGAACTGAAGACACTGGAACGCAGTCATCGATCCGATGAGGCTTGCCAGGTCATCCGTATGGTTGCCGAGCGATTTCCGAACACTGGAGCTGACCTGATCTTCGGTGTTCCCGGGCAAACGCTGGCATCCTGGAAGTACTCTCTGCAAACAGCAGTGCAGCTTCCCTTGAAACACATCTCCACGTACGGTCTGACCTTTGAGCCGGGGACTTCGTTCTTTCGCCGTAAGAATTCCGGCGAACTTCCCAAAGCGCCGGAAGAAACAGAACGCGAGATGTATGTCCATGCGATCGATTTCCTGCAGCAGCATGGATTCCACCACTATGAAGTTTCCAACTTTGCGCGACGCGGGTCGGAATGTCGGCACAACATGGTTTACTGGACCGCGGACGAATACTTCGCGTTCGGCCCCGGAGCTGCGAGATATGTTCACGGGCGAAGAACGACCAATGCGCGTCGAGTGACTCAGTGGCTGAAAGCGTGGGCGGAGGGAGTTCCGGTCTACATTGAAGACGAACAGCTCACGCCGGAAGAGATGGCTCGCGAAGCCATCATGCTGGCCTTGAGGCTGCGTGCCGGTGTGGATCTGAACGCGTTCGAAAAGCGATTCGGGATCAGTGTGCAAGGACTCTGTGAAGATGCCGTCGAGCGATCGGTGGCTTGCGGCCTCGCTATTCTGACGCAGGGGCATCTGGCGTTAACACGTGATGGCCTGATGATCGCCGACAGCGTGATCTCGGAGTTTCTTACGTAACGTTGGAGAGATCGTACCAGTCGGCATCGTCCAGACGGCGAGTCACCCTGGCAGCATCGTCGGCCGACAGGAACCGTTCCTGCAGTGACATTTCGCACCGCAGTGTTTCAATGGATTCGCCCGACGAATTCTTCTGAGCCTCGGAATCCGACACGTGAATCGCATCCAGCCTTCCAAACATTCTTGGCAGATCTCGTCCGCGCTGACCGTGAATCATGCAGCCGATTTGAGTACTGCCCTCGACTTCCCTGCACCACTGCACCTGGCCGTTCAGCAGTGCGCCTTCTCGACCGGCACTGGAGGTGAACAGTGAAAAACCGCCGGTCAGGTTTCGTCGACCAGGGACGGACAGTCGAAGACCGTTGATCGAGTAATTCAGGATGCGGACACTTTCCAGACTTCCGCAGCCGTCGAACAGGACAAACGCCCGCCAGTTACTGTCATAACGGAGGTTGTTACGCAGGTCGTGCCATGTATTTTCGGTCAGTCGATCCGGGAGTGGTTGGGAAAGAAATGCACCAACCTGCCAGCCTGCCTGTTGTGGGTGGCACCAATGGACGGTCGCCCGATTCTGAGTCACAGCGGAAATCAGGTCACTGTACATCGCAATCTGCAGTTGCGTTCCAAACCGCAGGGGACGGTCGGTCAGCATCATCAGGTCCATGCGAGCCAGTTCAATCAGGCGTGCCGGGATGGGCGTACCGCAGTCCAGACACACCGAAATGTGAATTTCGGGTGCTTCAGTTGTGGAGGAGCGTCCTGCCCCCGGCTTGCTGGAATCGGCCCAAACCATAATTGCCCTTCGAGGACGAAAATCGCCTTGCGATTATCGCATTGGTCAATCCTGGCTTGCGTCCGGACCGGATGTGTGAGCTTCAAATTGGAAAGTTTGAGGAACATATACGTCCTCTTCTGTTTGTTGCTGTTATTCCGACAAACACATAACTCCCATGACTCGGCTACCTCCCATGCTTCCTGTCAGTTCAGCCCCACAGAAAAGTGCCATTTTTGCACCACCACTCTGGGATTGTGAGACTGCCGTTTTGGCTGGCATGATTTTAGCATTCCACGCTGCCGGGCAAACTTCTTTGAAAGAGCATCCATCTGATTATCAAGACGGGCGGTCCGTGTGTGCCGTTCGCCCGTCTGTCGCACGACGTGTGCCCCTGCCACGCACACCACTGTTGAAACCAAGGGAGGCTGAACATGGCATTCGATCCAAGAAAGCTCACCGTCAAATGTGCTGAGGCTTTGCAGCGGGCACAGGAACTGGCGGAAGAGAGTTCGCATCGTTTTCTCCGTCCAATTCATCTTCTGAAGTCACTGATGGATGAACAGGACGGACTGGTTCGGCCTCTGCTTCAGAAACTGGGAGTACATCTGCCTCAGCTGGAACGAATGGTCGACGGTGAACTCAGTCGACTGCCACAAAGCTCGGGTTCGCAGGAGCCAGTCGGAGCCGGACCGGAAGCCGTCAAGGTGCTCAACGCTGCCAGGAAGCAGGCAGATTCCATGGGCGATGAGTTTACTTCAACGGAGCATCTGCTCATTGCTCTGTCACAGGTCGAAGATCAGGCCAAACGACTTTTGTCGCTGAACGGCATTGAAGAAAAAGATCTGCTGGAAGCAGTGAAGACACTTAGAGGAGGACAGACTGTGCAGGACCAGAATCCGGAAGACAAGTTTCAGGCGCTCGAGAAGTATGGCAAGGACCTGGTCCAGCTGGCTCGCGAGGGCAAGATCGATCCTGTGATTGGGCGCGACACGGAAATTCGTCGAGTCATTCAGGTGCTGTCTCGCCGTCGTAAGAACAATCCCGTTCTGATCGGAGAGCCGGGCGTCGGCAAGACGGCGATCGTGGAAGGCCTCGCGCATCGAATTGTGCTGGGCGACGTTCCGCAGAACCTTCGCAACAAGCGAGTCTTCGCGCTGGATATGGGCGCGCTCGTGGCGGGAGCCAAGTACCGCGGCGAGTTTGAAGATCGGCTGAAGGCTGTCCTGAAGGAAGTGCAGGGCTCGAATGGTCAGATCATCATGTTCATCGACGAGCTTCATACCGTCGTCGGTGCAGGCAATGCCGAAGGTGCGATGGATGCGTCGAACCTGCTGAAGCCGGCACTGGCTCGCGGCGAACTTCACTGCGTCGGTGCGACGACTCTGGATGAATACCGCAAGCACATCGAAAAAGATCCGGCACTGGAACGTCGGTTCCAGCCAGTGATCGTGCAGGAGCCGAATGTTGAAGACACGATCTCAATCCTCCGAGGCTTGAAGGAACGGTACGAAAGCCATCACGGTGTTCGCATCACGGACGATGCGATTATCGCTGCGGCGAC
>CAZIGZ010000193.1:8572-10558 GCA_964538835.1 uncultured Chitinophaga sp. | reverse complement strand
AATCCGTTCCGGTCACATAAGGTGACTGCTTCTCTGTGAGAATTCCCTCTCAGAACAGACAGCAGTGAACCTGAGAATCGAAAACCTGAAGGACTCGCGGTAATCTGCCGCGAGTCTTTTTGTTTTGTCTTGAAAGTGATGTGCGATGAGAATTCTGGTTGTCGGTTCGGGCGGACGAGAACACGCTTTGGTGTGGAAGCTGAAGCAGTCTCCCAAGGTCGAAGAAGTCTTTTGTGCGCCGGGGAATGCGGGCACGGCAAAGGATGGCGACAACCGCAACATCAGCTCCGAAGATATTCCGCGACTGGTCCAATTTGCTCGCGATAACAGAATTGACCTGACCGTCGTTGGCCCGGAAGCCCCGCTGGTCGCTGGCATTGTGGATGAGTTTCGTCGTCAGGGTCTCACGATTTTCGGACCCAGCGCCGCGGCGGCACGGCTCGAAGGCAGCAAGGTCTTTACGAAGAAAATGCTTCGCCGTGCCAGTATCCCGACGGCTGATTTTGCAGTCTTCAATCGATGGCAGGAAGCCGATCGTTACATTGAAGAAGGCGACGAACAGCCTTTGGTGGTCAAGGCGGACGGTCTGGCGGCAGGAAAGGGCGTGTTCGTCTGCGCGAACAAGGCCCAGGCCCGCGCGGCTGTGAAGTCGATTCTTCAGGAAAAGACATTCGGCGACGCAGGTCTTCAGGTTGTGATTGAAGAGTGCCTTGTCGGTGAAGAAGCCAGCGTTCTTGCTCTGGTCGACGGCGACACCATTGTTCCGCTGGAAGTGGCTCAGGACCACAAGCGAGCTTACGACAATGACAAAGGACCTAACACTGGCGGCATGGGAGCGTACTGCCCTGCTCCGCTGATTACTACGGAAATCATGGACGAGATCGTTCGTCGAATCCTGGTTCCGACCGTTCATGCGATGAAGGTAGATGGCTGTCCGTTCTCCGGAATTCTGTATGCTGGCATCATGCTGACGGCCGGTGGTCCCAAGGTTCTGGAGTACAACGTTCGATTCGGCGACCCGGAAGCTCAGCCCGTCTTGATGCGTCTGAAAACGGATCTGGCGGAACTTTTGATGATGGCAGCCACGGGACGTCTTTCCGAACTGGAAGGACTGGACTGGGATCCTCGCCCGGCCGTTTGTGTCGTCATGGCTTCGGAAGGCTACCCGGGCGATTACACAAAGGGGCACGACATCTCCGGCATCGAAGACGCCGACGCGCTGCCTGATGTCAAAGTCTTCCACGCCGGCACTGCGATGAAGAACGGTGAAGTCGTCAATACGGGTGGTCGAGTACTGGGTGTGACCGCAATGGGGGCAACCGTTGCCGAAGCCAAGGCTCGCGCGTACGAAGCCGTCGACAAGATCTCCTGGAAAGGCGGCTGGTGCCGTCGAGATATCTCGGACAGAGCTATTGGCAAACGCTGACAGGACGAACGGTCCGTCTCTGGTCCTTCCATGTTCCGAAGATCATTCGTGCGAATCGACGTCATCAGCCAGCGTGCGATCCGGTCTCCCGTCCGTCGCCAGTCTGGACGCCGCAACCAGCAGCTGACCGGCGGAGATTCCTCCGTCATTCACTGGAACACGTTCCGGGCAAAACAGGGGACGCTCAATCTTCGCGAGGTGATCCTTCAATCGTCGGACCAGAACCGTGTTTTGAAAACAACCGCCGCCGATGACAACGGGCAGGTCAGGAAACAGCAAGGCGACATGTGCCGCCAGTCCTGCGACCGCATCATGGAAGGCGGCACTGAGTAACGAAGGTGGAGTCTGCTGTCGGATTGCATAGACAAGATTGCGGATCACTGGTCGCCAGTCGCATTGGAGTTGGACCGTGGCTGCAGATGTGGTGACGATGGGGATTGACCAGTCACCTGGAGCCCGGGAGTGACTGAGGACAGTCGGTTTACAATGGGGCTGGGAGCGACTGAGGACAGTCGGTTTACAATAGGGCTGGGAGCGACTGAGGACAGTCGGTTTACAAT
>CAZIGZ010000193.1:6026-8472 GCA_964538835.1 uncultured Chitinophaga sp. | reverse complement strand
AGGACAGTCGGTTTACAATAGGGCTGGGAGCGACTGAGGACAGTCGGTTTACAATGGGGCTGTTCGATGAACTCGTCATCGAACTCCGTCGCGCAGCATTCCAGTTTCATGGCCGCTTCGCCTTCGAACGAGACCGTGTGGACACGGAGCACCAGAGAGGCGATGCCGTCAAACAGTCGCCCCATACTGCTGGTTTGTGAGATGCCTGGGATGGCTGCTTCAACCGCTCCGCCGGTCGGGTGATCCTGTTGATGCTGTTGCTGTGACTTCAGCAGATCAAAGATGATGTCCAATTGATGCTGTTGCTGCGGCTCAGGCAGATCAAGCAGGTCCTGGATTTCATCCAGCGACAGCTCCGGCATCGCGTCCATCAGCAGTGCGACGGCAACTCGCCATGGTGCGCGAATGGCTCGTTCGCCGCCGACCAGGAAGAACGGACGGAGCGAAGCCACGCGATCGAATTCGGTGGAGGTCACTCGCAGGAATTCGCCGCCCCAGATTGTTCCATCAGGTCCAAAGCCAGACCCATCAAACGCGATACCAAGGACTTCCTGATGCTCCAGCTGATGTTCCAGCATCGTTGCCGCAATATGCGCATGGTGATGCTGCACGGCCATGCATTGAGGCGAACTCCTGGAACTCGCTGACTGCTTCAGAGCCCATGCCGTCGTGAAGTAATCCGGGTGCAGGTCGTGAACGATCACCTGGGGCTCAAACTGATACAGATGAAGCGTTCTTTCAATGCAATGCTCAAAACGCATGCGTGAGCCCGATGACGACAGATCTCCCAAATGAGGCATCAAGGCCATCTGGTAACCGTTACTGATAGCCAGCGCCACTTTCTGGTCGGCTCCCAGCGCGAGGATTCGCGAAAGTCTCTGTTCAGAAGACGCTGCAAGCGTCGGTGATGAATCAAACTGCGATGCTGGCGACAAAGGCCATGGCGCACATCCGCGAGCGGCTCGCAGAGTCACATGCCCGGTATCGATCACACGCACCACGCTGTCATCAATGGGCTGCAGGATTTTTCGATCATGAGTCAGGACGGCGTCTGACAGTTCAGCGAGCTTCCTGTTGCACTCAGGGTCATTGTCGTCGAACAGCAGCGGCTCTGACTCCGCATTGGCACTCGTGACGACCAGCGGCATGGCCGCTTGAACGCTCAACAGCCAGTGCAGAGCCGTTGACGGCCGCATGGCTCCCAGCGAACTCAGACCGCACGTTACGGACGATGCCTGGCCGGGAACGCAGACGTTTTCGAGAACGACAATGGGATTCTCCGGGGAATTGAGCACTTCAGCTTCCCGGGAACTTAGAGCACGATTCAGCAAGGAAGGATCATGCAGCATCACGGCAAACGGCTTTGAAATTCGTCGTTTACGTCGTCGAAGCTCTTCGACGGTTTCCTGCCGAGTGGCATCGCACAGCAGCTGAAATCCACCGACGCCTTTGACGGCCAGGATCTGGCCCTGACGCAGGACCTGGACCGCTTCCGTGAGGCAGTTCGATGAGGCGATTGTCGCTCCCGAGTCTTCGCTGTGTGTTTTCCGGAAGAAGAGCGCGGGGCCGCACTCCGGGCACGAAATCGTCTGGGCGTGAAATCGGCGATCCGTCGGCGACTCGTATTCCTGCTGACAAGTGCTGCACAGCGGAAACGATCTCATCGTGCCGCGTTCTCGATCCCATGGCAAAGCGTCCATCAAACTGTAACGCGGCCCACAAAGCGCGCAGCTGTTGAAGGCATGATGCTGACGCCGATCGAGTTCACTCAGGACTTCGGACCGACAGGATTCACAAATCACAATGTCGCGCGGAATGGGGACATCACACGGTCGATCAACCCGGGAGGCCCGGATTCCAAACGGTGATTGAATCGCAAGCGAAACATCCGCAGGACATTTGTGCAGGATCGAGCCTGGCGGAAGGCTCTCAGTCAGTTCTTTCAGAAATTCCTGAACAGAACCGGCAGGGCCCGCAAGATCAATTCGAACTCCGGCGGGATCATTGCCGACCGATCCGGCAAGATTCCATCGATGAGCGAGTCGAGCCACGCGGGGTCTGATGCCGCATCCCTGCACAAAGCCGGAAAGTTCGAGGCCGATGCTCATGTGATCCGGATCAGACATGACTCAATGCCCCAGGCCGATCAAGGAGACTCAGCCCGTTCATTTGACGTCAGCAGGACAGACTCCAGCATTCGTCTGCGTTCGTCTTCCAGAAAACTGCACCAATCGTCTATGCCTTCACCTCGCAGCGCGCTGGTGACGAAGGAAGAGAGTTGCGGCTGAATCTGATGAGCATCCTGGATCGCGCTGGCAACGCTGAATGGCACATATGGCAGCAGATCCGATTTGGTGATCACCAGAACCTGGCTGGTCCGAAACATCTTGGGATACTTGGCGGGCTTATCATCGCCTTCTGTGGAACTCAGCAGCACGACTCGCAA
>CAZIGZ010000193.1:0-5926 GCA_964538835.1 uncultured Chitinophaga sp. | reverse complement strand
GCCATCGCCTGCAGCAGGCTGGTCTTTCCCGCGCCGGGAGACGACACGATGTTGACGAGCAGCGTCCCCTTGCGTGAAAACTCATCGCGGAGTTCTGCGGCCATTCGACGACGATCGGCCAGCACGTCCTGCTGCACCGTGACCGTTACGCTGGCCATGTCGATAGTCCTCTCATGTCGAAGATGTGAATCATGACCTTTGTTACTCCCATGATTCTTCAGTGAAGTCCGTGTCCTCGACGGACGGATCTGCATCGTCGGCCGAAGATTCGTTGTCCAGTTCCAGCTGCCGAAGATACTCCACCGCTTCTTCCGCCGTGCAGACTCGCCGTCCCGGCAATCGTCCTTCACGGTCGCAGATGGTCAGGATATCCAGAGCATCCGCGTCTTCGGAATTCGTCAGCCGTCGTCGTGCGCGAGCACCCGCGGTGCCATCCAGAACACGCTGAGCCAGTCCATGATTTTCGATCAGCCAGAGTGCGCGTTCTGTGATACGGCCTCGAAGGACTGCAAGACCCGCGTTGACATGGTCCATCGGGTCGATGCCCTTGCCGACATCATGCAGAAGAGCCGCCTGCAGCAGATCTTCGTCCCACGGTCGATGTTCGCGAGCCAGTTCGAAGACCTGCAGGCTGTGGTACAGAACATCGCCTTCCGGATGGGACTGACGATCCTGCCGGACTCGATCAAGAGGAAGCAGGAGTGAAAGGAAGTATTGGAACTTCTGATCATCCCGTGTGGAATCATCTGCCTTTGCCGCGCTGTCCGCACCGATGATCTGATCGAGTGAACGTCGAATTTCGAAGTCGGTCGGAAGAGCTTCTGGTGGCAGGTAGCTGCGAGTGATCGAGCGGGCTGCACGCCAGCGAGCTTCCATGTAGCGCGATTCCTGACGATTCGCCATCAACCGCGCGGCTTCAAAGGCAATTTCTTTTCTGATGCGCTCGAGGTCCATGGGGAGATTCTAACTTGTGCCGGGTCTCCGGCGACAATGGCAGGCTTTGCATGAGACGCGGAAAACCGGAATCAGGTCGGGTTCGCTGTTCCGCTATGGTTGCAGCAAATGCGGCGAATCGCCAACAATTCCCGGGTCACTTTTCTATGAGCATCAGGGATTCTCGGGAGACACTTTATGTCGTCCGGACATGTGTCAGCTGCGTCGTGGGAGTTTGAGATTTCAATTGCGTCAGACTGTGCACGCGTCTGGGAGGCGCTGGCGCGCGAATCGGTCCAATGGTGGCCAAAGGACTTTGTGACTTCCGAAAGGACTCAGAGATTCGTCATTGAAGGTCGGATTGGTGGACGCGTTTTTGAAGACTTCGGTGATGATGAAGGACTTCTGTGGTACACCGTTGTCGGTGTTAACGGCGGCAGAGAACTTCAGCTGGCCGGCCACTTGCTTCCCCCGTTCGGCGGCCCGGCAGTGACATCGTTGCGAATATCGCTCGTTCCAGCAGAGTCAGGAACGCTGCTGAAGATTCGCGACGATCGCTTTGGCGTTCTTGGCGGTGATTCGCCGATCGAAGGATGGCGACAGGTGTTTGATGGTGGTCTGCGTCGGTATCTGGAATCCGGCAGCAAACCGGTTTAGAGCATTGTTCCGATGCGTCGTGGCACGCGCATAAAAATCGGATCGAAGAGAGAAGAGCGGCATCCCTGCCAAAATGCCATCCGTGAATAGAGCCTTTTGGCGAGCCGCCAGTCCGTGTTGAGTGAGCGAGCGACCTTCCGGGAGGTTGAGTTGAGTGAGCGTCGCTCTTCTCTTCTTCGATCCGTTCTGCGTCCAGGTCGAAAGCGGGATTACTGTGTCAGCTGCTTAAAGAGTTCACCGAACTCAGGCATCTCATCCTTCAGCACGTTGTTCCATGCGTCAGGCTGCCAGATTTCGACACAAATGACGGCACCGACAATGATGACTTCCTTACCGGCGTCGCAACCAAGAAACGGTCGAAACCCTTCCGGTATCAGCAGCCGCGAACGATTGGCCAGCTGCAGAGTCTGGTGACGAGTCGACAGGAGACGACCAAGTTTCTGGACATCTCCCCATCGCTGTTCCATGCGTCCCGCGTCGATCTTCTGGCGAAGCAGCGAAATACCGCTGTCCAGTCGGTGCTGCCAGTCTTCCGGTCTCCAGAGACTCAGGCAGCCACTGCGTTCTTTTGCAAGAATCACCGAGCCATTTTCATCCGCCACAGCCTGTGCCAGTTCAGGAGGAAGCATCAGACGAAATCGATCATCGATCGTTCGTCGAAACTCTCCTGTAATGAACATGGCGACCTCGAAACCACTTCGGCGGCATGAAAGACCGGCAAGACACGATACAACAGCCTACAACGTATCGGGCCGAAATCCCACTTTCAACGAATTTTCAAAGATCATTTTGGGCACAAAACCCACTGATGACCCAAGAATAGGCAAACGATCCCACGTCATCAAGCAACTGCCCTGAGAAACTGATCCAATTTTGCGGGTTCGACAAACTGGTCCCTGAACGAATTCCCACGCTGAGCTGTGAAGATAGGGAGACGAATGCTGTCGTGGGTAATTGCCGCGAGGGTTCTCGTTCGCTGTGAATCGCCCGGCGGTCCTTATTCCTGTTCGTCTTCGGCAGGCGGCATGGCGACCGCAAGTGCCTCCAGCAGTTCATCCAGCACGGCCGGGCCGTCTGTTTCTTCAGCTTCGAGCGGCCAGTAGGCATCATACTGGTCAACGACTCGCAAATGTCCCTTGTGCAGGTGGGACAGCATTCGGATCAGTTTCGCATGCCGATAGCGAAGAACTGCATAGCCGGTTTCGAGACGAATGTTCTCCACCTTCCACGCAATAGCTCGAAGGTTCAGTTCTCGCAGCTGGATCATTCGGCGTGCAGCCGTCGGAATCGGGCCGAAGCGGTCGCGAATCTCAGTCTCCAATTCTCGCAGCTGATCCAGCGTGTTGGCCTGCGACAGTCGGCGGTACACCTCAATCTTGAGCTTCTGATCGGAAACATACTTGTCTGGAATGTAGTTGGAGACAGGCAGATCGATCTTGCAGTGACGCTGATAACGCAGAGGCTGCTTCTTCAGTGAGCGTACGGCATTCTCCAGCAGCTGACAGTAAAGCTCATACCCGACTGCCGCGATGTTGCCGCTCTGTTCCGTTCCCAGAATATTGCCGGCGCCGCGAATCTCAAGGTCTCGCATGGCAATGCGGAATCCTGCTCCCAGTTCACTGTACTCCTCAATGGCCTTCAGACGGCGAGTTGCTTTCGTTGTGACGATCTTGCTGTCTTCCAGAAGCAGGTAGCAGTACGCACGATGCCGGTCTCGCCCAACACGACCTCGAAGCTGATGGAGATCCGCCAGGCCGTAGATATCCGCCTGATGGATGAACATCGTGTTGGCGTTTGGAATATCGAGGCCGCTTTCGATAATGGTTGTCGCCAGAAGTATGTCGGCCTTACCCGTGACGAACTCCAGCATGGCTCGCTCAAGTTCATCCTCATCCATCTGACCGTGAGCAATCGTCAGTGACGCTTCGGGCGCGATTCGCTTCAGACGCTGAGCCACCAGTTCAATATCGTGAACGCGATTATGCACGAAGTAAATCTGTCCGCCACGATTCAGTTCTCTGATGATCGCGCTGCGGACGAGTGATTCGTCAAAACGACCCACGCGAGTTTCAATCGGCATGCGGTCTCGCGGAGGTGTTGTCAGGCTGCTGATGTCACGAATACCCAGCAGCGACATGTGTAATGTTCGGGGAATCGGAGTTGCGGTCAGAGTCAGCACGTCCACTTCGGATCGAATCAGCTTCAGCCGCTCTTTGACTTTGACACCAAACTTCTGTTCTTCATCGATGACCAGCAGACCCAGGTCTCGAAACTTCACGTCTTTGGAAACCAGCCGATGAGTTCCGATGATGACGTCGATTTGTCCCTCGGCCAGCTTTTTGATGATCTGTGTCTGTTCGGTATCGGAGCGAAATCGTGACAGCATTTCCACGGTCACAGGGAACTCAGCCATTCGCTGGCTGAAGGTTCGAAAATGCTGCTCGGCCAGAACAGTGGTCGGCACCAGAACGGCGACCTGCCGTCCATTGTCGACCGCCTTGAAAACCGCACGCATCGCCACTTCAGTTTTTCCGAAGCCCACATCGCCACAGATCAGACGATCCATGGGCCTCATTTCCTCCATGTCGCCTTTCAGGTCCGTGATCGCAGCCAGCTGGTCCGGCGTTTCCGTAAAGGGAAACGCTTTTTCGAACTCCTGCTGCAGGTGGGAATCTGCCCGGCACTGGATCCCAGGGCGTGAAGCTCGTTCCGCCTGCAGCTTCAGCATGTCGGTCGCCATGTCTGAAATGGCGTCGGCAACCTGATCCTTCTTCTTCAGCCAGGAAGTGCCACCGTACTTCGTCAGTTCCGGAGTCGTCTTTGCCGGCCCGATGTACTTCTGGACGAGATGAATCAGCGAGACGGGAACGTAGACAACGACGGAGTCGCGGAATTCCAGAAGCAGGTGCTCTTCCTGAGTTCCATCGGCTCCTACCATCGACATGCCGCGATAGCGAGCGATCCCGTGAGCGACATGGACGACGAGATCTCCGTCGCGAAGATCCAGAAAACTGTCGATGGCACGCGTGTCGGTTCTTCGACGCCGCACTGTCGTTCGCGCGGCGGTTCGTGAGAACAGTTCGTTGTCACTGATGACGACCAGACTGTGTTCGATCAGACGAAAACCGCGGCGCAGTCGACCGGTCGTCAGAGTGACTCGAGATTCCAGCTCTGTCCCACTGCTGGCGTCGGTCTCCCGAAGCAGTTCCAGCAGTCGTTCGTGCTCGCCTTCGTTGTGACAGCACAGAACGACGTGTTCCTGAGGCCCCAGGAGCTCTGCGAGTTCGATCATCGCGTCACGACGACTCCCGGAAAATCGTTCGATCTGCTCGACACTCAGATGACAGGCTGTCTCATAACTATCTGCTCCGAGTGCATCGACAGTGACCGATGGAAACTCAACCAGCCTGGCCATCGTGGCGTCGACACCAAAGAGCCCGACCGGACTGGTCAGTCGCTGCAGGTACATTCGACCTTCGCTGATCACCTGCTGCAGATCGGACAGAACCACGATCGAATCGTCGGGAAGTGAATCCAGCAAACTCTCTGTGTCGTCGCCGAACGGAGATTTTTTCGAGGGTGTTTTCTGAGTCGCAGTGGTCCCTGTTCGAGTCTCCGAAGTGACTGTCAGGGACAATGCTGGAAGGTCTTCCAGTCGCCGCTGAGTCTCCGCGTCAAATGAACGAATGGACTCAATCTCATCGCCGAACAGTTCGATACGAATCGGATCCGACTCCGAGGCTGGGAAGATATCGACAATCCCGCCGCGAATGGAAAACTCCCCCGGCATCTCCACCGCCGTGACTCGTTCAAACCCTCGAGCCATCAGCCAGCTCGTGAACTCATCCAGTGAAAGCTCATCACCGGTCTTCAGCGTACGAGTCGCCTTCTGAATGGAAGACCTCGATGGAACCGGCTGAAGCAGTGCTGGCAGGGAAGTCACGATGACTGGTGCGGACCGATGAGAATCCATCAGCCGGCGAACCAGAGCCAGGCGATTCGCCGCGACCGTATCTCCCGGATCATCAGAATCCGGCAGACTTTCCCACGCCGGAAACAACAGCACCGGATTGCTCGTCAGGCCCTCAAACTCTTCCGCGAATTCTTCTGCATCGCGAATCGACGGCAGCAGCACCAGATGGACTCGGCGTTCATCGGCCGCAACGATCGCCGC
The DNA here is from genome assembly GCA_964538835.1 of uncultured Chitinophaga sp. Classification (GTDB taxonomy): domain Bacteria; phylum Planctomycetota; class Planctomycetia; order Planctomycetales; family Planctomycetaceae; genus SXXK01. The sequence goes on along the minus strand of CAZIGZ010000193.1, from coordinate 162 downwards.
AATCGACAGCGCGCAGACCGATCCCCAGGCGCCGTCGACAGACGCACTATTGCCGGAATGCAAAGCCGCAATGACTTCAGAAAACCCCGGTGCGTCGGCCAGCAGCGCTCTCAGTTCCGCCAGGTTGGCTGGGACAGATCGTCCAGAGCGACTCATGACAAC
>CAZIGZ010000192.1:7520-10783 GCA_964538835.1 uncultured Chitinophaga sp. | reverse complement strand
TCACCGACGAATTGTTCAGTCTCGGGGTTCCATTGAAGTTTGCGACCAAGTCGAAGCGAGATAACTCCGAGATGGCAGACGGACGCAGACCGATGACCGATCTCCGCTTCACAGATGGGAGCCTTCCGAGTCCGGATGCAATCGAAGAAATTGCCCATGTGGTCGTTGCTCTCGTAAAGGCGAATGGCATCGCTCGCCAATGGGGTTGTCAGGAATTCCGGATTGCTGGCTTCGATGGCTCCACGGGTCACCCAGATCCAGCCATCGCTCCCTTCAAACTTCACGCCATGCTGCTGACCTTTGGGATCGGCCACAGCACCATTCCATTCGTTCGCCGCTGTGCTGTTGCAGGAATGAGTCACGCCGTTGGCGTACGTGTAATTGACCGCGTATTCACTGGTTGCGGTGAATCCATCAGGGATCATTTCCACCAGCGGCTTCGCTTCGATCGACACTGGGCCACTGCGTTCAAGCCCGAGCCCCCACAGCGCGATGTCGTTGTGATGAGCACCCCAGTCGGTCATCGTGCCGCCGGAGTAATCCCACCAGTACCGGAACGTCACATGCGTTCGTTCTCGAACATAGTCGACCTCCGGCGTTGGCCCCTGCCACATGTTCCAGTCGAACCCCTCAGGAGAAGAGGACTTCGCGAACGGGCCTTCTCGCCGTCCGCGCGGCAGCCAGACGGAAATGTGTCTGAGTTTCCCAATACGGCCATTGCGCACCAGTTCGCAGGCCAGTCTGAAGTGTTTGTCACTGCGCTGCTGACTGCCGGTCTGAAGGATGCCACCGGTGTCTCGCACGGCCGACACAAGGCGCTGTCCTTCTTCAATGGTCAGTGTCAGCGGCTTCTCGCAGTAGACGTCTTTCTTTGACCGCAGCGCCGCCAGCGAAATCAGAGTATGCCAGTGATCGACTGTGCCACAAATGACAACCTGGATGTCCTTGCGATCCATCACCTTTCGGAAGTCTTTATACGTCTCTGCATCAGGCCAGAGCTTCTTTGCAGAGGCGAGCTGGCTGTCATCGACATCACACAAAGCGACGATGCGACCAAAGCGTGCCGCGTTCTTCGCGTCTCCCTTCCCCATGCCTCCACAACCAATCAGCGCGATCGCCGGCTGTTCGTCGATTGGCCGTGTTGCCGCCGCCTGTGCCATCTCATTCAGGTACCAGTTCGGCAATGAGGTCGCAGCAGCCATCGCCGCGGCGGTCTGCAGAAAACTTCGTCGGTTCGTGTTCATTGTCGAATAGTCCTTTTGCCTTCTCAGCCCCTGAAGTAAAAGAAGGTCTCCTGAGCCAGAGGCGCTAGCCGATTCCTTAAACGGGGTGCAGATGGCGGTTGAGTGAAGGCAAATTCGGCTAGCGCCTCGGGCTCAACGGGTTGAAGGCGGACTCGGCTAGCGCCTCGGGCTCAAGGGCTTGCGAAATCCATCTTTTCCACGGGAGGATACTCCTGTGGCAATGGATCCACAACTCTGTGGTGCTGGCGGTTAAGCCCCGGAAGTGAAAGAAGGTCTCCTGAGCCTGAGGCGCTAGCCGATTCTTCAAGCGGGGTGCAGATGGCGGTTGAGTGAAGGCAAATTCGGCTAGCGCCTCAGGCTCAATGGTTGAAAGCGGACTCGGCTAGCGCCTCAGGCTCAATGGGTTGAAGGCAGGCTCGGCTAGCGCCTCAGGCTCAATGGTTTAAGGCAGGCTCGGCTAGCGCCTCGGGCTCAATGGGTTGAAGGCAAATTCGGCTAGCGCCTCGGGCTCAACGGGTTGCGAGGTAACATTGAACCTTACTTGTTGATGAGTTTGAGATTCGCTTCAGCAAAAGCTCTGCCCATTTGAGCAAAGATCTTGGCGCTTCCGAAGTAGTGGTAGCCGCCATTGGATGCTCCTTGCAGTGCTTCCCTGTCTTTCGGTGAAAGGACTTCCTCCAGGGCAAGGTCGAGTTTCTTCTGATCCGCTTTGGTAATGCCCTCAATCCATGCATCCAGAGCCGCATAGTGCTCAGGCTTCTCGGGTGAGTATTGATCGTTGGCGTAGATCGCGAGGACGTTCTTGCCCTTCTTCAAATGCTGAGTATGCTCTTGATCGAGGACGATGGATCGGTATTGAGGCTCATCCTTCCACCAGATGTAAGTGTGAATCTTGTGGCCATTCAAATAGACGTGAAACCCCTGTCGCGCCAAGATCGCGATGCGGTAGGATTCGAAGTCAAGGTTGTCTACTTCAAAGTTAGAGCGCATGAGCAGGAATTCTTCTTTGCCCCACGTTGAAGGAAACTTGTTCATCGTGATGCCACTGTGGTTCCACAGGCCTTTGCCGATTGGCGCTTTGCCTGACATCCAGTTGCTGTCGTCGAAGTCGGGCTGATACCAGTTCTCCATTTCTGCTGGCAATGTGATGTCGCGGAATCGCCGGTCGGTGAATTCTTCCAGCTTGTCCTTTGCTGCCGTGGCATCGACGGTGACGTACCGCCATTCTCGATCCTGCGGCAGAGGCTTTCCGATCGGCTTCCAGAACGTATCCCATTTTCGTTCTGTATCGATCGTGCCATCGGCTTTCAACGCGTGAGCTGTGTCGACGATCTCGTTGTATTCTCCCTGCCTGGGCATTGCTGCTTCGATGGCCGTATCCCAAAACGGCGCGGTATCGACCGCGACAACATTCCCCTGGAACTCTGGCATGGCCGCAGGTGCCGCCATGGCTTTGCGGAAGTTGACGTTCTTCTCGCCGTCTACGCCAAGGACTCCGATGACGAATGGCATCTTCGGTGCGTCCAGGTCTTTGCGCACGTCGCGGATGAAGTGTGCCAGGAGTCGCGAGTATTCGTCATAGTTGCCATTCGGATAGGTCTGGCCATCGACCAGATCATTGAAGCCCTGAAGCCAGACAAACCCAGCCAGCTCATAGCCCTGCTCGGGATCGTAGGCGGGGCAGACGCGAGCCGGATCGGCCAGTACCATTTTGACGTGCTCGACCATCATGCGATAGAACACGCCTGACGCGGCCTCTTTGTCGTCGTGCCATTTCTTTCGATCTTCAAGCTTCGGAATACCGTGGGCACCCTGTGGATGTCGGTCCCACTCGTCCTGAATCAGTTTGGGCAGCTGATACGGCCCGGCACTTGGCGGACGAAACTCGGTGTTGAGTGACCGGCCACCCCAGGCGGTCTTGATGATCAGGATCGGTTCCTTCAGTTCTTTTTCCATGGTGATGCCGAAGGTGAACTCAGGACCGATCTTGTTGCTGAGTCGAGTCGGGTTGTCGCCTCG
>CAZIGZ010000192.1:6306-7510 GCA_964538835.1 uncultured Chitinophaga sp. | reverse complement strand
AGCCGGCGGTCAGTTTCCCCAAACCCTCACCGTTTGCACTGCCGTCGTAAGGCCCGGTCAGATAGGACATCCAGACATTGTCACAGACACGAGGCGTTCCATCCGGATTGCGCATCTCCCTGAGCAATGGTGCCGTGGCCGGGTCCTTGCCGATGTAATCGAACGTGCGGATCTCCGCATGGCCTTCCATGTTCGATTGGCCAGCGAGGATGAATACCTTGAGTCGCTGGGCGAAGCAGTTCGGCGAAAGAAAGCAGAGCATCGCTGCGGCAAGAATCCACTTTGATTTCATCTTCATCATCGATTTCATCTTCATCATCCAGGCAGACACCGGCAGCAGGACTGCACCAATCATTGTTCTCATGAAATTGCCTTCGTTGCATCCTGCCAATCAATGTGTGATGACAGTCGCCTTAAACTCGACCCGATAGGTCTTGTTCGGGTCACAGCTCCTGGGATTGGGGATGAGCACAAAGTTGTCAGTGATCACAGGTGAGTGCTCCGCCCCGGAAATGATCTCGATGTCCTTCACGCGATTCGGGAGAAATTGCACGAACGGCCGCCAGCCGCGCTGCGAGCCGTTTAGATTCACGGGTTCAAACGACTTCTCGCCTGACAACGGCTTAATCTCCACCGCGAACACACCCTGTGCGACTTCTGTCAGCGTTTGCTCATACGAGAGCTTTCCCGGCGCCAGCTTCGCGCTCCAGGCAGGATCGCCGTACAGTGCCAGGACATCGCGGTCATGCAGCAAGCCGACGCCATCGTGTTCGGAGAGACCCGCGTTCCTGGCCGCATCCGAGAGTGTGAACTTTCCTGGCCGCATCGATCCCGGCCGTGTGCCGAGCCTGGCAATTTCCGGAAAGTTCGTTTCCAGGCGGTCAATCAGCGCATGCTGATTGGCGAAGAAGGCCTCGACGAATGTGTAGCGACCCGGCTGTTCAACGAAGTAATCCAGACATCCCCAGCCTGCATAGCCATACCAGGTTGGCACCGTATAGCCGATCATTTGACGCACGCCGGCGCTGTTCATAAACGCCAGTGCCATGGCGTCGGGACCATCGATATGTCCCATCAGGCAGTTTCCGATGGGCAAGTACACCTTGGGATTGGCCGACGAAATCGGAATCCTGGTCCCCATGGTATCGACGCCAAACAGCTCGCCGGCTTTGGATTGAAATTCTCCGTTGCGATAGCGAAAGCC
>CAZIGZ010000192.1:0-6296 GCA_964538835.1 uncultured Chitinophaga sp. | reverse complement strand
TTCTGTTCTAGTTCACAGTACCACACACCTTCCGGCACTCGGTCCATCGCCAGTTCCGTACCGGAGGCCACCCGCCGGATCACGAGAGGCTCTCGTTCTTGAGCGATCGCCAGCGCGTTCGCCGCGTCGTAGCCCGTCAGGATACCCCAGAACACGTCGGCATAGGGATCGTCATCGAGTTTCCGTGTCAGTCGATGAACGTCGGCGACCAACTGCCGGTTCGCTTCCTCGCTGGTTGCCACGAAACAGGCATAGCGCGGGAAGGTCTCGCGCAAGGCGGGTAATGACTCGCTGACATGCTTGTCGTAGGTGACTACTTCCGCCTGATGTTTGGCGACAAGTTCCTGAACCACCTTGCTCCACTCAGAATCGCTCTGGGTCGCCTTTGAGACCACGACGACGTAGTCCGCTCCCAGGCCAACAGCACTGGACAAAAGACACGCTCCACAAAACGTCAGTCGAGCGGCAATTCGGAGAAACACCATTCGATCGTTCCCGAGAAAGAGTGTGGGCCCTTAGCAGCCAGTTGAAATCGATCTCAACCCGCTGCGTGAGCGAGGGATCAAGGCGGAGAATCAACGACGGCTTGATCCCTCACTGACGTGTCGGGTTGTGAAAACTCTTACATTCAGCAGGCAATCACGGACGAGCGTTCATTTGACCATCGCACCTCGTCAAAAACAAACGACGCTCTTCCGCAATCTTTGATTGTTCATGTTCTGCCAATCGACCTGCAGGGAAGCGAGGGAGTCGCCCACGATTTGTGCACGATGCGAGCTTGATTCAAAGCAAGATGCTAATCGCGTGGCCCTCTCGGCAGGTTGAGGTTCAGGTAGTTTGTCATCAATGTGCGTAAGTGGAGTGTCGTGTTTTTTCCTTCACGAATCGCGTGAGTTCGATTGGGATACGACAGCATGTCGAACTGTTTGTTGTGCTCAATCAGCTTGTCGATGAGTTGTTCCATCGTCGCGTAGTGGCAGTTGTCGTCTCCCGTTCCGTGGATGAGCAGTAGCTTTCCTTTTAACCGATCACAGAAGTGAATGGGCGAGCCATCTCTGAAACCATCGGGGTTGTCAGAAGGCAGCCCCATGTAGCGTTCCTGATAGATGGTGTCATAGCCCAGCTGGTCAGGAACCGGAGCGATCGAGATTCCGGTGGCATACAAGTCGGGAAAGCGAAACATGGCGTTCAGTGTCATCGATCCACCGCCGCTCCATCCCCAGACGCCAACTCGTGCAGGGTCAAGAGACGGATTGTCGGTCAGCACTTTTCTGACGGCAGCCGCCTGTTCGGTTGAGGCATTGATGCCAATCCTGCGGTAGATGCTCTTCCGCCAGGCTCGCCCCTTGGGAGCCGGAGTGCCGCGATTGTCAAAGCTCATGACCACGTAGCCCTGCTGAGCCAGCATCTGATACCACTCATAGCTGGAACCCATCCACTGGTCCACGACTGTCGTTCCTGCTGGTTCACCGTACACATAGACCAGGAGAGGATACTTCTTTCCAGGTTCCATGGACGCTGGTTGAATGACCCACGAATCCAGTTTCAAGCCTGGCTCGATTTCCACCTGCTGGAATCGGGCCAAAGCCTTGCAGTGCTTTGCAACATGCTCCGCCAGTTTTTCATTGGCCTCCAGCACGCGAACTGTCTTGTGATCGGGCAGCGACACAAGGTCGATCGTTGGCACCTGGGTCAGGCTGGAATACGTGTGAACGGCAAATTTTCTGTCCGCTGAAAGGCGATAAGCATGAGTCCCCGGCTGCGACTCCGGTGAAAGTCGCTGCCAGCCGGATCCATTAAGATTTGCCTTGTAAAGATATCGCTGAGTTGCATTCTGCGGCGATGCAATCACGTACGCCAATTGACTGGATTCATCAATGGCGACTAACTCGATGGCGTCGACATTCGCAGGAGTCACTGGAGTCCTGGTCCCCGTACGGCTGTCCACAAGATAAATCCGACGCCACCCATCCTGTTCGCTTGGCCATGTGAAGTGTATCCCATCCGACAGCCAGAACATTTCGTCATGGACATCAACCCATGCATCGTCTCGTTCAACAAAGATCTCGCTTGTCTTCTGAGTGGCCGCATTCCACCTCAAAACGCGATTGGTGTTCTGCAATCGATTGAGTTGCTGCAGAATGAGTTCCGCAGGCACGTCCGTCTTTCCCGGAGCCCACTCAATCCGCGCCACATAGTGTTCGCGGGGATCACCGTCCAGCGGGACCCAGCGTGTTTCACGTGTCGCAACATCAACGACACCAATCCTGCACGAAGAATTCTGCTGCCCGGCCTTGGGATAGGGAAACGTGATCAGCTTCGGATACCGATCGGCCGTATTGTCGATCATTGTCATGATCGGCACGCTCGTTGTGTCGAACTGCCAGTACGCGATCTGGCCGCCATCGGGGCTCCACCGAAATCCGTCTCGAATACTGAGTTCTTCTTCGTTCACCCAGTCGGACGTGCCGTTGATGATGTGCGGTCCTTCGGCCTTAGTGATTTGGACAACCGCCTGACTCCTGATGTCTTCCACATAGATGTCTCTGTCGTAGACATACGCCACCGACTTTCCGTCCGGCGAAAACTTCGCAAACATGAGCATTGATTCCGGCCGGCCACTACCAAGTTTCTGCAGAGCACTCGTTGCCAGATTCAGCACCCAGTAATCGCCGCGAGTATTCTGCCGCCAGACTCGTTTGGTGTTCGTGTAAATCAACACGTGAGAACGATCCGGGGAGAATTCGTAGGAATGCACAGACAGTGGCTTTGTGCTCCCCGCGGGAATCAGTTGTGATGACTTGACCAGGATCTCCTTGTCGCCAGTCACAGCGTCCAGCCAGACAATGTCCTTCGCCCTGTCGCTGTCATCACCGCCGGCCTGCCCTGCAGAGTCTTCCTGAACGGCGTAGCTATGGCCTTCCGTCGCCCAGGCGGCGCTAAAGGATCTGGCAGAGATCGCCTTGTCGCCGTAAATCGACTCCACGGTGAGCGGGGTGGAATCCTGCTGACCATGAGCACCGTTCGCTGCGCACAGAACCAGGACGACCGCCAGAAATTCGTGTTTCATGAGTCATCAGCCTAAAGCGTGGTTTCTTCCAGCGGCAGGGCGCGAGCCCTCGGGTGAATCCTAACCCGAGACGTCAGTGAGGGATCGAAGTCTCTGCAACCGTGCGAGTACATTCACTCGACGATGGATGCAGTCGCGGATTTCGGCAGATCGTAACGAAGTGCCATTCCGGGAGGGCGGTGCTACGGGAAGAAATGGTTAATGGTTATTGGAGACTGAAAATTGCAAAGTGATGGGTTTGGGTCGGACAGAAAATGGGCGACAGGAAATAGTCGCAATTTGCACTTTCCATTGTTCATTAACCATTAATCCTTGAGCTCTCAACACGCGGGCGTCACCAGAAGCACGCGGCTCGCCAGGAGCCTCGCCCTCCCATTTTGACAATCACCCGCGACTACACCCCTCGACGATCCGATTTCGCCGGACCAGCTTTCAATGGTCCGGCGAAAACGCTGTTCAACCATTATCAGGCAGAAGCGACGCCTGGCGTCTTGCTGTGTGCGTACTGCGGGAAGTCGAACGTCAACACGAGCGGTTCTGTCCCCGTGTTCTCGATCTCGACGCCGCCGTTCGCCAGAGCTGCCTGGGTGATAAAGCCGATCTCAGGATAGATCTGCCCAAGAATCATGTTCTGGTGATAACGCACGTCGAGCTTTCCAACACGACCGCTGCCGCCGTTCGTGTGGAACATCGTGGGGCATTCGGGCCGGAAGGTTGTCTTGGCACCGGGGCTGACGATGAGTCGAAGGATCGAGCACTTCTGGTCGCCGAGGAAGTTTCCGTAAACGATCCACTTCGCGTCGACTCCGGTGCCCTTGAATTCAGTCGCCGGGATCGCCGGGCGTGAATTCTTCAGCACGAAGTCCGGATCCTGGTTCGCTGCGAAGTCGAACTTCTCCACCAGGTACTCCCAGTCTTCATGGTGAGCCTTCGGATAGTCCACTTCCCGGCAAGCGTAAAACGCATCCTTCGCACCGATGCGTCCGTCAAGCGTCAGGTCTTCCGCCAGGAAGTGCTCATCCATCGTGACGTGCAGTTCGTGGGTGCATAGGTTCGTTGGGGAATGCAGGACACCGTTCGGCATCACGAAGCCGTCATCAAGCTTCATCATCACATGCGGCGAAAGATGGCGAACGCCATTGTACTCGCCTTTTCCAAAACTCTTCATACAGTCGAGGAACTGTTCCTTTGTCACAAACGGGTAAAGCCCCATCGCGGTTGTGTGATAATGCGACGGACTGACTCCCGGATTGTCATACGAGTTGATGTCGTACACTTCCCACTTCGACCAGTGCAAGTGATGCGGAATCGGATTCAGGTTGTCGAACTTCTTTGACACAATCGGCCATGTCACATTGCCAAAGAGCTGCTTCGACAGGGCAGTGACCTTGTCACCGATGACGGTCGCTGGATTCGCGGAGATCAAATCCTGCAGCGAGATCACGTGGCCGTCGGCCGTCAGAACATGGGCTTCGCCTTCGCGAAACGGAGCCTTCTTTGTTCTGGTGTCGATCACACCCGTCACGATCGGAACGGTGCAGCACATCCAGAGTTCATCGAGTCCCGTGCCACCCATGTAGTCCGGATAGTACGACTTCGCATCGAGCCGCAGACGCTTGCCTGGTGTACAGAATGTTCGGCCGGCGTACCGATGGAGCAGCGGGAGAACTCCGCCGTTCTTGTCGAGACAGCTGTCAAGAACCGAAGCGATGCCGCCGCTGGCCCCATCGATTACATTCTGTTGGGGATACTCGTGCAGTTTTTCTGCAAGAATCGAGGTCGTACCAGCCATGAACATTGCTCCTCTTTGAGTCAGAAAGAAGGTTGTGGGTTTCAGAAATCTGGAAAACCGGAGGATAGTGTCTCGCCGAAAAATTCACGAGGCGCGCGAACGGATTTGAATCGGATATTCTGGTTCAGGAATCGAGATTCAAGCAGAACCGCCGTGAAAAACGGGTTTCCAACTCATGGTTCGTCATCCCCGCGCAGGCGGGGACGGCGGGGACCCAGCAATGCGATTCTCTAACCGCGGATGCACACAGATCGACTCAGAAAAGACCGCAGAACGGCAGGCTGCAGAAAAAATCCCAACCCGCTGCGTCAGCGAGGGATCACTGCTGAGCGTCGCGGCAGTCTTGATCCCCCACCGACGTATCAAGTTGGGAAGCCGATTGAAGTCAACAGCTGCTAGAGCCCAAGTCCAAATTCCAGCTTACAGGGCAGCTTCACCGATTCAGACTTGTTGAAGTAAGAGATCCGAGCTTTGACCGCTTTTGCGTCGGAAGCAATCTGCCATGATTGTGAATACGTCACGTCGTCGTCGAATCCGAAACTTCCGGAACCGGATTCAGTACTCTCAATGACGTTGCCTTTCGCATCCAGAAACTCAACCTTCCCGATGGTCTCAAACGATTTCTTACTGCTCAGTTCAAATGACTGTTTAAAGGGATCACCATAGCCCTCACCGACCTGACTGACCGTTGCATCAACTGGTCCAAACTTGACTTTACTGTCCTGAACAAGCTTCAACTCGACGTCAGCGGTCTTCAGGTCTGCACCGACGTTGAAAACAAACGTGCCTTCAAGTTTTAGTGAACTCGTTTTCTTGTCAGGAAGCGTCCCTGTCTTCAGAGAGATCGTTCCGGCGCTGGGTTCTTCACGAAGCTGCAGGCGATAAGTGCTGTTGAAGATATCTTCGAGCGGCAGTTCCTGACCATCGGCTGTACTGAGCACAACGGCTGACTGTTTGCTATCGATCGACAACACAGTCTTCCCGGGCAACTTGAAAAAGAGATCCACTTCCAGTCCCGGTTGCCGCATCATGGACAGGCCCTGACCAAACTCCGAATCCGGATCCTTCTTCCCGATGCCAAGCCCCGCAATCTCGATGTGCGTCTTGTCCTGTGCCATCGTCGTGTCTGAAATGACCATGACTGTTGCAATCACCAGCATCAACCGGAAGAAATCCGCACGCATGACTGTGGCCCTATTCCTTAAAGAATCTGAGGAAGACACCAAGCCGGAATCTGACAACTTCTGCCTCACAATGCCAAGGAAGTCGTTAAGAACTCAAGGTAGGATGGCCGCCCTCGGCCGCCCTCGGACCAAATCTCTGAATAGGCGGTATCATTTGGATCAACCATCCAAAATCCTGCGGCCGAAATCTGGCGCGGTTCAAACACCACGGCTCGTCGCCAGATCCTGGATTCGATCTGTTTGAACCGGC
>CAZIGZ010000191.1:0-10929 GCA_964538835.1 uncultured Chitinophaga sp. | reverse complement strand
TGTTGGTTCTGTGGCTGTTGGTTCTGTGGCTGTTGGTTCTGTGGCTGTTGGTTCTGTGGCTGTTGGTCCTGTGGTTGTTGGTTCTGTGGTTGTTGGTTCTGTGGTTGTTGGTTCTGTGGTTGTTGGTCCTTTGATTGTTGGTCCTTTGGTTCTTGGTTGTTTGGTTCTTGGTTCTTTGGCTGCTGTGGCTCAGTGGCGGCTTTGGTTTGCTCAGCGGCTTGCTGGAGTTTCTCCTGGGCGGCTTTCATGGCTTCTCGGTTTTCTTCATCGTCTGTCGGACGCTGCAGAAGTTCGTCGGCTTTCTGTCGTACCTGTTCGGTGCGTTCGGCGATCTGTTCCTGAAGCTTCGATGCGGCATCTTCAGGACGGTTTTCTCGCACGGCCTGAATCGCATCACGAACTCGTGCCTGCTGCTTTGTCAGAGACTCCATTCTTTCATCGGCTTTGCTGTCGTTGCCAGGTTTCGGTGCTTCTGGCTTTTGGCCAGTGGTCTCATCGGAAGCGTCTTCTGGTTGCGACTTCTTCAGCGTGTCGGCGGCTTGCTGAGCCTGTTTTTCCGCCTGCGGGGCGTTCTTCTGTCGGAGTTGCTTTGAAGCTTCGTCCATCTGCCGACCAGCTTCTTCCAGGGACTTCTCGGGTTGCTGCGGAACCTCGGTGGCGCCCGGATTTGGTTCTTCGGTAGCTTCGAGTTCTTTCGCGGCCTGACGATCCTTTTGAGCCTGATCCAGTTCACGAGTTTGCTGAGCGATGGAATCCTGCTCCTTCGCAATCATCTCCATGAGCTGTTCATCGCGCTTCTGTTCGGGCTGATCCTGTGAATCTTTCAACTGGTTCAGTTGTTCCTGCTGTTCCTGCAGCCGTTGAGTTTCCTCGGCGAGCTTGCTGGCTTCTTCGGCTCGCTTTTGGAACAGTTCGCTGCGAGCATCTTCGTCACTGGCCGCAAGTTTTTGCAGAGCATCGGCGATGTCCTTCTGCTTCTTCTGCTGTTGGACGTCATTGGACGGATCTTTGCTGGCGGCTGGCTGATCCTGCGGAGGCTGATCCGGTTTGGAAGTTGTTTCCTTTTGAGGCTGAGTCGCATTCTGAGCCTCCGGCTGATCTTCTTTCATACGCTGGGCCAGCTTCTCCTGCTGTTTCGCCAGTTCATCCAGTTGCGCGGCAAGCTCCATGTCTTTGCTGCGCTGGGAGAGATCGGACTGAATCTGCTCAAGCTTCTGGATGGTCTGTTCAAGTTCCTTTGCCGTGGCTTCAGCGGCCTCCTGCTTTTGTTGCAGATCGTCTGACAAAGGAATGAGGCTGGATTGCTGTTCGGCCTTCTTCAGTTCCTGCTCCGAAACCTCCTGGGCCTGTTTCATTTCCGGCTGAAACAGAGGAGACGGCTGTTCGTTGGCTCGATCCTGCATTCGTTGCAGAGCCTGTTGAGCCGACTGAATCTGTTCACGAGCTTCCGATGTGGCTTTGTCTGCCGATTCAGGATCAGATGGAGCTTCATCAGGGGCAGTGAGCGATTGGGACAATCGCTCTACATTGAGTTGAGCGGTTTTGAGGTGGTCGATGGCGGTACGAAGTTCTTTCAGAGCATTTTCGTGTTGCTGCTGGACGGCCTGCTGGCCGACGGGGGCGGCGTCTTCGGCGATTTGCAGAGTGATGATCCTGGAGTCGGAGGACTGTGTGCCGCCGAGTGGTTCGATGCGGTTGTCACCGACTTTGATCCAGACAGAAAGAGCTTCGCCGGGTTTGACATTCAACTCTGCGATGTCGAGTGTCGTGCTGCCATTCCTCTGGCGCATCGGGACGTCGGCATCTGGTTCGCCTGGCTGGGTTGCAGGGATGATGGCCAGTGAGGGTTCCTGAGCGCTCTTTCGAACGGCGAGTTCGAGCTTCTGAATTCCAAAATCGTCGACTGCGCTGAATGGGATTTCGAGCGACTGGTCTGGCCGAACCGTCAATGTGTCGGCGTTCAGTCCCTGGATCTCCACCGCTGGCGGCAGGTCCCTGGCTACGTGGATTTCGAAACGAGCGGGTTCGCTGGGGACTTGATGATCGCTGGTCATCGTGACGCTGCAATGCTGTACGAGTGACTGAGCATCCGCAGGGAGCGAATTGATTTCAAACTCCCAGGAGTGTTGTGAAACCTCCGCAGCCGCTGGCTTGCCGGTCAGTGCATTGGAATCTCGAAGCATCGCGGCTTCACGGATCGGCATGTTCGCGGTCCCCGTCAGCGTCACTCGAGCGCCGGGTAAGGTCATCATCATCGGTACGCTGGCAGCGTCGGAGGGATTGCGAGGAGTCAGCAGATCCACGGTTGCAGGGGGAAGTTGCGTGTAGTCCGGAAACTTCATCGTTGCCTGAAGGCCGGTGATCACGGGAGCCTGATGCACGGTGATTCGAAAGATGTCTGAATACAGTCCTCCACTGCGCACACGATAGGTCAGCGACTCCTCGACATGCTGCAGGAGGAATGTCGCCCCCCGACTTCCTTGATCCGTCACCATGGAATGGGATTCGCGAACTCGGTTACGTTCTGAAGTGGCAGCGTCGGCGAGGAGTTCCAGAACGGCACTGCTGTCATCCAGCCCGGTGACCTGAATCTCGAGGTCAGCACCTTCTGCAATCTCAGCGTTGCCAGGAAGAACTCGTGCCGTCAAACGCGGCAGGACTCGTTCATGCCACGGACGCAGAACGTTGGCCAGTGAAGGAATCAGTCGCTCCGGAGCCAACAGCAATCCAAGAACAAATGCCGCGATGCAGATCGTCGCAATGATGATCGCGTTGCGAAGGGATCGGCCCGCCAGACTTTCCTCCGAGCAGTCGGCCATACCGGACTGAGCCTGAGTCGCGATGGCTTCAACGAAGGCGGATGATCTCGCTTCGTCTCGCGCAGCAAGTTGCAGCGTCGACGTGAGGCGTTCTTCAATCTGCGGATGACGCTGTTCCAGTGACCATGCAAGATTCAGCCGGGAACAGTGTTCTCGCAGTGGTCTCCAGAGACTCCTGCGGATCGCCTCCGCACAAAGCAGGAAACCAGCAAGCCACAGGAAGAATCGTGCAATCGCAGACTGTGGCTGCACAATGGCATCGACGACAATGAGACCCAGCAGTATGACCATTGCTGTGCCAATGGAGAGACAGATTCCCCGGAGCCAGAGCTGGCTGCGCAGCTGCTGGACGAGTGAATCCAGTTCCTCGGTGACTCGCACCGTCGCTCGTTCGGACACGTTGCGTCGAGGTGTTTTTTCGATTGGGTTTTCAGCAATTGTGCTCATTTGCTTCCCTCACAGAGAGTTGGAATCCAGCAGTCTTCGAAGGATCCATTCGACGCTTAAGCCGCCCAGAAAGATGCTGATGACGGGCCAGAGGTTCCACAGAGGCACCGTCCATCGCTTGCGATGAAACGTGGAGGTCGGGCCAAGATGCTTCAACACGGCGCTGGAATCTTCAGGCGTAACGACGATGCCGTCGGTTGCATCGGCCAGTTGAGTCGCGATGGCTGGATCAGCGACAAGGTCCAGCAGTTCGTCATTAGGTGTAACGGATTCGATCCCGATCTCCAGGCCAACATTCTCACCTTTCTGTGCATCCTGAGTCAGAAGGCGCGTCACAATGTCGCCCTGCAGTTCGACGCGGTACTTCCCGGGCTCTGCGAGGTCTCGAATCTCCGCCTGCAGAAGTCCGGGCCGATCAACCTGAGGAGCGAGATCGATCGTTCGCACAGGGACGTTGTCCTTCAGCAATACCGCCTTCACCGGCTGATCCGTGACGGGGTTACGCTGATCGTCCAGAAGCCGAGCCTGTACGATGATCGGATCACCGCTGTGATACAGAGTGCGATCGGTTCCCATGCGAACAAGATCAGTGCCGGTCGACAGACGTTCGTTGACCGACCAGCGAATGATCTGGCCCCAGAACTGATGATGCAGCCGATCGCCGATGCCGTATCGCAGACGCCATGATTCATCAAAGTTCATCTGCAGGACTTTGCCGGCACCGAATCGATGCCACACCATCAGCGCGGCGTTGCGTTGAGCCTCCTTTGGTGGGCCTTCAGCGAGTTTGATTTCATCCGCGATTTTCCTGGCATCGTTGTTGGGTTGTTGCGATGCGTAGGCCAGCACTGTGGCCCCGACACGGGCCTCGCAGTCGGGATGTCGCCATGACAATTCCGGAAACTGCTGAAGTGCCGACGCGGGACGACCGTCAGACTGCTGGAGAATCACGTGTGCCTGTCCTTCCGTCGTTGTTCTCAGGAAGCACGATGGTTCCGGACTCTTCGCTGTCGGAAACTCGGGGCCAGTCAGTTTGACGGGCAGAAGATCAGCGAGAGGACTGTTTCGATACGCGTGAGGCATAAAGTTCTGCCCGGAGATCACAACCAGCGAGCCGCCTTTCTTTCGAACAAATGTCACCAGAGCCTGAACGCCATCCGGCCCCAGTTGCTCTGGGGACACATCGCCCAGAACAACGGCGTCAAACTTGAGCCATTCTGCTTCATTGCGAGGCAGTGCAGTGGCGTCACAGTCATCGAATGCTCGACCTGCAGACGCATGAACGACGGGCGGAACAGGCACTCCCGCAAGGCGATCCGGGCGGAGGAGAACGGCCTGAAGAAAGACGGTGCGATCCCGGCCCGCGAACAGATTGCGGAGGTAGCGAAACTCCCAGCGAGGACGGTCTTCGATCAGAAGAACTCGAATCTGGTCATTGGACACCCAGACGTTGCGAGAACTGGAGTTGTTGTCTGTCGTTTCTTCGCCATCCAGAGGAGACAGTTCCACACGGTAACGATGAATCCTTGCGTCTTCAGGTTCGTGCCGGAAGCGGATCGATTCACGATGTTTGTCACTGGCGATCTTGATGCTGCGTTCGTCCAGCAGCTCTTCGCCCTCATACAGTCGAACCAGTGCCGTTGTGCCTTTCAGCTGATCGGCTCGCAGCGTGGCCTGAAGTGAAACACTGGCACCATGATAGATCTGCGGCGGCGCGTCGAGCGAGATGATGTCAGCATCGCGAATGGGTTCATGGCTACCGATGACCACCGAATTCACAGGAATCATCTGACGGGCGAAGCTGCGAACCGACTGCTGCACATCAGTCTGTGAATGATCACGACCGTCCGTCAGCATGATGACTCCGGACAACTGGTCCATCGGCGTGTCCTCGGTGATTTTTCTTAACGCCGCCGCGATATCCGTCGACTGAGCCCACTGCGACTTTGGCGCAGAAGTCTTTGCATCAGCCTGATCAGTTTTGGGCGCATTTGCCTTTGGTGAGGTTTTCGCGGCACCATCGATTGGAAGTTCGCGAGCCGTAGCGCCGAACTCGTAGACCTTCACGGCATAACCATCACGGATGCGGGCGAGCAGTCCGCTGGAAGGATCATCACTGTTACTCAGAAGATTCGTCGCCACCTCGGAACGCGATCGTTTCGGATCAGGCCCGCTTCGGGTTGGAAGAGTCATCGAGCTGGATGCATCGACCAGGACCGCGATCGTGCGTTCTTCGTTCTTTTCCTCTTCACGCGACAATGCTGGTTCCATCAGCAGGATGGCGATCAGGCCAACGAGGGCCAGTCGTAGTCCGACAAGGGACTTTTGAAGCCACGATCGCATCGTGCCAACATCTGCGCTGATTGGTGGATCGTACGTGAGCAGGATGATTTCCGAAGCGATTGCCGCAGAACTGGCCAGCAGCCAGACGGGCCATGCTCGTGAAGTCTCCACAAGGCTGGCAACCAGCTGGAGCAACTGATGCCAGAAGATCAGTGCCACGCCAGCGCGTGCCGTGACCAGCACAAATCGCAGTCTGGCATTTCGCACCACATGGAGGGCGACAATCAATGCGATCCATGCCACGAACGCAAAGATGATCGGAGCGGTCGCTGGTGTCTGCTGAGCCAGCAGGATGTTCCATTCGCTGAGGAGACTCATGAGATGCCTCCTTTGGATTTCATTGATGAAGCCAATGTCCGTGGCCTCGCAGTCACTCCCCCACCGGGCTGATCCCGGTGGTTAACGGCTTTCTGCACTACTTCTGAATCCACCTGTCCGTCGATGCGGGTAGTGCGGAGGCCGACTTCCACCGGAGTGAACCCGGTGGGGGAGCTGGCGTGGAGTGCAGACGGGACCATTCGGCGTTTTCGAATCCAACGGATCAGCAGCGATTCGGCGGCCAGAAGCCAGAGAACTGCGAAGGCCAGAGTTTTCCAGATTTCGCGACCGCCATCGGTCGTGATTCCCGGGGATGTCAGTTCATCGACGTCCTGGAACCACTGGAACGCGGGCTTTGCAGCAAGCTCCTTCAGCTTCTCTTCCGATGCGATGGCGAGACTGGATTCGATTCGATCGCGTGAGACAGCGAATGTCTGAAAGACCGTGTTGTCCTTTGTTTTGCGGAGTTCATAAACCCCAGGCGTGACGGCATTTTCGATCGATACAAACGCCTGATTGTTCCTGAACTCCACATCAACGTCAGCGGGCTCTGCGTCGGCTGTGGTCATTGGAGGAATCAGAGTCAGCCTTGTGAGGTTCGTTGCGAGCAAGTCTGCTGCCGGGAGTTCCACAGCCAGTTGGCTTGCTGGCATAAAGTTCATTTCCGAAGACTGCCCCGTTGTCAGCGACTGCGTCCAGAGATGCATCAGAACCGGAAAGCTGACTCGGGAGATCAGATTGCTGTCACTCTGAGTCAGCGAAAGTGACTGCAGAAAGACTCGGCCTTTGCCGACCGTATGTTCGACGAACAGAGGATCTTCGGTGGTGAGTTTCAGATGCAGGACGGAACTGTCTGTCGGGGCCAGCCTCCAGAACGACGAAACCTGCAGATCGAACAAATCGTGTTCGCCGCGTTCAAACAGTTCCTTCAGCCATGGTGTTCCGGCGGTTTCTGATGCGATGGACACGGCCTTGTTGACGTCAGCTGCCGCATTGGCGTTCGCTGCATGGTCGTATCGTTCCATCAGCGGACATGGAAGCATGGATTCCTCGGGTTCAACCGACTTCCACGTGTTGTAGAACTCCTTGTCGGCCGACTGGTCGGGGATGATCCAAAGCCTGCCGCCCTGGCTGACATACTGTGCCAGTTGGTCGGCCGCGGCCTTCGGCAGTCGAGGAACATCGCAGAGCAGGATGACATGGAACGAGTCTGGTTTATCTACTGACGCCAGCTCCGCCACATCGACTGTGTGAACGTGAACGGGCCCTGAATCGTCGGGTGAATCTGCTGGTCGTTCACGATCGTCATTGCGATCCTGAAGACTCATCGGATCCAGCGCGAGCTGTGCGAAGGTGGCTGACTGGTCCGTTTTGGTCGCGAAGGAGTTTCCGTTAATGACAAGCACTTTGAGATTCGAGATCACAGCAACCACAGAGGATGCCTCGTTGTCTGCCAGAAGTGGTTCTTGCAGTGCCCCGGGAACCGTCTCAGGCTGTTCGAGTTTCGCCTGAAGGACCTGCGAACCTGCGGACGTGAACACGGGAAGGAAACGAACCGTTCGGCATGTCCCCGACTCCAGCTGAGCAATCGTCTCGACTTTGGCTGGCTGGCCGTTCAGGGACAGTGTGAGCTTCAGATCTCGAACGGTCTTCGTTCCATGATTGGTGATTTCCACGTCGCAGGGAATCGGTCGGTTGATCGTCGGTACCGGAGATCGCACCGTGATGGAGTCAACCGACAGATTGACAGCATCGACCGGCAGTTTCGCGACGTGAGCTGCATAGCGGACGGGATCAACGTTGTCGTTGACCGCGCTGACGCCAGCCTGGCTGATGTCCGATTCCAGCGGGGCCGGAGTCGATGTGGCATCGAGTGCGTTTCGGGCATCGTCTGCAGCAATGGCCGCGTCAGCAACGGACTCCCAGTTGTGCAACTGGTTGTCAGTGAAGACAACGACCTTCTTGCGAGGATTGGTGCCTTTGGAAACCGCCGTCTTCGCGAGGTCGACCGCCTGGCCAAGATTGCTTCCGCCAGATGTGGGTCTCAAACTGGCCAGCGACTGTTCGGCAGATCGGAGATTCTTGAACGGCGATCCTTCAACCGTCTGGGACACAGGGCCCGCCAGTATGATCGAAATGGTGGATTGACCGGAAAGTTGTCGAGTGAGAGCGGAAGCCTTTTCAATCGCCTGTTGAAAGTGGCTTTGCGAGTTTTCCTGCATCATCATCGTTGAAGAGCCATCGATCACGATCGCAACATCCTGATCAGCGCCCCATGTTTCCAGCGGCAGTGAACGGCTTCTGAGCAGACTGGCGGCCACGGTAAACAACAGAACCGCAACCACGATCCCTGATGCTCGTCGAGCCCGGGTCATCTGTCCGACAAGGCTGGCGACCAGCGTAACGAGTCCACCGGCAAACAATCCCGCAATGAGGCTCCATCGCAGGGTCTGGCCGGAAGGAATGACGGGCCGAGCCATCGCGAAGACAAACAGCAGCACGATCAGGCATCGGAAAAGCAGCAGCAGAAACTCTTCCAGCTTCAGGCCTCGACGTCTGCTGGCCATTGTTCGAGTCAGAAACTGCATGGCTGGCCAGTCGACAACGCGACTCTTACGACGCTTGCGCAGATGGACGACGATCGGAACGATCAATGCCGATGCAGCGAGGAGAGCGATACTGTTGAGCAGAGTCATGTCAGCCCCTTGCCCTCTTCGACAGGTAGTGACTGAGTTCCGCTTCGAATGGATGTGCCGTGTTGAAGCGAACATAGTCACACGGAATACGCTTGCAGCCATTTTCGAAGTCTGACAGATATTCGTGGAACTGCTGCAGGTAAGCACGACGTATGGCAGGCGGATCCACGTCCATCTCGTCAAAGGACTCTTCGAGATCTCGGAACCGCGTGACGTCGGAGAACGGAAACGTCAGCTCTTCTTCGGACAGGACGTGAAACAGAATCACATCATGTAATCGATGTCGAAGATGGTAGATCGACTTCAGAAGCTGAGGCACATCCGTCAGAAAGTCGCTGATGACAATCACGATGCCTCGGCGAGGGATCCGTTCAGCCGCTTCATGAAGAACAGAGGCCGTGTCCGACGCGGCCTGAGGCTGTGACCGATACAGAGTCTGAAGGAGACTTCTCAGGTGAGCGACCGTTCCGAGAGCTGGCAGGAACGTTCGAATGCTCGAATCAAAGTGAATCAGCCCCGCGGAATCTCCCTGACGAATGAACATGTAACTGACCAGTGCCGCCAGTTGTCGAGCATAATCGAACTTTGACGGACTTCGATCGGTCGACGATTGGCCTTCGGAGCCGGCGTAAGCCATCGATGCCGAGGAATCGAGCAGGATGGTGGCTCGGACGTTCGTCTCTTCTACATACTGCTTCACACAGTACCGGTCCTGCTTCCCGTAAACTCGCCAGTCCAGGCTGCGCGGATCGTCGCCAGGGCTGTACTCCCGGTGCTCTGCGAACTCGCTCGATGCACCAAAGGACGGACTGCGATAACTGCCCGCACGTGGCCCCTTCACGATACCTCGGATCGCGAATTCTCTTCGCGCGAAGCGAGCCTGAAGATCCGCTGGCAGAAGCCGCATGTAATCAGGTGCTTTGAGAGTTTTCATGGGAGTGATCGGGAATTGGTGAAGGATAGATCGCTGAAATGTGTCCCTCCCCCGAGCTTGCTGACGCTCGCTCGACCCCTCGGGAATCACAGAGCGTGTTGTGGAATCATCTGCTATTCGCGAGGTCGCTTGGGTCGGATTTCCTGGAGTAGCTGTCGCACGACGTCGTCCCGGCTGATGCCGGAGGCATCGGCATTGAACGTCGTGACAACTCGGTGACGCAGCACCGGAAGAGCCACAGCGGCAATATCGCCGGTCGTCACATGGAGTCGTCCCTGAAGGATTGCGCGAGCTTTGGCCGAAGTTACGAGGGCAATTCCGGCTCGCGGACCGGCACCCCATTGGACCATTTCCCGAATGAAGCCAGGAGCTTCGGCGCGATGAGGTCGAGTTGCCTGGACGAGATCTCTTGCGTAAGCGATCACGTGATCGGCGACAGGAACATTCAGCACGGCTTCCTGCAGTTTCAGGATCTGATCCGCATCAAGCATCTTTTTCAGTTCCGGTCGTTTGCCCGAAGCCGCCTGTCGAATGATGCGAAACTCATCGGCAGACTCCGGATAATCGACCACAATGTTGAAGAGAAATCGGTCCAGCTGAGCTTCAGGAAGAGGATAAGTGCCTTCCTGTTCAATCGGGTTGCGTGTGGCCATCACGAAGAATGGCGACGGGAGAGCCATCGTTTGTCCGGCAACCGTCACATGACGCTCCTGCATTGCTTCCAGCAACGCGGCCTGAGTCTTTGGGGGAGCACGATTGATTTCGTCGGCCAGCACCATGTTGCTGAAGACCGGGCCTTCGACGAATCGAAAGTTGCGAGTTCCGTTGGAGCGATCTTCCTGCAGCACTTCGGTGCCAGTGATATCCGAAGGCATCAGGTCCGGCGTAAACTGAATTCGTCGAAACTTCAGATCAAGCACTCTGGAAACGCTGTCGATCAGCAGCGTTTTGGCGAGACCCGGAACACCGGTCAACAACACGTGGCCTCGGCAGAAGATCGAGATCAGCACTTCTTCGATGATGTTCTGCTGGCCGACGATGACGGTGGCCAGCTGTGCCGTGACCTGTCGACACGCCTCACGAAGCGACTCCACGACTGCAAGATCATCAACCGGAAGATCAGCGGACGAAGGGGATGAAGAGTCAGACGCCGATCGTTGCTGCGTTTGTTCCTGAGTGGAAGAAGCGATGGCACGCGGTGAGATCAGACTTTGCTCAGTGGCTACGGCGACATTCCCGCATTGGCAGCGAAGTTTGCGGCCGAGATGTTCCCCGCTGACTCGGCGAATTCGACCACAGGCCGCGCATTGCATGGCGGCTACGAATGTGCTGGGATTGTTCACGGGATCTGCCTTTTCTGTTTCAGTTCGAA
>CAZIGZ010000190.1:0-10947 GCA_964538835.1 uncultured Chitinophaga sp. | reverse complement strand
TCATGTGCCTGCAAGAAAAGGTTCGCCTGACGGCGAAAGTCCCGCCCGGCAGTCGTGACCTACAGTAGCTATCACTCCACTTGGTAATCGTGCAGAATCGCTCCAGTTGATGCCGCCTGAAGGTACTGTTCCCGAGACATCTTCGCACCGCGCAGGTCCACAAGATAGAAGTCGACTCCTTCGATGTGGGCACCCAGCAGGTTCACGCCTTTCAAGTTCGCCTTTCGAATTTCTTCTGGTGCTTTGAAATGCTGTTCGAGACGTTCGTCCGTGTAGAACCCGGTTCGTGTCCCCTCGGAGGCATAGGGGGATGACAACAGTCCTTCGCGGCTTGCACCAAGATGGAAGACCACGCCACGCAGATCGGCATTTCGCAGGTCGGCATTCTCCCAGTCCACCTCACCCAACTGAGCAGATCGAAGATTGACATTCTGCAAATTTGCCCCCTGCGCCTGGGAGCCGCAGAGTGAAGAGTTTCTCAGGTTGGCCCACGTCAGAGTGAACTGAGTCAGGTCCATATTCTCAAGGTTACAGAGAACCATCCTCGCCTCGCGAAGTACTGCCCCGTGAAGGTTGGTTCGAGTCAGATCCAGATGGCTCAGATTTGCCCACGTCAGATCGCACTGCGAAAAGTCCGTGTTCTGGACATTCGCGTCAAGCAGGCTTGCTTTCGCAAGGTAGGCACTTCGAAACGACACGCCGCAAAGCTGGCTGGACTCAAAGTTTGCCTCTGTCAGTATCGCATTCTCAAACGTGCTGCCGCGAAGATCGGTGCGACGAAAGATCCCCTGTGCACCGACGATGTGTGAAAAGTCCGAATCTGGTGCAAATCCGTTGTCAAAACAGATGGCCGTCAGTTTCGCATAACGAAAGCTGGTTCTTCTGAAACTTGCATAGGAGGCATGAGCATTTGTGAAGTCGCAGTGATGGAAACTGGCATCATTCGCACTAATGCCGGAGATCGTCGTTTGACGGAGTTCCACTTCCGACCAATTCGCACCGTCCAACACGGCTCCCTTGAGATTCGTGTTTGCCAGAGATCGCCGAGGCCTCCACGCCGGATCGATGGCAAGCAAGAGTGTCATGGCCGAGGCATAAAGACCTGCGTCTGAAGGCAGCACAATCAACGCCTCCAGATCAGAGATGACTCGTTTGTTGTTGCGAAGGCGTCGAGCAATGATCGGGAGCACATCTTCCGGGATCGGCCTGCTCAGGATCTCCATGCCAGATCGAGTCTGCAGCTGCGAGCAGAAGTACTCCGCCGCCAGCATGCACTGCACCGGATGCAGTTCCTGCAGCCTTGTCAGTGGAGATGATGAACCATTATCGCCGGAAGTCGCTTGCTCCTTCACGTTGCTGGTACCGAATTCCTCCCAGATCGTTTTTCCAATGTCGGCTGCTTCACCGCATTGCTTCATCAGTCGATGAAGGATCTCCCACATAGCGGCTTCCGCGGAGTCCACGGATTTGTTGGACGCCAGCTCTTCCAGGACCAGCACCCACAATTCGGGCAGGCCTTCCAGAAAGGCTCCGTCGGAACTTCGATTCAATAGGGACACCGACTGATCGGGGAACCGCTGAAGCACATACTCAATGACATCATCACGATCCCATGCGGCCATTTGATAGACGGTCGCGTCCGGACATTCCTGAGTCCTCGCAGCGATGACCGTGAGTTGACCGCTGTCAGCAAAGGCACTATTCGATGCCCCATCTGCACTGCGGACATCTCGCACATCAAGCAGTCTGATCTGTCCGGCGGCAACTTCCGAAGAGAATCGTTCGGAGAGATAGCGAAGAGCAAAACTCTTCCCTGTCCCTCCTGGCCCGCAAATGACAATGCGGTGAACTCGCTTCGTTCGAAGAGGCTCCTGGAGAATGTGATCCAGAAGTCGACTCTCCCCATCCAGCCCCATGACGCGCGGCCGCACCACCGACTCAAACGTCTGTGTCATGACAGTTCCCCAGCATTCAGATCACAACGGCTCGAGCCTCGCATTCTATTTTCGGGACGCAGGAAGGCAAGCCCTGGGGGTGGTGCTTACGGGACGGGAAGAAATACGCGGCTCGGCGGGAGCGCCGCTCTCTCGGGACGGCATGCTGGGTAAAGAAATCAGGATGGGCGAGACCATTAGGCCGCGCTGGCCCCAAGCGCATCAGATGTAACGTAAGTCGTGGGATCTCTGGCGAGATCACTACAACAGTGCTGCCTACGCGGCTTCTGAGTTATCCACCGGCTTCGGGCCGATCGATCGTGAGCCATCCTTGTGGCGAGCTTTCAGGTCGAACAGTCCAAAGATCTCGCTCGCGTTCAGGCTGAGCGTTCGGTTCGAATTGTCACCTTCGCCAAGGACGGCTTCGAACAGTTCCCGCTTCTCTCGAAGGACTCGGTCGATGCGTTCTTCAATCGTGTTCTTCGAAATGAATCGAGTCACGATGACGGGATTCTTCACACCGATGCGATGAGCACGATTGATGGCCTGGTCTTCGATGGCGGGATTCCACCAGCGGTCAAACAGAAACACGTAACCGGCGAACTGCAGATTCAGTCCGACCGCACCGGTGCCGTAGCTCATCAGCAGAATGTGAGCATCCGGGTCGGCTTTGAATTTCGCAAGGATGGGTTCACGCTGCTTCGTCGGAACGCCACCGTGATAGACCAGCGGATTGAATTCTTTGAGTCGCGGTTCCAGCCAGTCAATTGTCTTGGTCCACTGGCTGAACAGAATTGCCTTCCCGCCGCTTGCTGCGATTTCTTCCATGTCCGCTACGAGACGCTCCAGCTTTGCGCTTTCGCCGGTCAGAGGATCATAGTTCGTGATTTGTTTCAGTCGCAGAACCAGTTCGAAGACGTGCTGAACGGAAATGGAGTCTCCCAGTTCATTCAGCTGGATCACACCTTCCTTCTCGGCGATGCGATAGGCGGATTCCTGAGCATCCGTCAGTTCAAGCTCCGCATCGCGATCGATTCGCGGCGGCATGTCCTTCATCACGAGGTCTTTGGTGCGTCTAAGAATGTACTTCTTGGCGAGCTTCGAAAGCTGGCGAAGGTCGGGACTGCCTCCCTTTGGAATCACTTCCATAAATTCGAACAGCGCAGCGAGTTCTTCCGGACGATTCTCAATCGGCGTTCCTGTCAGTGCCCAGCTTCGACGTCGCTTGATCGATCGCGCGGTCACTGCGGTATTGGAGTCTCGATTCTTGATACGCTGAGCTTCGTCCAGAACGAGCAGGTCGAATTTCGGTTGTTCCTCTTCAGGGATCTCGGCGATGTCTCGCGCCATCAACTCATAGTTGGCAATCAGAATGGGCACGCCGGGCATCGTCCACAGCATTCGGCGTCGCGCTCCATTGCCTTCAACGGTGACAACAGGAAGCTCTTCGGCCCACGTGCGGAATTCTCGCTGCCAGTTCGGGATCAGCGGTTTCGGGCAGATCAAAACGATCCTGCGTGCCTGCCCACTGCGGAGCAACAGGCGGATCGCGGTAATTGTCTGCATCGTCTTGCCGAGTCCCATCTCATCGGCCAGCAGAGCCGACTGGCTGCTGAAGAGCCACGCGATGCCTTCGTACTGATATGAGAATGGTTCGAAGGGCATGATCAGTTCCTGGCCCGCGAGCCAGGATTCCAGCGGTGGCTGCAGCAAATAGAACAGCCGGTCCTGAAGCGACAATGCGTCTGTCGGAGGTTTGATCCGCGTGCCCGGCTTTTTCTCGAGGCCTTCGGGATTATCAACAAGCTTTTTCGGAGGCCCAATCTTCTTCAGATTCTGGCCGTCCGATTCCTTCGTCGTATTCTCTTTCGGAGGAACGAATTCCATACCATCCGGAAGTGTCAAGCCGATGCACTTGAGCGGGATACGGCGAGGCGTCCACGAAGGAACGAAGTCCAGCGTCGAATAGAGCGAAGCCGTTTGTGTTTCGACGATCGGGACTCGACCAAGCGCCGGATTGAATCCCGTTTGCGCCGTGTCGACGCGAAGCTGCGGACGCATCAGCGTGTCAGACAGGTCCAGTGATTCAGGCTGCGAATCCATTCGCTTTCTCCGACCGCCGTTCGTCCCTGAAACAGCGTTGAGTTCTCAATGGCTCTCAGCGAGCAAACACGGTTCGTACGGTTTCCGCCAGCGCTTCTCGAACACGTTCCAGAGGTTCTTCGAGGTCAGCGGAGTCTGGAATCAGGTGCTTCTGTTTTGCGAGCGAATCAGCGTCTGTCACATGTCCATCATGGAACCGAAGCGTGCTGCCACCCAGCTTGATCGTGCGTTCTGATTCCGTCCGATCAGACTTCTTCTGGGCGAGTGCGACGGGAATTGCTGTGTGGTTTCGCAGTTCCAGAAGGATCGGATCGCTGGTGATGACGACCGATGGCTTGATCGCGACTCGATCCAGTAACGTACTCCCGATCAGTTCGCCCAGAAGCCATGGCCGAAGTGTTTCGCCGAACAGGATTTCCTGAGTACGGTTCGGCTTGACCGGAGTCGTGCACTGAAACTCCAGCGGACGCCCATTCTGGTTTGTAATGAGCAGTCCACCGATGTGACCGCGCCCGTCGACTTCCATGGTCTCCATGAAGCCAAGTCGCAGCTGATCCTGTTTACCGTTCCCAGACATCCCGACTCAATCCCCCCGGATGTGTCGTACTTACGCTGACGTCGATCGGCGAATTTTGCCGGAAGACTGTCAGTGCAGTCGCTCCGCCTTTCGCCGTCATCGACAAACGTCTCTGGGACTGATCGACCCTTCGCCAGCCAGACCTTTAGCGGGCTGTTGATTTAAAGAGTTTTCATAACCCGACGCGGTAGCGAGGGCTAGAAACAGCCGGGGTTCGCAACATTGATCTCTCGCTGACGCAGCAAGTTGAGATTGGTTCGGCAGGCAGAAATTCCAGAAACGGCCACCATTAGTGTCTGGCGTTCTGTGAGCACATGGCGGCCGCCATACGGATCGCTTCAATCATCCCGTTCGGGTTGGCGGGAGTTGCCCTGTTCCATGCACGGTCGAAAGCCGTGCCGTGAGTTGGACTGGTGCGAATGATCGGCAGGCCCAGTGTGATGTTAATCGCCGAATCAAAGCCGATCAGTTTGACGGGAATGTGTCCCTGATCATGGTACATCGCGACAACGCCGTCGAATTCTCCTGCGATGGCTCGACGAATCAGAGTATCCACCGGCAGCGGGCCATGCACATTCGCCTGCGGCTTCTCACGCTGAACTGCCGGCTCGATGATGCGACCTTCTTCGTCACCGAACAGACCATGCTCGCCACCGTGAGGATTCAATGCACAAACCGCGATCGACCGGCGCTGGCATTGGATCTGCTTCAGGAAGCCATCCATCAGCCGAATCTTCTCGGCGACTGCATCCGTCGTCAGGAGTTGCGGGACACTTTTGATCGAAGTGTGGAGAGTGACATGCGCAATGCTGATTCCGAACTGAGCGTCCCGCGGAATCGCGTTTACTCCTGCCACAGCTCGGCGCAATGGGGCCAGAGATGACTCGGGCAGATGAAGCATCATGGCGTATTCCGGCACGCCGCACTGTTCTGCCAGAATTTCTGTGTGGCCAGGAAAATGGTGGCCCGCCAGATGCAGCGATTCCTTGTTCAGCGGCGCGGTCACGATCGCGTCTGTGATTCCGGATCGAGTCAACTGGATGGCGTGTGTGAGACAGCGAAATGCACCGTCACCACTTTCCGCGGAGATGACTCGCAACGGCGCCGCTTTTGTCGCTGTCGAAGTTGGATCAAGTACCGGGCAGATGCCTCGCTGCCACATGGATTTCGCAGCTTCGCGAATCGCAACGCCCTGCAGATCCAGTTGTTCCAGTCGACAGGGCAGCCCACAAAGTTCCGCGGCGCTCTGAAAAAAACTCAGCGGTCCAATCAGAAGTGGAACACAGCCGTCAGGAAGTTGGTTGCCGGTGATCGAACGGATGACGACTTCCGGACCGATTCCAGCGACATCTCCAACAGTGATGGCAAGCAGCGCGGGCATGAGTCGGCTCAGGGGCAACGGAATCCGGGATAACGGTCGGAGTTCGAACACGTGGCGAAGTCGGAGAGGTGATGACTCCACCGCAGATCCGACCACGAGCCTTATTCTTCACGTTTCTGTCATCGAACGCCTGCGAATCCGATAATCAGCCCGCATCTTTCTCTGCAATCACAACGGCACCAGGAGCAAGGAACAGTCCCAGCGTGTGCCACAGAGCGATTCCAAGCCCGAAGCTGAGCTTCACGGCCAGGCTGGTCTGATCGCTGTGGACCGCACCTTTAGGACTCGCGCTGATCACTTTGAAGCCAGTCTTGTGCAGCAGATTCAGGAAGCTGCCAACGGGCATGGAAAATCGATGATCGTTGACCGCTCGTCGCAGAATCTTCTCGCCCTTCGCCGGTGAAACCTGCTGCAGTGCCGCACCGATGGATGCCAGCCACGATTTGTCGACGACTCGCATGACCAGCAGACCGCCCGGTTTCAGACGGTTGTAGATTTCGCGAAGTTCCGCCGGCTGATCAGGCCAGTAGATATTGGCATCGAGGACGGTCACAACATCGAACGGCTCTGCTGTCAGTGAGAACTCGCGGACGTGAGCACAGCACTGAGCCTTCATGCCGGATCGATTCACATGGCCGACAGCTTCCGGCACGATATCGAATCCTGTGACATCGAAACCGGACTCCTGAGCCGCAGTCATGAATCCGCCATAGGCACATCCAACATCCAGCAGGCGGGCTCCCTTCTGAGGAACCAGGGAGCTGATGCGATCGAGGATTGCTCGGTACATGCGCTGTTTGAACTGATTCAGCTGAGCACCCTGTTCGGTGTCGCCCCAGGTCATTTGCTGAGTATGAGCGATTTCATTTTCGAGGCGGTATTCGCCGTCCATGAAATAGGACTGGCAGGAAGGACAACGCAGCCATTCGGTTTCGCCGCGAGCATTCACAAACTTCCATGCCTGACGAGCCTGCTGGGCCGGTGTGCCGCAAGCCGGGCAAATCTCAGATCGTGTTTTCGGAGCCACTGAAACCGCAGCTGACATCGTTGCAACCTTCGCAATCAAAAGGACTTCCTGTCCGAGGTGTGCAGTATCCTGAGTTTCGGCAGAAACTGTCAATATGGACACAGCACGGTGTTTTCACTGGGTTTTCCTGCGAACCGTCGCGAACGCATGCTTCAAGGCTTGAGTGCTGCACCGGTTGCGATCAGGATACCGATCCCTCCGAGCATTCCCGGAATTTCATGTCCGGACACTCCACGCGAAAACGGAATCCGCCATTCATGAACAGCGACGTCATTCTGCGTCTTTATCGCACCATGCAGATCATTCGCCAGACCGAAGAAGAACTGGCAAGGTGCCATCAGAGGGGACTGATTCACGGAGCGTGTCATACATACGTCGGTCAGGAAGCGATCGCAACGGCGGTGTGCGACCATCTGACTTCGAAAGACTCCGTCTTTAGTACTCACCGTGGCCACGGGCACGCGCTGGCCAAAGGTATGCCTCCGCGTGAACTGATGGCGGAACTCTTTGGTCGCGTCACGGGATGTTCTCGCGGACGTGGCGGTTCGATGCATCTGTTCTCACCTGAGATCGGCATGATGGGAACCAGCGGCATCGTCGCTCCCTGCATTCTTCAGGCCTGTGGTGGCGGTTACAGCTCGAAGATTCTGAAGAATGGCACCGTGGGAGTTGCGTTCTTCGGAGACGGCGCGGTCAATAACGGAGCATTTCATGAAGGACTGAACATGGCCAGCATCTGGAAACTGCCTGTTCTGTTCATCTGCGAGAACAATCAGTTCGCCACTGAGGTGCCGTTTGCGTACTCCAGCGGCAATCCCAGTGTCGGAGGACGAGGTGCAGCGTATGGCATCCCTGGGTTCGAACTGGACGGCAACGACGTTCTGGAGATTCATCGAGTCGCCGGGGAAGCCATCGCGAGGGCTCGTGCGGGACAGGGACCGACTCTGATCGAATGCAAGACGTACCGGACTCGTGCTCACGCTGAAGGAATGGGCGACTTCACGTATCGAACTCGTGAAGATGTCGAAGAATGGAAGACGCGATGTCCGATCATGCGGCTTCAAACGGCTCAGCCAGATTTGAAGCCTCGGTTTGAAGCGGTCGATACCGAAGTCGCCGCCATCGTTAAGGAAGCCCGCGAGTTCTCTGAGGCAAGTCCGCAGCCGGAAGCCGCGTCCGCAACGAACCATGTGTATTCCGAGGCGTCGACGGCGGCCACAGCGACAGCCACAGAACCACCCAAAGGCGATCGCGTCGTCACGTACAGCCAGGCAACTCTGGAAGCGCTGACCTTTGAGATGGCTCGCAACCCGAAGATCTTCGTAATGGGCGAAGGCATCGGGAAACGCGGCGGGAATTTTGTGACGACAAAGGGCCTGTACGAAATTCACGGCCCCGAGCGACTGTGCGACACGCCGATCTGTGAACGAGGATTTGTGGGGCTCGCATGTGGTGCAGGCATGACGGGAACTCGGCCCGTCATCGATTTCATGTTCGCTGACTTCGTTCTTGATTCTGTCGGTGAGATCATCAACCAGATTGCCAAGATGCAATACATGTCCAGCGGTCGTTTGAAGATGCCCGTGCTGCTGCGAGGATGTATCGGGATTGGGCACTCTGCTGCGACTCACCATTCCGGCAGTTATCATTCACTCTACGGACAGGTTCCGGGACTTCGAGTCGCAGTTCCGTCCAATGCGTACGATGCCAAGGGCCTTTTGCTTCGAGCATTGCGGTGTGATGACCCTGTCATGTTTCTTGAACATCGCGAACTGTTGTCATCAAAATGCTCGGTGCCAGAGACGGATTATGAGATTGAGTTTGGAAAGGCGGCGGTGGTTCGAGCAGGAACCGATGTGACTGTTGTCGCACTGGCCCGCATGGTTCAGGTTGTGCAGAAAATGGCGGACGAACTTCAGGCTAGCGGCGTCTCAGTGGAACTCATCGATCCTCGCACAGTTTCGCCGCTTGATACGAAGACGGTTCTGGAGTCTGTTTCAAAGACGGGCCGATTGCTGATTGTCGAAGAGACTCCTGCTGCGTTCGGGCTTGGAGCCGAGGTTGCGGCTCGCATCGCGGACGAAGGTTTTGATTTGCTGGATGCTCCTGTTCGCCGCGTCAACGGTGCGTTTGCTCCGACGCCATACAGCCCGCCTCTGGAAGCGGCCGTGATTCCGAGTGAGCAACAGATTCGACAGGCAATTCGTGATCTCGTTGCCGAATAAGTCCCTGAGGAGAGTCTGGTCACGAATGACCAGACTCGTGAAGCCACGAGTCGTATGACTCGGTGAGTGGCATGTCATCGTTTCGAACAAATGAGCTTGATCGGGCGGAAATCAATGGCTGTCAGTATCACAATCCCGCGTCTTGGCTGGTCGATGGAGGAAGGCAAGTTTGCCGGCTGGCTCAAACGCGATGGCGATCATGTTCGGCCCGGCGATGTGCTGTTTGAACTTGAAGGCGAAAAGGCTCTGCAGGAAATTGAAGCCGTTGATGGCGGTATTCTTCGCATTCCCGCGGATGGACCTCAGCCTGGCGATGTGCTGAAGGTCGGCGCGGTGATTGGGTGTCTCGTTCAGCCTGGAGAAACTCCCGACTGGAAGGCTTCTCCATCGAACAGTGATGCGAAGGCCCCCGCGTTTGTTGATACCGACAAGTCTTCTCACAAAGAACCTCCGGCTGCGTCACCCAGCGTGCGTCGGCTCGCGCGAGAGTTGGGTGTTTCGCTGACAGAACTCGCGGGTTCCGGACGCTCAGGTCGAATCACCGAACAGGATGTGCGAGTCGCCAGCGTTCCTTCGACGCCCCACGCATTGTCAGGAGGCACGTCGCAGAGAACCAAAGCGGCGCAACGGGTGGAAAAGGCAAGCGTCGCAACTCCGCGAGCACGAAAGGCTGCGTCGCGGCTGGGAATCGATTGGCGACACGTTTCAGGAACTGGACGAAACGGCCGCGTCCGAGAACGCGATGTCCTTGCGGCCGCCGATGTGAAGGCGACATCTGCAACGGTTAAGAACGCCACGAGAGGGCGCAAGGCGCTGTCTGCTAGGCGGCGAGTGATTGCGGACCGAATGATGCTGAGTCGCAATCGAACTGTTCCGGTGACACTGTCAATCCGTGCTGATGCTTCCAACTTTGTGAGCCTCCGTCAACAGTTCAAGACGGCCGGCGTTGAGATGATTCCAGCGTACCACGACATCCTTATCAAGCTTGTCTCTGAATGTCTGATGAAGCATCCAGACCTTGGGGCCGTCTGGGACGGTGATGAACTGATCGTCGCCGGAGCGAACGAGCATCATATCGGACTGGCGGTGGATACTCCGGAGGGCCTGATCGTACCTGTTCTTCGGGATGTCGGGCGGTCGTCGTTGCTGGAGCTCGCTGTCGCTTCTTCGAAGCTGATCGATCGAGCCCGTTCCGGCCGCCTCAACTCCGCGGAATCAACGGGGGCATGCTTCACGGTTTCAAGTCTGGGATCACTTGGCATCGACGTGTTTACCCCAGTCATCAACTACCCAGAGATCGCCATCCTTGGAGTTGGAGCCATTCGCAAAACTCCGATCGTCACGGACGAAGATCGAATTGTCATGAGCCAGGAAATCAGCCTGAGCCTCACCGTCGACCACCGAGCCATCGACGGCGCCCCCGCTGCCCGTTTTCTTCACGACCTGAAACGAGCAATCGAGAATCCATGCGCGATTCTGCTGAACGCTGAAGGGTAGCAAAAAGGGAATCAACTCTGCCCTGTGTCGGTCCCCATTCCGCATTCAGGTGCCAGCCACCTGTATTGATTCCATCAATGAAAACACGGCCTTTCTTCTCATGTTTGCGCAGCCCTAACCCCGCTGATTCGCCACCCGGCAGGATCGACGCAAGGAACTGACGCTGGCCAGGGCCTCTGGCTTGCCGGCTTCCGTCCGGAACA
>CAZIGZ010000189.1:0-10972 GCA_964538835.1 uncultured Chitinophaga sp. | reverse complement strand
GCTGGAT
Source organism: uncultured Chitinophaga sp. (assembly GCA_964538835.1). Lineage (GTDB taxonomy): Bacteria > Planctomycetota > Planctomycetia > Planctomycetales > Planctomycetaceae > SXXK01. The sequence goes on along the minus strand of CAZIGZ010000189.1, from coordinate 10,965 downwards.
GATGAATGGTCTCCGCACAATGCTGCTGAAAAATGTGGTCGGACTGAGCATCTTCCTGGCTAAAGGGATTGATCCGAACACCGTAATGTTCAAGGAACTGCTGAATCTTCATCGCTTGATCTGACTTTCCTTTATTGGCCCAAACTCCGCGACATTCAGGAGTTTGGGGCGTCACCGGACATTGGGACGTCGCCTGCCCACCAAACTATAGCACTCGCGGCAAGCGTTCACATGCGGTAATGTGCGTCAGCCTGAATAAATGGCTTGGGTGGAGAAAGCAGGCTAAGATTGTCGCCTGTTCTGATTATTCTGAAGTCGCTGCAAGTGCCACTGATATAACAGTTTACGCCGGTTTCTGCGGCGGACGACGCGGAAGGCGAAGGATTCGAGCGAGGGCCGGCAGGACCCGAAAGTTTGCTCCAAACTGGAAAATCGACCAGTGCGAAACCTGATCCACGACCAGGCAAAAGACCGGGGTCAGGAAGATCCCGAACACGGTCACTCCCAGCATGCCGCTGAACACAGCGGTTCCGAGGGCGCGACGCATTTCTGCTCCGGCCCCGGTGGCAAGGACGAGGGGCACAACCCCAAGAATGAATGCGAAGGACGTCATCAGAATCGGACGAAGTCGCAGTCGACAGGCCTGCAAAATGGCCGAATGGATCTCTTCGCCTTCATCGCGGCGAAGCTTGGCGAATTCGACGATCAAGATCGCGTTCTTGCAGGCCAGTCCAATCAACACCACAAAGCCAATCTGGGTGAAGATGTTGATGTCGAGTTTCGCGATGGCGACGCCAGCGATTGAACACAGCACGCACATCGGAACGACCATGATGACAGCCAGCGGCAATGCCCAGCTTTCATAAAGGGCGGCAAGTACAAGAAAGACAAAGGCCACGGAGAACAGAAACAACATCAGTCCTGTGCTGCCCGATGTTCGTTCCAGATAGGACAGCTCCGTCCATTCATAGGCCATCGTCGCGGGGAGTTCACGCTTCGCAAGTTCTTCGATGGCACGAATGCCTTCGCCACTGCTGATTCCCGGAGACGTGTTGGCAGTGATCGCCGCGGCGGGATACATGTTGTAACGAGTCACCATCAATGGCCCGCCGATTCTTCGAACGTTGGCCACCGTTCCAAGTGGAATCATCTTCCCGTCGCGACTGCGAACATGCAGCTTTCGAACGTCTTCGATTCGATCTCGAAACGGAAGGTCTGCCTGAACGACCACCTGCCACGTTCGCCCATACATGTTGAAGTCGTTGATGTACCGAGACCCGAGGTAGCCCTGAAGGGTTCCAAACACCTCCGCCATGTTGACTCCCAGAGCAAAACAGGCGTCACGATTGACGTCGACATACAGCTGAGGAGCATTCACGTTGAACACGTTTTGAATGCCGCGAAGCTGAGGAAGTTCGCCCGCTTTGCGAGCCAGATTGTCGGTTTGGTCCTGCAGGGCCTTCAGGCCGATGTCGCCGCGATCTTCGACCATCAGTTTGAGTCCACCCGCACGTCCGAGGCCGGAAACCGCTGGTGGAGGGTTAATGGTCACCGTGGCTTCCGGAATCTTCTGAGCGTACTGCTTCAGCAGATTCTCCTGGATGGCCGCCGCGGTGGTTTCCGGAGTCGTACGTTCTTCGAACGGATCCAGAATGATGAACATCGAACAAAAGTTGGAGGCTCGAGCCCCCAGCTGAAATGAGTTCCCCGCAATCGCATTGATGCTCTGAACACCAGGGGTCTCCAGGGTGATCTTCTCGACGCGTTCCAGAGTCCTGAGGGTTCGTTCTGATGCCGCAGCATCCGGAAGCTGAACACTGCAGACCAGATAGCCCTTATCCTGAGATGGGATAAAGCCGGTCGGCAGTGCCTTAAAGCCCGCCCAGGTCAACCCAAGCAGTCCAGCGTACACAATCAGCACCAGCGCTGGGACTCGGAGCAATCGGCCGGTGATGGACGTGTAGCCCAGAATCGACCATCTCATGCCAAAGTTGAAGAGCCGAAAGAACCAGCCAAAGAACAGATTCAGAAGTCGAGTCAACCAGTCCTGAGGTCCATGCGACGGGCGGAGCAGCAAGGCCGCCAGAGCGGGACTGAGAGTCAGAGAATTGATCGTTGAGATGACCGTCGAGATGGCGATCGTTAATGCAAACTGCCGAAAGAACTCGCCAATGATCCCGGTCACAAACGCGCAGGGAATAAACACGGCGGACAGCACAAGCCCGACCGCAATGACCGGGCCAGTGACATCATCCATAGCTCGAAACGCCGCATCACGAGGACTGAGTCCCCTTTCGATGTACTGTTCAACAGCCTCAACCACCACGATGGCATCATCCACAACAATGCCAATGGCCAGAACCAGACCAAATAGAGTCAGGTTGTTCAGACTGAAGCCAGCAAGCGCCATCGCTGCGAACGTCCCGATAATCGCAACAGGCACGGCGATCAGTGGAATGATGGCGGGACGCCAGCCCTGAAGAAAAAACAGGACGACCAATGCCACCAGAATCACAGCATCTCGCAGTGACTTAAACACTTCACGAATGGATTCGCGGATGAACGGTGTCGTGTCATACCCGGCTTCAAACATCATGCCTTCCGGGAAATCGATCGACAGTTCTTTCATGCGTTCTTTGACAGCATCGGCAGTCTCCAGAGCATTCGCGTCCGGAAGCTGAAAGATGGCAAGCCCGACTGTGGGCTTCTGGTTGAACCGGTTGTTGGTTTCTTCCGCACGAGCCGCCACTTCGACTCGCCCCACATCCCGGATTCGCATCGTTCGCCCGTCCGTCGAGCTCCGAATGATGATGTCCTCGAACTCGTCGATTGATTCGAGGCGTCCCCGAACCGTGAGCGGGATCTGCCACGACTGTCCGGGAATGGCCGGCGATTGTCCGAGCTGCCCCAGGGCGACTTCGGCATTCTGTTCCCGTATGGAGTTGGAAACGTCAGCCACCGCGAGTCCTCGGGCGGCCAGCTTGTCCGGATCCAGCCAGACTCGCATGCTGTAATCTCGCTGGCCGAAAACTCGCACTTCGCTCACGCCCGGCAGTCGACTCAGCTCATCCTGCAGATGGAGTCTCGCGTAGTTGCTCAGGTACAGCTGGTTGTATCGACCATCCGGAGAATTGATGCTGACGGTCAACAGAATATCGGGCGAGCGTTTTCGTGTCGTGACGCCGGTCCGACGGACGACTTCCGGAAGCGTTGGCAGCGCCAGGCTCACCCGGTTCTGAACAAGCACCTGAGCCAGGTTCAGATCCACTCCCGTCTTGAACGTGACCGTCAGCGCGTACGATCCGTCGTTCGTACTGGACGAATTCATGTAAAGCATGTCTTCCACGCCGTTGACCTGCTGCTCAATCGGAGCGGCCACCGTTTCCGCCACCGTCTGAGCACTCGCGCCGGGATAGTTGCAGCCGACTTCAACCGTGGGTGGAGCAATCGGCGGATACTGGGCCAGCGGCAACTGTGTCAGCGCGAGAGCACCGACCATCGTGATCACAATCGAGATCACGGAGGCAAAGATCGGGCGGTCGATGAAGAAGCGGGAGAACACTCGGAAGGTTCGTCACAAGAGGCGGGAAACAGCAGGCTCGTGCAGGAAACATCATAGCCGTTGCCCACATCAATCACAAAACCCGCTTGCGGAGAAACCACCAAGCGTGTCAGCTCCCAGGATCATTTGTTCAACTCGATGGATATTCCTGGCGCAGGATGCTGAAATCTGAGCTACCTCGTTGTTCCCCCCTGTGGTCTCAGTCCAAGGAATCGACCATGCCTTCGTCCTCAGGAATTTCTCGCCGTGCCGTCCTTGCTGCTGCAGGTTCATTGGCTGCGTTCCCGATGTTGTCCGCGGCCGAGACATTGGCAGGATCAGACGACGACGAAAAGCACCCATGGATTGATGCACATTCACACATCTGGACCACGGATCTGAAGTCCTATCCCCTTCGAAACAACCAGACCGTCGATGTTCTCGCGCCGCGGAGTTTCACCGACGAAGAGCTGATGGCCATTGCGGAGCCTGCTGGTGTCGGGCGAGTCGTCCTGATCCAGCATCATCCTTATCACGGCTTTGATAACTCGTACCTGATCGATACGTGGAAGAAGCACCCAAAGCGGTTCCGAATTGTCGGGCAGATTGATGACACGAAGCCACATGTCGATCAGTTGATGAAACAGATGAAGCAAACGGGCGTGACTGGATTTCGCATCGGTCCGCGTGAAGACCGCAAGGACTGGCTGGGTGGCGACGGTATGCAGCTGATGTGGAAAACCGGTGCAGAAACAGGTCAGTCCATGTGCTGTCTCATCAACCCGGAGAACATTCCTCAGGTCAGCGAATGGTGTGCGAAATATCCACAAACTCCGGTCGTGATCGACCACTTCGCGCGAGTCGGCATGACGGGCGAAATCCGCGAAGCCGATGTGGCCGCGCTGAGCGGGCTGGCCAAACACAGCAAAGTGCGAGTCAAGATTTCCGCATACTACGCACTTGGAAAGAAGCGACCGCCGCACGATGAACTGGCGCCGATGATTCGACGTCTGTTCGAGACCTTCGGACCGGATCGACTGATGTGGGCCAGTGACTCCCCGTATCAGCTGGGAGCACCGAACACGTACACGGATTCCATTCGTCTCGTTCAGGAGCGACTCGACTTCCTCTCGGAAACTGATCGTCGCAAGATCCTGCGCACCACAGCAGAGTCTGTGTTCTTCTTCGCTTGACGATGACCTTGTCCCACTTCCGATTCATGTCGGCCGAAAGTCGAAGACTCCGGTGACTCGCTTCAGGCTGCGGCGAGTCACCAGGCCTGGATACGAGTTTTGACCGTCTCAACTGAGGGGCTTGAGTTCGTTCTCGTGCCAGCCGTAGACCCTGGTATAGGCGGTGTTCAGCCCAAGACATTGTCGGGACTGGCATTGGTCGCGGAACACGCACTGATGAAAGCCATTCCGACAAAACTCGTTCCAGAACCGCGGATCGATGCGAAGTTCCGGCTGATCATTGATCAATGCGGATGATTCAGATCCCAGAAGGCAGTGAGGAAAGTTCTTCACTTCCACAGCCCGTCCCAGAACCTTCGCCATCCTGACGGCACGTCGGAGATGAGGAGCTGCGTCGAGATGTGACACGAGTAGTTCCGGCTTCGCTTCTTCCGCCATTGGCCAGTAACACCAGAACTCCATCCGGCGCAGGTTCCGCACGTGCTGCAGCAGTTCTACGACGCCGATGAGGCGATCGAAACTGAGCCGAGTCACCACGGTGTTTGTCAGAATGGAAACTCCATGAAGGTCCTCCAGATTCTGGATCCCGCTCATGGTTCGGACGAATGAACCCGGCACTTCGGTGATCATGTCGTGACGCTCTGCAGTATCCGCCGTGACGCTGATGAAGAACTCATCGATGCCAGCGTCCACAAGCGTTCGACAGTAATCGGCGTTGTCGAGTCGCATCCCGTGCGTCTGAATCCGCACATGCTCAAAGCCAGCATTTCGCGCTCGTTCTGCCAGTCGAGGAAGGTCGGGGCGAAGAGTGACCTCCGCGCCGGTCAGGATCAGGCCCTTCCACTTTCGCTCCCGAAGATTCTCCTCGAGCAACGCCTGGAAGTCTGCGTCATTCGCCGGCGTCAGCCAGTGCATGGAATCCAGAATCATGCAGTGCTGACATTTGAGGTTGCAGCGAAAGTGCACCGTCATCTCAACGTAGTCGCGATGAGTCAGTTCGCTGCGGTCAGGTGCTTCGAAGATCGCGGACATGGTGGATGTTCTCGGGCTTCCGCGGTCGTGCCGAAACCCTGTTCCACCAGGGTGAACCCGGTGGGGAAAGACGCCTTTTGTCGGGATCAGTACTTCAGTTCGACTGCGATTGAAGGGCCCGTCAAGGCAAGATTCGAGCCGACTCCGTAGACGTCATCCGAAACTGTATTGGAAAACCAGTACTGAGTTTCCCAGGCAGTTCGCAGTTCCAGCTGCACGTGCTGCCCAAGGTCATGTTTCCAGGAGACACCCAGCTGATTTTCGCCAATTAGCATGACTTCTTCTTCAAACGTCGTGGCTGGCATGAACGGCAGGAGCGAACCGTTTCGAACATCACCAACCAGCATTGAACCTCTGAGATTGCCGAACAGTGACAATCCCTGTACTCCAAGATCCCGACGAGCACCGACACCCAAAGTGGGACCGAAACCCTCGAACGTCACCTGGCCTACGCCAAACAGTGTTGCGGACGGGTTTGCGTATTCGAGCTTTCCGTATCGAACGCCACCGAAGATCTCCAGATCGAAGTGGCGAAGCTTTTGATTCAGAACGGCTTCAAGGTCAGCGGCCTCTGCGGCAATACCAAGTTCTGCAGGTGCGAATGGCGGTACGTACTGGTATTGATCATCGAACGACCAGTAACGACCTCGGATACCAAGTCCAGAATCACTCATGTATCCAAGAACATAGCGGACGTTGGCCGTGTAATCACTGTCGATCGTTCGACTGACGGTCGGGCCCAGTCCAAAGGATGACGGGGCACCGCTGAAGTGGGGTCGCAGAAAAAGGACTTCCACGTTTCCAAAGAGTCCGCCGGAACCATCATCCTGCGCTTCCAGACGTCGGTCGAGCTGCCAGAGCGGATCGGCCGGTACGGTAACAGGTCGGTTTCTGAGGGCTTCAATCTCCGCTTCCAGTTTTTGGATGCGTTCTTCAATCGCAGGATCGCTGGACTGAGCAACGACTGGAGTAATGAAGGACGAATCCGCTTCGACAGCCGCAAAGCCCGCGTCCGCCGGAGCAAGTGTGGCAATACCGGAAGCGGACTCCTGGGCCAGCACGCCATGAACCGAAAGCAATACCGCGGCGCAGGTGGTGATGAGCTTTGGCAGCTTCACAGCATCGTCCTCCGTGACTCTGCGCTGCTCCGTGGGAGATAGCAAGAGTCTCTCTGGGAATCTTCCTGGTCGAACCTCATGTCGACTCAAATCGCGCAGGCTCCTGAGAACCGGCCCGGGGAAATCATCTTGCGCAGAGATCGGCGTAAACCTGCCGGAACTCACATCGGACTGACACAATCAGCACTCAGTTCATCTGTTCCGACGTGCAGAATTTGGCATGACCGTTACAGGCTGAATCTTTTACCGGAAAAATCAGGGAATATCCCTATGTTTCACTCGGCCTCGGCAACCTTTCACACTTCACGCCGCGCCCTGAAGGATCGGTGCTGCATCTGTACATGGGTCTTCCCTGGAAGCTCGAAAGTCGAAAGGGCCTGCAGCTCCTCAATTCTTGTTGTAGCGGGAAACGAAGAGACCCGAAAGTTCCGACGTGGTGCGTCTTTACGTTCTGTGGACGCTGACATAGATTCTGTTCTGAAGGAATTCCTCTGCACCCCAGGAATCGTCTCATGAAAACTTCTGAAAACCTCGTCCGTCGGGCGCTGCTGGCCCTTGCGCTTTGTGCCGTTTCCATTTCCGGCGTGGCTCTCGGGCAGGAGAAAGCCACCAGCACGGAACCTCAGGAAGAAGAGAACGACAATCCGCAGCAGAAGATGATGGAGCAGGCGATGAAACGCTCGCTCGACCAGATGAAGAAGACGTACGAAACGCGTATGGCGGTGCGGATTCAGGAGATGATTGACGTCTGTAAGCTCGACGATGCTCAGGTGCGCAAACTGCGAATGGCCTCCAAAGGCAGCATCGTGAAAGCCCTGGATGATCAGAAGCAGCACATGGAAGAGATGCAGGCGATGTTCCAGGACGGCAACGTCATGATGGGCGTGAACGTTGTGGCCGGAGAGCCGTTGATGGCCGAAGAAGCCGCTGAGCCGGTTGCTGAAGGTGATACGGACGGCAATACGGAAACTCCGCCAAAGGCAACTGAGGATGCTCCACCAGAAGACGCCCCAAAAGAAGAAGAAAAAACTGAAGAGCCAATGCCGGAGGATGAACCGAAAGCTGAAGCCGCTGAAGCAGCGGAAATGGTCGAAGGTGTCGCCATCGCGGCTCCTGCCATGGCAGTGGATTTCGCCGTAGGTCTGCCATTCATGGGCGGTGAACAGCCGGAGAGTTTTCCGTGGAACCAGTCTGTATGGCTCGAGACTGTGAAAGACACGCTTACCGAAGAACAGTTCAAGACACTGGATGCCTTTGACAAGGAGCGCGTTGAACGAACACAGAAGGCTCGTATTCAGGCATTTGTTCAGATCTTGGATACCGAACTGCACCTGAATGCTAAACAGCGGACGGAAATGGGAGCATGGCTGGAAAAAGAATACGCTCCTTTCTTTACGGACCGGAACATGGAATACATGTTCATGGGATCTGGTATGGGCGGTGGTGGTTATGTCATGCAGGTCGACGACGGTGGTGAACCGGTTAAGGCGGCCGACCCGGCTCATATTGAAGTCGTCGCGAAGATTCTGACCCCCGATCAGCTGGAGCTCTGGAGGAAATCGTACATGGAGACCTTTCGTACGTTGGAGTCCATAAAGAATCCGGGCAACGGTAACCCGCTCATGGATGGGATCCAGCAGATTCTCGGACCATTCCGTTAACAGAACATTGAAGTACCAGTGCACTCATGAAAGTTGCTCTGTTCGTTCCCTGCTACATCGATCAGTTCTACCCGAATGTCGGGATGGCGACGGTTCGTCTCCTCGAGTCTCTGGGAATTCAGCCTGAGTTCCCGGAGGCTCAGACCTGCTGCGGTCAGCCGATGGCAAACAGTGGCTGCATGACCGAAGCAAAGCCGCTGGCCGAGAACTTTATTCGCACGTTTGCTCCCTACGACTACGTTGTTTCGCCGTCGGGCAGCTGTGTCTCGATGGTTCGCAACCACTACGATCATCTGGTGTCGCCACAGGACCCGGATGCTCCGCGAGTACGAAACGGGACACTGGAGCTGAGCGAGTTTCTTGTGAATGTCCTGAAAGTCGACCCGCCAAAAGGTCGGTTTGCACATCAGGTCGGACTTCACCAGAGCTGCCATGGGTTGCGCGAACTGCGTCTGGGACCGTCCTCCGAGGTGATGACGCCGCGTGAAAGTCTGATTCAGAATCTGCTCGGGGGGCTCAGCGGAATCCGGTTCTCCGAACTCTCCCGGAAAGACGAATGCTGCGGCTTCGGCGGAACTTTCGCTGTTGCCGAAGAAGCGGTGTCGTGCATGATGGGTGAGGATCGAGTCAATGATCACGTCAGGGCCGGCACCGAAGTTCTGACGGCCGGTGACATGTCCTGCCTGATGCATCTGGAAGGCATCATTCGCCGGAAGCGAATCGGGATCCGGGTCATGCATTTTGCAGAGATCCTGGCCGAAGCCATGAAGGCATGACCGTCCTTTCTGGTTCTGGTCTTGGATCAGTCGCTGTTCTTTCGAACACAGTGTTGAACGTGAGTTGAACGATGGCACATCCAGCTCTGGCTGCAGAATTCACAGGCAATCGCGAGCGTGCTCAGTGGCACGACAAGGCTCTCTGGTTCGTCCGCGAGAAACGAGACCGCATGGCCTCGTCGGTTCCGGAGTGGGAACTGCTTCGGGAAACCGCTTCTGCGATCAAGCAGCATACTCAGTCATGCCTGGCGGATTATCTCGAACAATTCGAAGCTAATGCCATCAGGAACGGCGCCATCGTGCATTGGGCCGCTGATGCTCATGAACACAACGAGATTGTGCTTTCGATTCTGCAGAAACACCAGGTCCGAAGGCTTGTGAAGAGCAAGTCCATGCTGACGGAAGAGTGTCATCTGAATCCATGGCTGGAAGAGCACGGGATCGAGGTCATTGACACGGATCTCGGCGAACGCATCGTTCAGCTTCGACAGGAACCTCCCAGCCACATCGTTCTGCCAGCGATTCACATCAAAAAGGAAGAAGTTGGCGAGTGTTTTCATGAGCATCTGGGGACCGAGAAAGGTGCGTCGGATCCGAAGTACCTGACGGAAGCGGCAAGAAATCACCTTCGCGAGTGTTTCTGTACGGCCGACGCAGGACTCACCGGCGTCAATTTCGCCATTGCGGAAACCGGCGGAATTGTGATCTGCACAAACGAAGGGAATGCCGACCTTGGCGTCGGTATGCCAAAGGTCCACATCGCCTGCATGGGAATTGAAAAGCTGATTCCTCGCGCGGCAGATCTGTCCGTCTTTCTGAGACTGCTGGCGCGATCCGCAACCGGTCAGCCCGTGACCACCTATTCGTCACATTTCCATGGACCTCAGGATGGTGGCGAACTTCATATCGTTCTTGTCGATAACGGGCGCAGCAATATTCTGAAGTCCGAGTTTCGTCGGAGCCTGAACTGCATTCGCTGCGGTGCCTGCATGAATACGTGCCCGGTCTATCGCCGCAGCGGTGGGCACAGTTATGAATCCACCGTACCAGGACCGATTGGTTCCATCCTGACACCACTTCAGACTCCAGAAAAACATAACAGTCTTCCCTTTGCCTGCAGCCTCTGCGGATCCTGCACGGATGTTTGCCCGGTCAAGATTGATCTTCACCATCAGCTGTTTGCAATGCGAGAAATGCTGGATGGAAAGCAGCTGATCGGAACGTCCAAGAAACTCTCGATGAAGTTCGCTTCTGTGCTCCTGTCGCACCCCTGGATGGTGAATCTCGCCGGGAAAATCGCACGAACCGCCCTTCGATGGATGCCCCGCTTCCTCATTTACAACCCACTGAATGCATGGGGACGTCAGCGAGAACTTCCGGAACCACCAAAGAAGTCGTTCCGCCAGCTGTTCGCCCAGCATCAAAACAAAGACAAGTAGGTGCCGCTTGCCGAGCGGCACCTTGCGGCCCCGCCGCAACCAGCGACCCGACGAGTTTCCATCAGAACGCCGGTGGCCGTGGAACGGAGCATCGCCCCAGCTTGTTCCCTTGGTGCATGTGGCTTAGGCATTTCGTGGGTGCAAGACCACGGTTCGCCTGACGGCGAAAGTCCCGCCCGGCAGGCGGGACCTACAGTAGGTGCCG
>CAZIGZ010000188.1:0-11002 GCA_964538835.1 uncultured Chitinophaga sp. | reverse complement strand
CGTTACGGTTTTGCCGGGGCGTCGTCAGGCTGTGCTTGCTGCGGAACGTTCAGCAGCTCCTCCACACGTCGATCGATCATCTTTGATCTCAGCTGTTCTCTGAGTTCAATCGATAACTGCAGTTGCTTGAGCCTTGCTTCCATGAGCTGAAGTTCCGTTCGTTTGAGCTGCTGGCGTGCGTCGAAGCTCTGAGTGACCGCATCACGGAGTTGTTGTTTCAGTTTTTCAACCTCATCAGCGGTGCCCTTGCCGGATTGAAGATGGTTCTTCATATCAGCAGCAAATCTCTGAGCATTCAGATCGAGGTCTGAAGCCTGCTGTTTCATCTGTGCCACGGATTCTGCGGCGACGGGCTTTGATTCCGGGACGAAAAGGAGATCAGCTGTGCCTGGCTTGTAGTTTGTCGCCGCCGTCTCCTCGAGTCGCGTAATCAAGGTCTCCACGATCTCTCGAAACTCATCATTCGCTCGAAGAATCAGTGTGTTTGTTCGCTCGTCGGCGGCCAGAGAATACTGTTCCACGGGGTACAAGTCACGGATGACACGTTCCGCATTCGATGCAGACACATACTTGAGTGTCAGAACGATCGGTGAATGCTCTGTTTCCATCGCTTTCGCCTGAGCGGCAGCGCGCCTCTGATGTTCGTCATAAAGTTGCTCAAACACCTGCAGACGAGTTTCTGCCTGTTTCATCTTCGGATGATCAGGCCCAAGTTGCTGTCGCAGAACGGCGATCTCTGTCTGAAGTCGAAAAATCTGTCCCTTGAGTTCTTCGAGACTGGAAGGGTACTCGGGACTGGTCGCGACGTTTTCGTCTGCAACCGGTTCTGGCCCTTCCTGTGCTGCAAGAAAGCGGTTATCTGTGGCGAACCAAAGCAATAAAACGGAAGCCAGTGACTTAGCGAACAGTGGTTTCAGCATGGTGAACTTGATCATGGTCAATTCCTGATAGTCTCATCGTGAAATGAAATCGAAGGTCATCAATAGTGTGCCGTCAATAAGGCAGTCCTGGACTGCTCTCGACATCCCAAACGCCTTCGCGTTCGAGTTTGTCTAATTCCTGATCAATCGCGTCGGACAAGTCGTCGATGTCCCGCCAGCTTGGGAGGTTGGTCTCGATCGATGATGGTTCGATGGCTGTCGAGATGGGTGCCTGTGAGAGCATATTCCAAACGCCAAAGCCGATGGCGATGGATGTCAGAAGGCTCACCGCGACGATCGCCGTTTTGCGACGGATGCGAGGTCGTTCACTCAGCAATTCGCCTGGCAGAGGCAGTTTTCCTGGCTGTTCGAGATGTGCAACACAGTGTTGAAGAAGATCTGCGACCTGTGCTGCCGTACCAAAGCGTTCCTCCGGGTTCTTGGAAAGCAGTCGTGAGATGATTCGTTCCAGCCATTCGGGAACCTGTGGCTGAAGATCGCGAATGGATCGTGGTTCGGTGTCGGTGATCTTGCGAAGAATGCCATAGCTCGATTCAGCTCGAAATGGCGGATGACCGGTGCACATGGCGTACATCACGCTGCCGAGGCTGAACAGATCGCTGCGAGCATCCACGTTGTCGCCTCGAGCCTGTTCCGGGGACATGTACTGCGGCGTTCCCGCGATGACTCCGCTGCGAGTCATGCTGGCATCGTCGACTGCGCGAGCCAGGCCGAAGTCCGTGATGGTCACTCGATCAACACCATCCTCCAGAAGAATATTGGCGGGCTTGATGTCCCGATGCACCAGCCCCTGACCATGCGCGGCGGACAGGCCTGCGGCGATCTGCTGAGCAATGCGAACGACTTCTTCGGTCGCCAGAGGACCCAGTCGATTCAGGCGCCTCTGCAGCGATTCGCCTCGCAGATATGGCATGACAAGAAAGGGCAGAGTTCCGTCGTTGGAGACTCCGTGAATCACGATCACGTTCGGATGAAGCACCGTCGCTGCGGCTCGCGCTTCTCTTGCAAAGCGGCGACGAGCGGCCCCGCTGCTGGCCAGACGCGGGGCCAGAACTTTGATCGCCACCGTTCGATCCAGCGAACGATCGAAACCCTTCAGGACAACTCCCATTCCGCCGGAACCCACAACACCCGAGACTTCATAACCGCCAAGACGTCCCAGCATGGATGGATCGTCCGTTGGGTCCAGCTGTCGAAGCACCTCGGAGATTTCAATGGACGTTCCGCGATGATCGACAAGTTCGGAATCTTCTTCTGCGTCGACGTCTGCATCAACTTCCATGCCGTCCTGTTTCAGGCGCCCCTTCGATGTCGACTCCGAAAGTCGGTCACCCGTGAACGACGATCGCAGCCGCGCGGAATCGTAGGGCTGGTCCGGCAGAAAGCTGACGGCTTCGTCCCATGTCGACGGTTCTGCGGCCAGCGCCTTCAGGCATTCACGACATTCCGAGCATGCGCTGAGATGTTCCACGACGGCAGCGTCTTCTGCCGCAGTCAGAACTTCGGCAAGATAACGCTCCAGCAGAACCGGATTGCAGGAAAGGGATGTTCGTTTCATGGCAGGTCGTGTTTCATGGTCATCAGTCATCTTCCAGTTTCTTCACGGTGTCTCGTAGTCGACGCATGATGCGGCTTCGAGCGGCGTAGACTACGGCTTCGGAACATCCGAGCTGTGATGCGGCTTCCGAGATCGACACACCGTCGATCATCGTGAGAGCGAAGGCTTGCCATGTGGAGTCTTCAGAGGAAGCTCGCACCTGTTCGGCCGCCTGTCGAAACATCTGTCGGCGATATTCCAGTTCAATGGCCGACGTCATTTCCTCATCACGATGCGTTGACGCGTAATGAGGATCGATGTCGCCGCCGGTTGCCTGATCGTGAGGTCGGCGAGTCAGCATGTTGATCGTCGTGTTTCGCGCGATGCGAAACAGCCAGTGACGAAATCGAACGCCATCGTCGCGACGCTGCCAGCCTGATAACTTCCGAGATACGGAAATCAGGACCTGCTGAGCCACATCGTGGGCATCTGCGTCCTGCAATCCCGCTCGTCGAGCTACACAGTAGGCCACCGGTCCGTAGATGCTCGCAAACTGTTCCCAGGCATCGTGGTCTGCAGGATCTGCAGCACGCAGCAAGAGACTGTCACGAGTTTCCGGAATGTCACTCAAGCATTCACTCCCGGTTTGAAAACGAACGTCAGTGACAGAACACGACGCCGGGAGAATTCTGACACGTGATCTTCAGAAATTCCTGCGATCGACAGAAAGTGGCAGTTTCCCTGAACATTTGGCTCGGAAAGACGCGATGCGGCATTCCTTGGCCTGCATTGCACTTGGCCCGCCCCCGAGCTTACTGTCGCTCGCTCGACCCCTCCCTTCGCTTCGCGTGGGTGGGGAGGTTTTTTGGCAAGAGGCTCAGAATTAAGGCGGACGACGATCTGAGAATGGAACACCCTCGCTTGCGCGCGCAACGGCTGTTATTCTGCACAGAGATTGGTCGTCTGCTGTAGTGGAACTCGCCAGAGTTCCGTGGTGCCACGTTCCCGCCTTGATGGCGTTGATGAGAATGTTGATGGGAAGCCTGGCGACTTCCACTACGTTCATTAACTCGTTTCAGGAATCCCTGAGGTCCATGTCCAGTCGGACAGCCATTACTGCTCCGGTCGAGTATTCCGAAGACGATCAGCGGATGATGCGTCTTCAGGAAGGTGACTCGCACGCCTTCGCGGAGATTGTTCAGTGCTGGCAACGGCCGCTGTTCGGATTCTTCATGCGAAACACGCGCGACGAGTTTCTGTCCGAAGATCTTGTTCAGGAAACGCTGCTTCGACTGTATCGCAACAGCTGGGATTATCTTCCTCGAGGTCTGTTCAAGGGCTTTCTGTTTCGCATTGCCCGCAATCTGCTGATCGATCATTCTCGCCGTGCGGTGCATGATGTGTTGTTGAAATCGGTGCGTGTTGTTCGGACGGCCGGTGAGGACGAAGAGACGGATCTTTTACAGCAGCTTCCGGAAGACCAGATCTCTGCTCATGAGCAATCCGTGCAGAAGGAAGTGGCCGCCGCCGTTCAGGGGATGCTGACAGAGCTTCCCGACGAACAGCGACAAACGTTCATCCTGCATCATTATGAATCACTGACACTATCGGAGGTTGCTGATGCGATGGCGACCACGCTTCCGACGGCCAAGAGTCGCCTGCGTCTCGCCAAAGAGAAGCTCCGGCATCTGTTGACGTGTCGAGGTTTCAGTGATGAGATTTTCCAGGCCGAGTCATCCGAAGAGTAAGTTGTCTCGTTCCCAAGCCCGTTCCCCTGATTTTCCCCGCCAATTCCTGCGAGATCCTTCCGACGAATGTCTCCGGTATCACAAATAGACGAGTAACTGGTATGCCACACTTCAGCCGACTCACCGACATCATTACCTGCAGCCTTTCCGAGATCCTGAACTCGGCCACGAATCCTCAGCAGACGCTGCATGAGATTATCGAAGAGATGAGAGAAGGCCTGTCTGCCTGTCATCGAAATGTCACCACATCGACTCGGAACTTTGATCGACTGACAAAAGAGATCGCCGAGTATGAAACTCAGGTCGCGGAATGGAAATATGCCGCGAAGACTGCTCTGACCGATGGTGATGAAGATGCTGCTCGCGAATCATTGCGACGCAAAGTGGAAGTTGAAGACCTGATCGCCGGACTTCGGCCGGAACTGGAAGCGGCCCACTCTGCCAGTCAGCAGATGCTGCGAATTCAGAAAGCTCTGGAAGCACGATTTTCCGAGGCCTTGAGGAAACTGGAGGAAATCACAGGAACATCGGCGGCGTTCTCTGCAGCCACTGTTTCGGCGGCCGGAAGTTTCGCGGCACCGAAATCTCGTGCGTCCGATGTTGAGGCCGAACTGGAAGCTCTCCGAAAAGAACTTGGAAGCTGATCGCCCCGTGAATGACGTGCCAGGAATCTCGCAGAAGGAAAGACGTGATTCATGGGAGCTCTTCGAGACCAGCAGGCTCCAACTGCAAATCAGTCATCTTCTAAAGCCCATCGTCAACACTGGTGAGGCGTCCGAAAATGACGACTTTCCTGGTCTGATTGTGCGAAAATGCTCGGCGGACCCAGGTCTCGTGGCCATTGGGTACGGCATTGAACCACAGGGTGTTCTTGCCCTGACAAATCCAGTCGTCTTTGGACGGTTGCTTCCTGAAGAAGTCGCAGACGGCATCGAGCAGTTGTTGAATCTCGCGACACAGATTGCCTGTCGTGAGAAATGTCCGTGGATGCGCATCCTAATTTCGGCCTCACAGGGTGAACCGGAGAGCTTTCGCTGCAGTGTGCGGAGGCCTCTGTCGTGGAGTGGCTTCTCCTGTCTGGCGCAAATCGGCGAATGGCATCGGACTTATTCGCGGGAAGAACGCCCTCTGGATTCCCTCCTGCCAGCCAACGCGGTCCGTGAATTGTTGACCATGGATCAGCTCTGCGACGTCAATCTGCAGAGCGAGGTAATGCGATTGCTGGGGGATGTTCTGTCGACATCATCGGATCTTCCAAAGCTCCCGCGACCATCGGCCTCAGAGAAGCTGGCTCAGTGGCGGAGCGAAGGATCGCAGATTCTGCTCTGGCGAAGAGACTTACATCCCGTCGGGATTTGTGTGATTGAAGCATCACCATCGAGAAACGCCGTCTTACGCATTGCGATCAAGTACGTAGGTGTCGCACCACAGTTTCGACAACAGCGAATCGCCAGCCGCCTTATAGAAAGCGTGGCGGCACATTCTCTGGAAGGCAACAGGTCTGTTGGGATAACGGTGACCGCTGATCAGTCGAATCTGGCGGCAGTGCGACTGTATGAGTCTCTGGGGTTTGAACGTCAATCAGAGCACGAGGTCTGGATGAAGAAGATCGACATTTGAACGACAGCAAGCGGCATTCAGCGACATTGTTTGCGGGCATCTTCCCGACTGAGAGATGAGGCGGACCGATGGCTGTCGCGGGCAATTGGCTGGCTTCAGGTCAGGCACTTCGGCGGAACAGATTCTTCCGAAACACTCGAAGGACAACAATGAACAGCACGCAGAGAGTGATTCCAGTCACAGTGTTGTGAGAAAGGCTTTGAGTGACAACAGCTTCTGGTGGCGGTGGCCCGGGAACATTCATGGCATTGTCTGCCACAGCGTTTTCGAACTCGATGGGCACCGCAAACTGTGATGCCGGAAAGACTGGTTTCAGGTCAGCTTCGGTGAACTGCCATTCGTAACCCGGCCACGGTTCGCGATTGAGTCGGACTGATCCATGCCACGGAAGAAAGAAGCCAGGTCGCAGCTCACGAAATTCGTCCGCCGTCCAGTCCTCCACGCGAGTCGTCCGCGAGCTGTGACGAATTCGAAGGTAGCGGCGCGGGAGATAGCCAAGCTTCCGGTCGAGCCAGAATGATTCTTCGGTGCTGGTTGAATCAGGAGATGTCCTTCGAACGACCACGCACTCATGGCCGTCCACCAGTTCGAGGCCTCCGAATTCCGCACCGGTAACTCGAAGCGTAAAACTGCCAAGGGCAAAGTCCCAGAATCCTCTCAGTCCAACCGTACCTCTGGAGATTCGAATTGGCTGATCCAGGATGTACGGGAGTTGCTGGACGGAGTCCCATCGCAGACTGGAACCATCCAATGGAGATGACGCAAGCCAGAGCATCGAACCATCGCGCCCGAGCAGGATGCGATTCGAAGAGCGGCCTGCGTTATAGACGGTCTCCAGCAGTGTCGTGCCCGCGTTCCGCTTCCAGCACAATTCTCCAGTGGAGAACATGGGCGAATCTTCAAGACGCATCTTGAGGTGCACCGATCGATCCTGGAGCCAGAGCGTCGCCTTGTGCCACTCTTTCCACTGGATTCGGATGGCTGAAAACTCCCTGATCCACGCCCGATGGGCCAGCTGGATTTCCGCGAGCTTCCCATCACCCGTGTTCGAGTCTGCTGCGGAATTCTGTTCGAAACCATCTCCCGTTGCCGGGTTGTTCGAAGTTGATTCGGGGAAGGCGGACGATGCTTGTTGATTGGCACCCTGTGCAAATAGAAGCGGATGACCTGTCACAGCCAGCACAAGCCAAAGCGTGGCGGTTTGAAGTGCGGGACGGTGAGCTGGTTTTTCAGGGCCACGAACATCCATGGCTCGGATCTCAGGAAACTTTCATGTGCAAATCTGTAAGTTGCCGGGTGACGGTCTGTTCCGGGACCAATGCGTCTGTCATGTGGAGCATTCTCCAGCACGGTGGTCTGTGGGGAGCATCGTCAGCGAACCATTACGATTCAAGGGTCTGGCGGGAGCGAATTCAGACACTTTGGAAGACCGGCGCTGGTCATTGCGGCTCGCTTGAGTCTCGAACGAGTTTCGTGTCCACTTCGTTTCCTCCTGGAAGGTACGCTTGGCTCAGTGGATGGACACAATGTCGGACGAAGAGAAAAACACAATTCGGCAGCTGACTCGGCTGCAGCGTCGAGTACTCGGGACACTGATGGAGAAAGGGTTCACCACTCCGGATCAGTATCCAATGACCGTCAAAGGTGCGATGACGGGTTGTAATCAAAAGAGTAATCGGGATCCGGTTACTGAGTATTCGGAAGCTGAAGTGGCCGATGCGCTGGAGCAGCTTCGACAGTTGGGGCTGGTCGGCGAAGTGTTCACTGACGGCGGTCGTTCTGCACGATACCGACATTACATGCGGCACAAGTTCGATTTTTCTGAGTCGCAGCATGCCATCATCTGCGAACTGCTGCTGCGAGGCCGTCAGCAGCCGGGAGAACTCCGAACCCGAGCCAGCCGGATGGTGCGAATCGAAAGCCAGGAACAACTGAAGTCGGACCTGCAGGGACTTGCTGAGAAAGGCTTTGTGCAGAGCAACGGACCGCTGGAACGGCGTGGTGTCGAAGTCGACCACACGTTCTATCTTCCCAAAGAAAACATGAAGATGGCGGCCGGGAACTTTTCAGACGATGAGCCTGCTGTTGTCCAATCGTCAGCCAGCACAGCATCGTCCGCTCCGGTCGTTGTGTCAACGGGCAACAGTGCACCTCTGGCTGCATCTCGTTCTGATGAATCAATGCTGTTTGCTCTGAACACCCAGTTCGACCAGATGAAGCGGCAGGTGGAGATTCTTCAGAACGCAGTCGACTCCGTGCGCACACGGCTTGACCGCATCGAGCGTGAATTGGGGATCGGCTAAGGCGCAGGCCTATTCCGGGATTTCAACCGGATTCATGGCAGGATTGATGCCACCACTTTGGGACGCCGGCGTATTGGTCACGCTGCCGTGAGCAGACTCGCTTGGAATAGTCTCTGCGACAGGCTTCTTCTTTGCCTGCTTCGGCGCGCCGTTGAAGTGGATTGCTCCATCATCCATGGTCGGTTCCACCATGGGTACCGGGCGGATCGAAGGATCCGTGGTCGGAGTGCGCTTCAGCGAAGCCGATGGTGTCGCACCTGCGGCGGAACGAGAATCCGGGCCGTACTTGAGCAAACCGGATTCTTCAGCGCCACGGGGAACTGAGGATTCGTCGTTCATACTCATGCCAGGATCCTCTTCGGTCATGTCAATCGCGTCGCGGCTGGCATTGCCGATTTGTCCGTTTGGTGCATTTCGTTCGGGTTTCGGAGACATTCGTCCGCCTGGCGTTCCCGGAGGAAGCGTCAGATTTCCACCGCGAGCAACCGGAGTCGCACGTCGATCGACAGCCTGAATGACTCCCTGGCCTTCAGGACCGGCTTCCACTTCAAAGGCGGCTTTGCGAATCTCTCCGGAAGGGCTGGCGAGGAACTGCTTCGACAATTCCTGACGTAGTTCCTTGCGCAATTCGACCGTCTGGCCACCCGGCGGCGACAGAACGATTTCGTCGATCACCCAGGCACTGTTTTCATGAACGAGCTGAATCGTCACGTGAGCTGACTGTTCATCCCCCAGTTCCACCATGGCGATTTCACCGGCCTCATTAACCTTTCGAACCGGTTGAGTGAGAGTCACTGGCAGCTGATTCAGATTGCCAGGCAGCTCTGTCACATTCTGCCAGATCAGGTTGTTAAAGTTGGTGGAGCATTGACGTCGAACGCCGTCGAAGTCTTTGGTTCCCCAGGCCCCTGCAAGCTCCGTGATCGGAGCAGTCAGCATCAGAGTCGATTTGAGTGACGCAATCTCCATCGTCCGACCCGGGAACTGAACGTCGTCAACGAGCAAACTTCCGTTTTCATCACGCATGATGACACTGCAGATCTGGCCTGATGGAGACACAAACTCCAGTTCTGTGGTATCTCCACGAGCCGTGCTTCGTTCCATCGTGAGTTCGCCTTGCGGCAATCCATCGATCTCCATCAGACGGAAGAGTTCAGGGCGCAGGCGGCCCCAGGTGGCTTCTGTCAGACGTTGAGTAGAGATCTGCCGCAGGACAGGCAGCTCGCGATTTTGAATGGCTGAAAGGAACAGCATCGCTCGTGCAGGAGCCGTGAAGGCGGACTTCAGGTTCTTCTGCTGCTGGGTCTGACGGTTGTAGATTGTGACATCTGCGACGATGAACCGAGATTCCACGGTCTCGCCCTTGATTCGATTCTCTCGCTTTTCTTCCGCCGCTTCCGGAGTCGTCAGATCCATTCGGACGACATCCGTTCGCTCCGGAATGGTGACGGTCAGCTGTCCCGCGAACGACTGAATCTCGAAGTCTTCCGGAGCGTAGCTGGCGGCCGGCAAGTGAATCATCGACAAGTCGCCGACCTTCAGAGCACCCTCGTAGAAGGTTGGCTCTGTGAGAGACTCCAGTCTGGCAACATCCTTTTCCGAGTAAGCATCCAGAAACGCCGTGATCGCATTGAGTGCTCGTGCCTGTCGCAGAATCGAGCCCGGATGATGTTCGACCTTGCGCTGCCGGACTTCGATGTCAGAGACCATCCATTTGTCATCCTGCTGAACGACCTTCAGGAGCAGAAAGCCGTTCCTGGATGGCAGCTTGACCACGGCATCAGACTCATTCATCTGAGCCTCCGGTCGGCGTGCCATCCCGTCTTCATACTCGGCCGAGACGCGAGTCATGATCTGCTGCATCCATGGTTCCGGCAGCGTTTCAAGGGGCTCACGGAGGTCAGTGGAGACGACCTGAAGAACAGAAGAGCGATTTCCGGACTGCCAGGTGTCGACGAATTCGCGGATCGTGATCAGGAGATCCATGACTTCCACAGAAGACTTCGTTGCACGAGTTCCCCGGCGCTGCTGTCGGAGCAGAACATCATCGATCACCCATCGCTTCTTTTCAGCATCACGAACGATCACGAACTGATACTTTGTTGTTCCGTCTTTGAGTTTGGCAACGGCTTCGATCTTGTTCTCATCCGCTTCTTTGCTTTCGACAACCTCCAGCTTCTCTTTGGGGAGGCTCAGGATTTCGAGGTCCTTGAAGGAGTCTTTGGAGCGGAGAGCCTGTTGTTCGAAGCGAGAGGAAACCGTGCGACGAAACGCGGCTTCTTTGTTTTCTGCCAGCGCTTCAGTGAACGAGTTGATCGCACGCTGCTCCGTGCCAAACTCAATCGCGTCCGGCTTGAAGTCCATGGACTTCCATGTTTCTGCCGTGAACAGAGATGTGGAACATCCCGTTGCGCTCAGGCTCAAACCGCCAGCCAGCAGAATCGCAAGCTTCAGAGAACGACGTTTCATGGCTAGTGCTCCTGCGAATGCGGAAGAAAGGAATCGCAATCCGCGAGAGATCGAAAGGAAGGAGATCAGACAGGGCTCCGCCCCGCGCATTCGCACGACGAACGGAATACTTCACCGAGTGGAGTCGTCGTTGTCTCAGGAACCACAAAACGGGTCAACAGCCTGAAGTGAAGGAACCAGCCATCCTTCGGAACCCCAATCCGCGGCTTCCTTGAATTCCGGCGAAATCAGCAACGCTGTCCACTTTTCTGCCAGAACGCACAGAGCCCTCTCCGGAGATCAGCAGATTCTGCGCAACGATCTGAAAACCCCCAAAGGCAGCCCGTTCCACCCATCTCCTTTAAAAAGGTGCCAGCCACCTGTGTTGATTCCATCAATGAAAAC
>CAZIGZ010000187.1:0-11012 GCA_964538835.1 uncultured Chitinophaga sp. | reverse complement strand
TTTTTTTATTGCTGGAATCAACACAGGTGGCTGGCACCTACAGCTGAAATGCGATTCTCTGGAAATCAGTTTAGTCCGGAGCCAGGGAAGTTCGTTTGGGGACGAACTTAAGTCGATTCCGGGCGACAAGAGGTCTTGAGTTGCCTGGCATCAAAATGGATGCGGCGTTAGACTTACGGCAGTTCCGACGTGGTTTTTTCTGTGCAAGGGTCACCAAAGATGAATCAGGAAGTTCCTCCCGTCTCCACGCCTCCGGTTCCTCCTGTTCCGGAGGCGGCAGTGCCGGAACAGCCAGATCGCGTTTATCTGGTTACGTATCCCAAAATCGTTTTCATGTACCCGACGGTGCTCACCTCGCTTTTCTGCTCCATCTTCATGTGGATGAAAGGCGGGATCCCGGAAGATGAGATCTCAATTCCCGCGAAAGCGGCGGCCGCAATTACTGCACCGTATGGTAATTTGCTCGCAGCATCCCTGAGTTTTCAGGCAGATGAAAAACAAGCTTCCGGCAATTCCGAAACTGCTGCGGCAGACAAGAAAACCTCAGTTCCTTCAGCCGAAACGACGAAGCCAGCCGACACCAAGCCGATCGTTTCGCACACATTCCATCACTGGTGTGCCAGAATTTTCCTGCTCGTATTTGCAGTGAATCTGGTCGTCATCTCATTCGATTTTCCTCGGACCACATCACTGACATGGTTTTTTGCCATCTGTGCCGCGGTGATAGGGCTTTGGTTCCTGTTCACCATGTATGAGAACCTTGCTCCGGCGATCCTGAAGAGTCTTCTGGCGATCAAGCCGGCAGCAAATGCATCGTTCTACATGATCTTCACGCTGATCATGCTTGGCATGTTTGTTTGCGTACTCGTGACTCGAAGCTTTGATTACTGGGAAGTGAAGGGCAACGAACTTCTGCATCACCACGGCTTCCTCAGCAACCTGGAACGATTCTCAGCCCCCAACCTTCGGATCGACAAGGAGATTAACGACCTGTTCGAATACATGCTGCTGAGGTCGGGCCGGCTGATAATTCACGCCAGTGATGAGCGCCGAGCGATCGTTCTGGAAAATGTGCTGAACATCAATGCCAAGGAAGATCAGATTACCCGGATGCTTGGCGCGCTTCAGGTTCGAGTCCGAACGGACAAGGAATAGTTCGACGGAAAACTGCTGTCTCCAGGTCAGACGATCAGCCCGATTTCTCCGGATCGGGCTGATGTCGTTTCATGAAGTCGGTGATCCGGGTGGCTGACATCTACTTTGATAACAACGCGACAACTCCGCTGGATGCTCGAGTCATTGAACGGATGAACGAATGCTGGGCGGGCGCGTTTGCCAATCCCGGCAGCCAGCATAGCTTCGGTCGTGCTGCTCGCCGAGTACTGGAAGACAGCCGCGAGATGATTGCGGAGATCCTTGACGCTGATCCGTCTGAGGTCATTTTCACCAGCGGGGGTACCGAATCTCTGAACATGGCCATCCACGGGTTCACCTTTGGACGCCGGGGAAAGATTGCACTCACAGCGGGCGAACATCCTGCAGTCCAGCAGTCAGTGGCACAGGCAGCATTATCCGGACTCGAGCCGGTGACGCTCGCGGTGGATCGCACTGGGCGAATCGACAGCGAGTCCCTCGGAGACCTTCCATGGCAGGAACTCCGACTCGCATGTCTCCTGCTGGCTCATAACGAAACAGGAGTGATTCAGACTCCGAACGCTCTCGCAGATCATTGCCTTCAGTCCAGAGTGCCATTGTTACTGGATGCAGTTCAGGCCGTCGGCAAAATCCCGGTGAGCTTTCGAAGACTCAAGGCCACGGCATTAGCAGCGGCATCGCACAAGTTCCATGGACCACGAGGCGTCGGGATCCTCTTGCTGCGGAACGGCGTCAAACTGACACCATTCCTGGTTGGCGGTCATCAGGAATCAGGACGGCGGGCGGGAACGGAGTCTGTTCCGCTTATCGCCGGAATGGCAAAGGCTCTGGAATTGTGGAACAAAGAACAGGCGGATCGAACTCTTCGTATGCGAGAGCTTCGAGATCGGCTTGAAGCGGAACTTGCGGCGGCTTGTGTGCCGGTCGTTGTGCATGGACGAGAAGCCGAGAGGCTGCCGAACACGGTCAGCATGGCTTTTCCCGGCGTTTCCGGGGAAGCGATGCTGGTGAATCTGCACCTTTCAGGCATCGCATGTTCTCTTGGCAGTACATGTGCCAGCGGCTCTGCAGAACCGGCACCCGCGTTGCTGGCGATGGGGCTTGACCCGGAGATCAGCAAGTCGTCTGTTCGTTTTTCGCTGGGTTGTCAGAATACCGAGGACGAGGTGTCGCGAGCGGTTCCGATCATTGCGGAAATTGTTCGACGCCTTCGTCAGGAAACCTCACGCAGGAATCAGCAATGAAGCTCGACCTGGCACGCGATCTGAATCCATCGAAACCACAGCCATTGCAAAACACACCACCAGCGTTTTCAGCGCTGGGCACACGGATCGCAATTGTGGCTGTGTCGCTGTTCCTGACAGCCTTCTGTGATTCTGCGAGTGCACAGCAGCGAGTCTGGGACGACCTGACTCTGCGCGATGCCGTCAAACGGTCCATGGAGAACGGCTGTGCCTATCTGCGATCCACACAGAACCCGGACGGATCATGGGAAGGCAGCGGCAATCTCCTCAGCTTCAAGGTCGGCGTCACTTCGCTGGCCGTGATGGCACAGATCAACTGTGACATACCTGTGGATTCACCTGAAGTTCAGCAAGGGCTTGAGTACCTGCGCTCTCTGCCGGTGGAAGGCATCAAGGGGCAAGCCGGGATTTACGAAACGTCGCTCGCCGTCATGGCCCTGTGTGCCGCAGATCAGCTGGATCGCGATCTTGCTCGCATTCAGCTGTATGCAAGACTCATCGAAGAATCGCAGGAGCAGAATGGTCCCTCCGCTGGATACTGGGGCTATCAGATCAATCCAGGTGGAACGGGATTCGGTGGAGATGCCAGTAACGGACAGTATGCCGTGCTTGCATTGCGTGATGCCGCCATGGCCGGCGCGAAGATCTCCCGTGAAACATGGGAACGAACTCAGGACCGCTGGCTTGCTGATCAGCTTCCGAATGGTGGCTGGGGTTACAACAGTTCTGATCGCAAAACGCGGGGAAGTATGACGGTGGCAGGGCTTTCCACCATCGCGATCACATCTCGCATGCTGCAGGACGATCGCGATGTCGATGCAGAAGGTCGCCCGGACT
Source organism: uncultured Chitinophaga sp. (assembly GCA_964538835.1). Lineage (GTDB taxonomy): Bacteria > Planctomycetota > Planctomycetia > Planctomycetales > Planctomycetaceae > SXXK01. Next base: position 7,776 of record CAZIGZ010000187.1, on the reverse strand, counting down.
GTTGTCTTGTTCCGCCCCCGAATCCAGCCATGGAAAATGGGCGTCGATGGATGGCCGAGAATTTCTCGGTCGTCTCAAATCCAGGCCATGGAGACTATTACTTTTATTACCTGTATGGCCTTGAACGAGCAGGGCGTCTAAGCGGGATGCGATTCTTTGGCCGTTACGACTGGTATCGACTGGGCGCACAGATTTTGGTGGAAAATCAGCAGCCGGGCGGCGAATGGCTATCCCCGGCCTCCAGTGACCGTGATCCGGTGCTGAACACATCCATGGCCTTGATGTTTCTTTCCAAAGGCTTGTCGCGCGTCGTCGTCAACAAACTCGATTACAACTCCCCCAACGGTGAATCTCGAGATGCCGGTGAATGGAACCGACATCCCTATGACGTCACAAATCTCGTCGAACTGATCGACACGCTTCCGCGCTGGCCGCCTCGGCTCACAAGTCAGGTGGTGACGATGTCGCGACTCAAGCCGGAAACTGCCGTTGAAGAACTCAATCAGGCCCCGGTTTTGTTTCTTTCCGGTCGCGATGCTCCGGTGTTCACGGATCAGCAGATTTCCTGGCTGCGAAGTTACGTTGATGCCGGCGGCTTCATCTTCGCAATGGCGAACTGTGACGGGCAGGGCTTTGATCAGGGGTTTCGTGACGTCGTCAAGCGAATGTTCCCTCAGGGTGACGCGTCTCTTCAAAAACTGCAGGCTGATCATCCGGTATTCCGCAGCGAGTATCTTCTGAACGCTGAAGGCATCAATCTTTGGGGCGTCGACTTTGGCTGCCGAACGTCGATCATGTATTCGCCCGACGACATTGGATGTCTGTGGCAAAAGTGGATGAAGCATGAACCTCCTGGACGCAATCAGGATCTCAGCCAGCGAGTGTTGCGAGCAACGCGCATCGGAGTCAACGTCATTGCCTATGCCACTGGTCGCGAACCCCCGGAAAAACTGAGCGATGCCACGGCTCGAAAGCAGCAATCAGAAGAACATATTGAAAGAGGGCTTCTGCAGATTGCCAAACTTCGACACACGGGCGGCTGGGACACAGCACCTCGTGCACTGCGAAATCTGCTGACGTCACTAAATGAAACGGTCGGAGTTGCAGCATCCACACGAGTTGAAGCGATCCCGCCGACGCTCGAAGAACTCAGTCGTTTTCCGATCGTCTACATGCATGGTCGCTATCGATTTCAGCTTCCCGCCCAGCAGCAGGAATCGCTGCGGGAATACCTGAAACGAGGAGGCGTGCTGTTTGCAGATTCGTGCTGTGGATCGTCTCAGTTTGATCGCAGTTTCCGGGATCTCGTGCGTCAGCTGTATCCCGATCAGCAGCTTAAAGAAATCCCGGCGACACATGAGATCTTTTCCGCCACGGTAGGCCATGAGATCAAAGAAGTGACTCGGCGGCGACTCGTCCCCGGCGAAAAGAATGCGGCAATGACTGTGCGGATGGAAAAGGGACCGCCGCTGCTGGAAGGCATTGAAATCGACGGACGTTACGTCGTGATTTACAGTAAGTATGACATCAGTTGTGCACTGGAACATCAGGCGTCGCTTTCCTGTGATGGATATGTTGAAGAAGACGCTGCAAAGCTCGCCGTCAACGTTGTTCTGTATTCGATGCTTCAGGACATTTCATGGTCCCGCTTCCTTCCTGCGAAGCAGGTGCCCCAGTGAGTCGACGACTGATCATTGGCACGGATGAAGCCGGCTACGGTCCGAACCTCGGGCCACTGATCGTGACCGCAACCGCATGGGAATGTGATGCAGCAACAGAGCCAGTGGAACTCTGGGACCGGCTGTCTGACGTACTTTCGAACGTGCCTGTCCGAGACGGCCGGAAGCTGTACGTTTCGGATTCGAAAGCCGTCTATTCATCAGGCGACACACTGGAAGATCTGGAAGTTCCGGTGCTGGCATTCCTTCGATTACTGAACGTCAGGGCTGAGACGCTGGATGACCTCGGTGCCAGCCTTGCTGGTGCTCAGTTTCTGGCACACTATCTGGCTGAGCCGTGGAATCCGCAGCCAGGACTGACTCTTCCGGTCGACTCCAGCGCTGATCATGTCCAGGAATGGACTGAGCTTCTGAAGAAGGCACTGGAAGAGCAGGGGATTCAGCTGCGCGGCATTCGAAGCGGCATTATCTTTCCGGGAGAATTCAATCGACGCGTGGCGAAGACGGATTCGAAGGGCAGCGTGCTTTCAAGTCAGACACTGACGCTGGTTCGAGGGCTTCGGGATGAACTGGACAAGGTCCCGTGTTTCGTTGTCTGTGACAAGCACGGCGGCCGCAATCGCTATGACGAACTGATCGCTGATCATTTTGACGACCAGTTTGTGTTTCGTCTGGAAGAGTCGCGAGATCGCTCACGGTATCGCATGGGCGATATGGAATTCTGCTTTCGTACGCGTGCTGAGGAACTGATGCCCGTCGCACTGGCATCAATGGTTGCCAAGTATCTTCGTGAAGCCTTCATGACTCAGTTCAACCGCTGGTGGGGCGACCAGATTCCGGGACTCAAGCCCACTCAGGGTTACCCGGTAGATGCCAGGCGGTTTCGAGAAGACATCGCGACAAAAATTCAGGAGATGAATCTGGAAGAGGCTGCCTTCTGGAGAAGCCGTTAGCGAGAACGCTCCTGAAGATACTGGCGATCCTCTGCCGACATGACCGGTGCCGGCAGATTCATCGACTGCAATTGTGCCGCGAGAGTCCGTTGTCCCAGAGGTTCTGCCACAAACCAGACTCGCCCGTATCGATCATCCAGCGCAGTGGCTCGCTGCTGTGCCAGCAGCTCACCGAATACGACGACCGGAGTATTGTGAGTCCGAATATCGGCCCGCAAATTGGCCATCGTGGAATCCACAGTCCATGTCGTCGTTGTGATATCCAGCACAAACAGATCACAGTTCAACTGTGAGGCTGCCATATCGAATCCATCCGGACCAGTCTCAGCAACTCGAACGGCGTACCCGGCATCCTGAAGAAGGTGTCCGATCAGAAGTTGACGCTCTGCGTCCGGACTGACAACAACCGCCTCCGGTTTCACAGGGGAATTCGCAGCGGCGGTCAGGGTTCTCTGGACCGCGAACTTTCGTGTGACCGACCAGCCACGACGGACAAGAATCGCCGCCAGTCCTCGGACGCGCGCGTCAGGGCTTTCCAGCGACTGATACAGCACTCGACCAGCGGTTGCCGAATCAACACTCGCGGAATTCAAACGTGACAGTGCTCGCAGACATTCGATGGATGCCACGGGAACTTCCAGCCGCAGGGCCAGCTTAAGAAGTTCGAGAAGCTCGCCCTCTGACAATGCGGCGGCCACGGTTGGTTCGGCGGACAAACGAGCATTCGTGGAAGCGAGTTGTGTCACAATCTTCAAACGGGAAGCGCGAGCATCGTCCGTGGAAATGACCAGAGCATCATCGATAAGAGCCTCGGCCTGCACAATCAGTTCCGGGCGGACTGGATCCGCTGTGGGATCCGTCGTTGAAACAAGAATGGACTGCCCACCGTTCTGACGAAGAAGCGACTCAGCCGCCTCCAGCAGGATCACAAGCGCCTGTTCCGGGTTGTCAGCAAAGAGACGTCCCTTTGAGAGCGTCTGAATCGCCTTGCCGGCCGCACTCTGAACCGATTTGTCATTGCCGCCATGCTGATACCGCAGCAGCCGAATCGCCAGTGTCGGGTCACTGGTCCCCTCCAGAAGGCGAAGGATTCGGACCTGCGTCGCTGCGTCCGAAGTTGCCAGTTGACGAAGGAGCTCGAAACGAAAATCGCGAGCGTACAACTCCAGCAATTGCTGAGCAGCAACCCCGGCAGGTGACGAAGGATCCGCAGCAAGCAGCGCTGGCACCGATGATTCCCCAGCCGTCAGCAGTTCAATCTCGGCCTTCTTTCCGGCGGAATCATTCTTCGCCAGCTGCTGGACGAATGCCGCAAGCTCTTCCGCGGAACGCTGTGGCAGGGCATCCTGCATGACTTTCAGCAGTTCGCGAGCCTCGGGCTGCAGGCGAGGATCGGTATTGAAGTCGATAAAGATCGACAGGCCATGGTTCAGCCGGAGATCTGAAAGTTCCGAAGAACCGGCCTTTTCAATCAGTTGGCGGAGAAAGGATCTTGAATCCCCGGGGCGATCAAGCTTTCTCGTGATCTGGGCCGCCTCGACGATTTCACTCGCCGTCGTGGGGGGAAACTGAAAAACGGATGACGTCGATGGCGCACTGGACTCGACCGCAGCATCCTGAGCATGCAACGCCGCGCCCGAAAGGAATGATCCCAAACCGCAGGAGACGGCACTCACGACAACCGTTTTGGCAATTCGCGAAATCACTCGACGATGTCCTTCTGGAAATCTGCGCGACACATCGACGCGAAGGATCAACGGAAACGCGTCGAATCATGTGCAGAGCAGCCTGAGCCACATGATCACCAGCGCCCCTGCCCCGACGCCACAATGACTTCCGGCGCAAAGCGGTGAAAACCAAAAACGCCGATGGCCAATCAAGACAGAGGGCAGTAAACACAGTGTTTTCCCTCAGAATCGGCGGAATGCCTTGATTTGAATCACCCTGCCTGAATGCGTCAGAGACATTCGAAAGTTCCCGCACTCTCTGATCGGTACAAACCGGATGACTCGCGAAACCGGGCCTGATTGGCTGCCTGCAACCCGGTGGATTGCAAACGCTGCTCCGCCGTCAAACCAGAACAAGCCCACATGCTGCGCTGTCTATCGACATGATTGCCCGACCAACAGGCACGTCCTCAAAAAGGTCCTATGTTCACTGTCATTCGGACGGCTTCCATAAAAACATAAAGTGATTGTGAATAACGACTTGCGACATGAATCCAATGGTGTGTTGCAGAAACAGGCACGTTGTTTGCATTTCCGAGCACTCGTTGAATTCGTTGGCACGACGAGCTGAGATTGAGTGCAGGATTGGAGCATTTTCGATGAATTGGCAGCGACACGGATGCCGCTGTGGTCGTCGACCAAATGTTCCCGCTTTGAATCAGCCGGACTGCCCGATATTTCCACACCGAACCAAAGATCCGCCTCCGCGAGGGGCGTTCGGTCTGAAAGAGCATTCAAATCGGCAATAACTGCGAGGAGATTAGGGCGATGTTGGGAAAATTAGGTTTGAGTCTTCGAGCATTTTCGCTCGTGCTCGTGATGGGAACGATGAGCCTTGGCATGCCAAGCCTGAGTGCGGCGGTGCAGGAAGCAACACCTGCGACGGAAGCCGCAACGCCAGCCGCGGAGACTCCGGCACCAGAGGCAGCGGCAACTCCAGCTCCAGCCCCGGCAACGGCGGATGAAGTGATGACAAAGCTGTCTGTCGGTATAGACACCGTCTGGATCATGATTTGTGGAATGCTTGTGTTCTTCATGAATCTTGGTTTCGGTGCCGTTGAATCGGGATTCTGCCGAGCGAAGAACTGCGTCAACATTCTGTCGAAGAACTTTGTCGTTTTCGCAGTGTGCTCCATCGGTTTCTGGCTGATCGGCTGGGACCTGATGTTTGGAGCTGGAGATGGCGAGTTTATCGGCAAGTCCGGCACCTGGATGGTCCAGGGGGCTGACAACAGCCCTGCTCAGGCCACCAAGGGTTACGAAGGCGTCTATGGTTCAATCGCTTGGACAACGGTTCCACTCTGGTGCAAGTTCTTTTTCCAGCTGGTCTTCGCAGGTACCGCAGCAACCATCGTTTCCGGTGCGGTTGCTGAACGAATCAAGTACGTCGCGTTCATTATCTTCTCCTTCGTGATGGCCGTGGCCATCTATCCGGTGACTGGTCACTGGATCTGGGGCTTTGGTTATCTGGCAGCGAAGTGGAATTTCTGGGACTTCGCAGGTTCCACGGTCGTCCATTCTGTCGGTGGCTGGGCAGCACTGACTGGAGCGATCATCCTTGGCCCACGAATTGGCAAGTTCACGAAGGATGGCAAGATCAACGGTATCCCGGGGCACAACATGACGGCCGCATTCATCGGCTGCCTTGTGCTGTGGTTCGGCTGGTTCGGATTTAATCCTGGCAGCACAATGGCGATTGCTGCTGACGGTGGTGCTGGTGCTGCTCTGTCTGCAGTCAACACTAACCTGGCGGCCGCTTTTGCGACGATGACTGCAACGGCTGCATCCTGGATCATTCTGGGCAAGCCTGATATCGGAATGACATTGAACGGCTGTCTTGCAGGTCTTGTGGCGATCACTGCACCAGCCTACTTCACAAATCCGCTGTGCTCCGCGATCATCGGATCCATCTCCGGTGTGACCGTAGTACTTGCCGTGCTGTTCTTTGACCGTATGCGAGTTGACGACCCGGTCGGAGCAATCTCTGTGCATCTGGTTCACGGTGTCTTCGGAACAATCTGCGTCGGCCTCTTCTCCGTGGCCGACCTCTCAGCAACACCGATTACTGGTGGTCCAAAGGCGGGCCTGTTCTTCGGTGGCGGTACGGAACAGCTGATTGCACAGCTGGTCGGTGTCGGCATGGTCGGTGCCTACACGCTGGTCGTTTCTGCAGCCACGTGGTTGATCCTGAAGTACACGATTGGCATCCGAGTGTCTGAGTCTGAGGAAATTGGAGGCCTTGACAAGGGCGAGCACGGAAACGAGGCATACCACGGCTTTGTAATGCAGACCGGTGCCTGATCATTCATGTCCAGCAAACTGATGATTTCTGCGCTCGCGGTCTTTCATGATCGCGAGCGTTGCTGGCGTTTGAAGGCCAGATGATTCTGCCCCAAGTAAAGTCCTAAAACAGATTCAAACTATCTGCAGGTAACGTTTCTTCACGCACGGAGCGGCCCTGCTTTCCAAGGTCCTTTTTTCTCGGCGACGTCCGAGCAACAGGCTGACTAAAACCTTCCCTTTTTTGATCCGGAGTACAGGCGATGTTCATGTCCATTTGCAGTCGTGCAATGCGCGGACTGCTGGTTGCTGCGTTTGTTGTTGCTGGTATTTCCAGCCATTCTCTTTTCGCTCAGGAAGCGGCACCCGCCGAGACTTCTGCGCCGGCCACAGAAGCGGCCGCCCCGGTGGTTCCGCATCTTGCAGGAACGATTGACACAGGTTCGACCACATGGCTGCTCGTCAGTGCAGCTCTGGTCTGCTTTATGATGCCGGGGCTGGCATTGTTTTACGGCGGGATGGTTCGGGCCAAGAACGTCCTGAACATGTTCATGTGTGTGATGGTCTGCGTCCCGATCGTCACGGTGCAGTGGATTGCCTGCGGTTATAGTTTCTGCTTCGCAGTACCATCGGCGATTTCGGTCGACGGCGGAAAGAATGAAGACGGAACAGACAAGCCCGCCCTGAGTTACCTCGGCTGGGACTCCAGCCTCGTGATGTTCAAGGGTTTCAGCGATACCAATGCGGACAGCCCTAACTACTACGGAAAGATCGTAACGAGCGGTGACACGACCGGTGCTGCTCCCACCGGCGTTCCGGAGCTGCTGTTCGCGATGTTCCAGATGATGTTCGCCATCATTACTCCAGCGCTGATCGTTGGTGCGATTGCTGAACGAGTCAAATTCAGCGCGTGGTGCCTGTTTGTGGTGCTTTGGGCTACGCTCGTGTATGACCCGGTCGCTCACTGGGTATGGAATGTCAACGGCTGGCTGTTCCAGAAGGGCGTTCTGGACTTTGCTGGGGGAACCGTCGTACACATTCTGGCCGGGGCATCTGCACTGGCATTGATTCTGATTCTTCCAAAGCGGCACGGCTTCCCGAAGGGGCCTTTCCTTCCACACAGTATCGGCTGGACTC
>CAZIGZ010000186.1:0-11146 GCA_964538835.1 uncultured Chitinophaga sp. | reverse complement strand
GGAGATCAGGAACTGCCGCCCCGCCTGCGACTACGGCTGGCTCACGCGCTGTCGATTGCGGACCAGGAAGCGGCTTCCATAGTCGCGGTGTCTGTTTCCGGAAAGCCGGTCGTGTTGTTTCTGCTGACGGAAACTCTGCGAAGCGAAGCTCCGTCCACGATCCGCCAGTGCATTAACGACGGTCTGCAGGTCCATGTTCTGACCGGCGACCGTTCCGCGCGAGCCGAGCAGTTGCGACGGAATCTGCTCGATTGTCATGAACCCGGTTGCCAGTGCAGTGCGGAATGTGCTCATGCCAGCCATTCGCATCAGCATGACTCCCGGCACGAAAAAGACCAGGACGCGACGACTGATCAAGACAGTTCTAACGAAGCGAGGTTATCTCGATTGAACATCGTGTGCGATCTTCGCCCCGAACACAAAGTGGAACACCTGCGAGCCATCCAGAAGGATCAGGGAGCGGTCGCGATGATCGGCGACGGCATCAACGATGCTCCTGCTCTCGCGATTTGCGACGTTGGTATTGCCATGGGATGTGGAGCGGATGTCTCCCGAGAATCCGCGCAGGTCTGTCTGCTGACGAACGACCTGAGCCGCATTCCGTGGGCGATGAAGCTGGCGTCTCGAACGACGCGAGTCATCCGGCAGAACTTGTTCTGGGCCTTTGGGTATAACTTCGCGGGCGTGATTATGGCCGCGGCCGGCTGGCTCAATCCTGCCGTCGCCGCAGGCCTGATGATCGTCAGCAGCCTTCTGGTCATCTCGAACTCGCTGCGTCTGATGAGCAGTTCACCGGAGGCTGAGGAAGCGGCCCCCCGACCAGTGATGTCGGGGCGAATCAGCGAACCTCAGGCTGTGGAGGTTGCTGCTCGATGATGCCAGCGTTCTCCCAGTTGTTGCTCGTCTTCATCAGCGGAGTCCTCGGTTCGGCTCACTGCATCGGAATGTGTGGTGGGATCGCGGCAACGATGAGTCTGGGAGCCGGGAGAATTCGATCAGCCATCTTTCGGCAGCTTGCCTGGAGCAGTGGCCGAATCGTCACGTACTGCTTCCTGGGAGTTCTGATTTCCGCGGTGGGGGCGAAGCTGCTTCGGGCACAGGGGCAGACTGTCTGGCTGCAGTCAGTCTTCGCGATTGTCGCCGGCGTGCTGCTGATGTTTCAGGGACTTCACGCTGCGGGATGGATCTCGTTTCGCATTCGCCGCAAAGCCTCCGCGCCGTGTCTGACTCGTTCCGTGTTCGCTCAGTTCTTCTCAGGAGGATCTGCAACGGGAGCTTTTGTGGCAGGATTGCTGACGGGCTTCCTTCCCTGCGGACTGGTCTACAGTTTTCTGGCCCTTGCTGCCAGCTCCGGCCATGTGGCCCACGGAGTCCTGATCATGCTGGCCTTCGGTCTTGGGACGATTCCCGTGATGGTCGTCACCGGGGCCGGTCTGTCACTCGCCACCATGAACGTCCGCCGGAAATTGATTCAGCTGGCGGCCGTGAGTGTCCTGGTCACAGGAATGATGACAACCGCCCGAGGCATCACGTTTGCCATCAACAGCCACACCAAACCCGCTACCGCCGCTTGTCCGCTGTGCACAACCAACGCGAAGCCCTGATCCCCAATCCTAACCTGACTCCTCATCGCTGATCGCAACAACGCGTGCCCTTCACATACTCCGTGGTCGGCACATGCGATGACCATGGCCGGCGGATTCAGCGTGACTCATGTTCCGGCCTGGATGCTGTGCTCACCCTGTTCAAACACCACCTGTGCTCGGCCGACCAGCAGAGGATCGACGGGACCGATTTTCTCAAGATCACGATCTTCATAGGGAACACGATGAAGAACGTAACGCATGGCGTTCAGGCGTGCTCGTTTCTTGCAGTCTGATTTCACAACCGTCCATGGAGCATCCGCGGTATCTGTGTAGAAGAACATGGCTTCCTTGGCTCGTGTGTATTCGTCCCATTTGTCGAGTGACGCGGTGTCGATGGGGGACAGTTTCCATTGCTTCAGAGGATGTCGTTCGCGTTCACCGAATCGTCTGAGTTGTTCTTCGCGACTGACTGAGAACCAGAACTTGATCAGGTGGATTCCACTGCGGCAGAGATTCCGTTCAAACTCCGGTGCCTGACGCATGAACTCGTTGTATTCGTCTTTCGTGCAGAACCCCATCACCTTTTCGACACCGGCTCTGTTGTACCACGAGCGGTCGAACATCACGATCTCGCCTCGCGTCGGCAAGTGCTGTACATAGCGCTGGAAGTACCATTGGCCGCGTTCCATCTCTGTTGGCTTCTCGAGGGCGACGACTCGGGCACCGCGAGGATTCAGGTGCTCCATGAATCGCTTGATCGCTCCTCCCTTACCGGCGGCATCACGTCCTTCGAAGAGAATGACAACGCGCTGACCCGTCCGGCGAACCCATGCCTGGAGTTTCAGGAGTTCGACCTGTAGCCGGTACTTCTGTTTTTCGTACGACCTTCGAGACAGCAGAAACTTGTAGGGATAACGTCCCGCTCTCCAGTCCGGAGAGAGCACCGAGTCAGTTTCCTGGCCATCGTTGTTTTCGTCTGCCGGGCTATCCTGAATCAGGGATTTTCGCAGCCTTGCCGCATCGTCGGGGGATGTGCCTTCAAAGATGGCCCTCAGAAGTTTGGCGCGAGTTTCCGTATCCTCGGACGGGACCGATTTGAGAATGTCGATGGCCGCGTTGATCTGTTTTTCCTGAGCAGATTCCGTCGCCTGTTCAATCGTATGCGTCTGGATCGCCGCTTCCGTCAGTTCCGGAGCGATGTCGCCTTTACGAGTGGCCCGTGGTCGAGCTGACGAAGACCTCGCGGAGGTTTTTCGACGACGAGTTTTGCGCGGGGGGCGGCTTCGGGGAGCAGAATCTGTCATAGGTCTTCGCTTCGGGAAGTATGTCTTTCATATCCGATAAAGGCCCTGTTTGGGCAGCACAGTCTGCTGCATCAGCAGGGCACTCATTCTGGTCCGGTTCGCAGCGTCCTTACTTCGGGCGAACAGCATACTGGCGGTGGAACACTGAAGTCCAACCGCGAACCACAGAAACACCTGAATCTGCTTTTTGACGCGCCGAGAGGCGGAGCCTCAGCATGGAAGCCCACTGCGGATCCCTGTTGCACACTTGGTACGCACATTTTTTGGTGTAACCGGTTTGCCTTCCCGCACACACGGCAGTTTCTGCCGGTTTATGGGTCTCGAGGGGTGTTTGCCTGGAGAATGCCTTTGAGTGAACAACGGAACCATTTGACTGTTTTGTCTGACCAGAACCTCGGGCGATTTTTTCATCTGTGCACTAAATCTGCACAGTGAAATGCACAGGATTAACCTGACGAATTTGAAGCCAGGGATTGGCAATGTTGTTTCTGCTATCAGGAGAGATCAGGGATGTTGAAACGTGGCTTAGGATTCTTTGCCCTTCTGATGCTTGCCTCCGCGCAGGCTCAGGCGGGGTTCAACCTTTTTGGCAGCATCCCCTGTCAGACGGACGGCTGTGGTGACACCTGCGCAGATGCATGTGGAACGGACTCTGCATGCACGCCAGAGGGATGTGCCGACGACGGATGCGGAGAAGCCGGCTGCTACGACAGTCTGTTCTGCGACGGCGGAGCCAACTGCCTGACCGGGCTGACAAGCCTGCTGCACAAGAGCGATCATTGCTTTGACGACTTCATCAGCCCGATGACCAACCCCGTCTTCTTCGAAGACCCTCGAACACTCACGGAAGCTCGCCTGATCTTTGTGAATCATCAGCTTCCTCGGCAGCTGGGCGGAAATAATGCTCAGGTCTATGCGATGCAGTTGCGATTCGCGATCAACGAGGACGTGTCGATCATCGCGACGAAGGACGGTTTCATCGTCTCCGACAATCCTCTGATTGACGACGGCTGGGCCGATATCGCAGCCGGCTTGAAAGTCAACGTCTACAAGGACTACGCCAGCGGAACCCTGCTGAGCGTTGGTACCACCTACGAAGCTCCCTTCGGAACACCGCGCGCCCTTCAGGGAAATGGTGACGGCGAGTTTCATCTGTTCACATCAGGCGGTACTCGATTTCTTGACGACTACCATCTGTTGAGCGGTCTTGGCGTTCGCCTGCCAGTTGACCAGGATGCCGAAAGCACGGTCATGTACTGGTCAAACCACGTCGACCGCAAGCTTGGCAATTCCAAGTTTTATCTGCTCGGCGAATGCAACTGGTACCACTGGCTGGTTGATGGCAATGCGTTCCCGGTTCCGGTTGAAGGTCTGGACTTCTTCAATCTTGGTTCGACCGGCGTCGATGGGAACGACATCGTTACAGCTGCCATCGGCGTGAAGTACAAGCCAAGCGGCAATACGGAAATCGGTGTGGCGTGGGAAGCTCCGCTCACTGACCGTCGCGACGTTCTTGACGACCGAATTACGGTTGACTGGATTCTGCGCTACTAAGCAGAGATCCTCGACCAAAATCCCTCAGAAGAGCCTGATGAACTGCGGCCATCAGGCTCTTTGTTCTTTTACCGCTGCAGGTTCGTGTATCGAGTTCCTGACGCGACGATTGTTCCTTCCGGCAGATGGACGAGCGGGCCAATGAGGCAGTTGTCTCCGATTCGACAGCCGCGATCGATGACGGTCATGGGGCGAATCACCGTGTCTTTTCCAATCTCCACACCAAACTCAATGCTTGTCTGTGCCGGGTCTTCAATCGTGACTCCGGCCAGCATCAACTGTGTTTGAAGACGCTTTTGAACCGTTGCTCGAACTTCCGCAAGCTGCGTCCGTGTATTCACACCAAGTGCTTCCTCAATAGTGATGCTGCATCGGGCCGCGACACGGTGCCCTTCGTCCATCAGAATGCGAGGACCATCGGTCAGATAGTATTCGCCCTGGCTGTTGTTTGGTCGCACCTTCTGCAGTGAAGAGAACAGCAGGGGACCGCTGAACGCGTAGCAGCCCGTGTTGATTTCTGTAATCGTTCGCTGCTCCGGCGTTGCATCTTTCTGTTCGACGATGCACTGAAAGTTCCCGGACGCATCGCGGACGATTCGCCCGAGGCCTTCGTTGTTCGTGGTGTCGGCAGTTCCAATGACACACGCTGCGTTCCGGGACACACGTTCCTCGAGTAAAGCTCGGAGAGAGGACCCCTGGATCAACGGCGTATCGCCTGCCAGGATCAGTACCGGCCCTGTGTGATCTCGCAGAAGCGGTTGACACATCATGACCGCGTGGCCCGTTCCCTTCTGTTCTGTCTGCTCCGCAAACTGAACGTCAGCATGATGCGTCAAAGCCGCTCGGACGAGATCGGAGCGATGACCAACGATCACAACAAGACGTGACGCTCCGGCATCTCGGGCGGAATCCAGCACATACTCAATCATCGGCCGACCGCAGACTGGGTGCAGGACTTTGGGCACCTCGGACTTCATTCGAGTGCTCTTGCCGGCCGCAAGGATGATGGCAACAGTTTCTGACATCTCGTTCTCGCTTGGTTCTGTGGTTTACAAACAGAAACTGCCAGGCAAAAGCCTGGCAGGAATCTGACACCCATGGGAAAAACGGCAGGCGGACTAGTACCGCAGGCCAATCTGGCCGATGAATCCGGAATCGAGGTCGTAGCCTGGAACTGCACTTGCGAATTCTACCTGACGGTCAAACACATAACCGCCTTCAAAGAACCAGCTGTACATTCCGGCGTCCATCTTCAAACCGAGCAGAACTCGGTAATCAGCAATCTCCACCTGGTCGTCCGCCGGAACTCCGGCGAAAGTGCGATTCACGCCATAGGCTTCAACATGGTACTCGGCTCGCACATACAGCCATTTCGACCAGTAAGCCTCGTTGCCCAGAAACAGGCTGACTTTGGCTTCCGGGTACATGAGCTGCCATTCCCAGTAATCATCTCGGTAGATCAAACCAGCCCATGGAATCACCTGGTCATTGACTCGATCCCAATACATAGCACCAAGGCCGAGGGTCCAGTACTGGTCGAGCTGCATCAGGAAGATGCCGCGTCCGTCCAGCTGAAAACCATCACCCCAGACGTCGCCATCAAAGTCTGTGTTAATCGAGGGAGTGATCCCGAAGCTCAGGCTGAACGGGCCTGAAGCCGGTGTCTCAAGTTCGAAGTCGACACCAAATCGAAAGAGGTCGCTGGGCAGCTGCAGCGTTCCATCAGGCCCGCCCCAGTTTCGATAGGAAAACTGGTTCGTCCAGTTCATGATCCAGCCGGCCAACCATGGAGACGCGTATGCCAGCTCATAGTCGACTCCCAGAATATCCATATCACCAGTGACTCCGGCAGGCGCGCCGCTGACGCTTCCGCCGGGCAGCCATGAGACATCGATCTGGTTCGTCCAGCCAAAGCGATAAGGCTCCGGAGCGTTCGCGCCGTACATGCTGAGCCCCTGCGGAGGAATGCCAGGCTGATATGGGTTGTACGGTGCATACGGATCGACAGTGCCGGGGTTCAGGAAAGGATCCTGAGTCATCGGCGGCGAAAATGCGTTCCAGGTGGTTCCCTGGTCATACATCGGGATCGTCAGTTCATTGCCGACCGTCGGCGGCGTGGTGACGGTTCCACCATTGTCGAACGGAGTCGCATTGGACGGCTGAGGAGTCGTTCCCGAACCGGAAGCTGCGCCGGAGTCAGAAGGAATTGGGACGCCACCATCCTGAAAATACGGACTTGAAGTCCAGACAGGCTGATACAGCCCCATCGAAGACGGGGTTCTGGTCCATGGATTTCCGTACTGTGCTTTGGCCTCTTCGGCCAGCGCACAAAACAGAGCAACAGCCATGGTCAGGGTTGAGATTGTTCTCACAACAACACCTGCTGAGAAAGGAAGGGATCAGGTGGGATTTCGTCTCGGAACCCAGGAGAGAGGAGAGAACAGGGTTTCGCGACTTGAGAGGAGTTTGCAGGATTCTGTGGATTCAGCGATTTAGGTCAACAGCACTTCAGCGTTGGCAGGCAATTCTGACCGGTTGCCTGGAAACTTGAGTGCTGCGAGGCTGTTCCTTCGGCGAATCCTGCCGATTGACCTGCTTTCTGGTTTTAACAGGATTTTCTATGTTCTCTGTTTTAACTCCTGCCGTCATTGGCGAAGTGCTGACCGACTATTCGGCGGGAATCGGGTTGGCTTTTGCAGTCTCAGAGAACTCCGCCGTCAGTCGATCCCACTCGGCAACCAGTTGTTTGAGTTTCTCCGGCTGTACGCCAGCAAGGTTCTTTTCTTCGGACCGATCGGTGGACAGATCGTATAGCTCCCATGGAGCATCTTTGGTGGCGACGATCTTGAAATCGCCACTGCGAAGCGCGCGATTGCCTTCGTGGAGCCACCAGAGTGCTGGCCGAGGTTCAACGCTGCCTGACTGGAAGGTTGGCAGAAGGCTTTGGCCAGGCAGAGCCGGGGCGCTGGTTCCATTGACGCTTTGCGGAAGCTCGGCTCCGGCCGCCTGCAGCATCGTCGGGACGATGTCAATGACATGGCCTGGAGCAGTTCGCAGTTCACCGCGGTCCTTGATTCCCGCCGGCCAGTGAACAATCAAAGGTGTAGAAATGCCACCTTCATGAACCCAGGTTTTGTGCCGCCGGAACGGTGTGTTGCTGACTGTGGACCATCCTGGTCCCAGGCACAGATGAGTCTCCGCGGAACCCATCGGCGCGTTGGCGTCATGGCCGTCATCTCGCACCATCATTTCGGCCGATGCGCCGTTGTCCGAAAGGAACAGGATGACTGTATTTTCCAGCGCCTTCATTTCCTTCAGCTGGTTAATGATCCGACCAATTTCGTGGTCCATCCGGTCCACCATTGCGGCATGGATGGCCATCTTCGCTGCCTGAAACTTCTGCTGTTCTTCGGAGAGGTCCGTCCAGAGCATGGGAACAGTGACTTCGCCTGGGCCGTACTGTTTGACCTGTTCCGGAAACGGATATGGCGGTCCAAGTGTTCTTTCGACGGCGCTGAGTCCGGCATTAGGAAAGCTGAGCGACAATTGTTTTGCCCAGCGTGTTTCACGGGCTTTTTCCCAACCCTCGAGATATCTGTTCTGATACTTCGCGATATCTTCTGGAAGAGCCTGCAAAGGAAAATGTGGCGCTGTGAAGGCGATGTACTGGAAGAAAGGCTGGTTCTGATGAGACTGTTGATGGTCTTTCAGACAGCGGAGGGCATGGTCTGCAATGGCGATTGTCGAATAGTAGTTGTCGCCATTCTCTACGGCTGGCAATTGTTGACCGTCTTCGGCATGGCGATTGGGGCGAAAGAACCGTCCCTGATCCTGCAACTCATAACTGCGATGGAACCCACCGGCCTGTGGTGAACCATCAACATGCCATTTACCCGAGTAGTAGGAGCGGTAGCCTGCGGGATTGAGCAAATGAGGAAGCAAAGGAGCCCATGCTGGCCGACGAAACTTTGGGGCACCACCACCAGGAATACCTGGCAGAGCATCTCGATGGATCTGCTGCGGGTAATATCCTGTCAGCAGCGACGCTCGAGTCGGCCAGCATCGCGCGGTGTTGTAGAAGGAAGTGTACCGAAGCCCGTTGGTTGCCAGCTGATCAAGATTTGGAGTCGCGATTTCGCTTCCGTAACACCCGAGGTCAGAATACCCGAGGTCGTCTGCCAGAATGATCAGGAGGTTGGGGCGTGAGGAATTCTGAAGTTTCGGCGCTGCTTCACCCCAGCCCCACGCCATGTGGGCAGTCGCAGAAAGGGCCAGCAACCAAAGAAGGGCGTATCGCAGTTGAGCCATCATTGATCGGTCCAAAAAAGGGTCTGTTCCGTCCAGCCGAGTCATAACAATTTTCGAGACGCAGGTGTACCGTCGACGAGTCTGGCGTTGGTTTCAGTTCGGTTGATGTTCGATCTGCGGAAATCGGCGGCGGTCACTCACCGCCAGAGAATGCCGGAGAGCCTTTGCGTTTTGGGAAAGTGCTGGCTAGGATCAACAAGTTGTTTTGGAATCCTGCCCAGACCTTCCCTTCTCAGTGGTGTTTACTTCCCACCTGAATCTGCTCTTCGCGGGCAGAACTGCTGAGTTTTTGACTGTGAGCTGAAACATGACTCTACGCTGGCTGCCATCGCTTTCCGTTGTGTGTTGTTTCTTCGCCGGGCTGTCGTCGAGTGAAGCTCAGGAAGAGGCCAAAGTCAGCTACTATCGAAGCGTGCGGCCGATTTTGCAGCGGAATTGTTCCGGGTGTCACTTCGCTGGCAAACTGGAAGGCAAGCTATCGGTCACTTCTGTCGGCGAGTTGCTCAAGGGCGGTGAGGCTGGTCCGTCGGTGGCGGCGGGCAAGCCGGATGAAAGCGTGCTCATTCAGTATGTGACGGGTGATGATCCGCAGATGCCGTTGAATGGGGAACCGCTGAAACCGGAACAAGTCCAGACTCTTCGCACCTGGATTGCTCAGGGGGCCGTGGACGATACGCCGGAGTCTGTTGGTCGGACGATTTCAGCGGAGAATCCGCCTGTCTATCAGGTGCCTCCGGTCATCACTTCGCTCGATTATTCTCCGGACGGAAAACTGCTCGCGGTCACGGGATACCATGAGGTTCTGGTGCATACTCTGGATGGTTCGGCTCCTGTCCGACGACTGATTGGGCGGTCGCAGCGTATTGAATCTCTTGCGTTTTCGCCTAACGGACAAGTCCTTGCCGTGGTTGGCGGAACTCCTTCCCTGTTCGGTGAACTGCAGCTGTGGAGTGTGAGTGAAAGCAAGCTTTTGCATTCTGTAACGCTCGGGCACGACACGCTTTTCGGCGTCAGCTTCAACAATGATGGAACACTGGTTGCATTCGGAGGTGCCGACAATCGTGTTCGAGTTGTGAAGGTGGAAAGCGGCGAAGTCGTCATGCGTATGGATGCTCATTCCGACTGGGTTCAGGGCACGACGTTCTCACTGCAGAACGATCATGTGATCAGTGTGAGTCGTGATCGGTCCATGAAGCTTGCCATCGTTGCTAACGGGCAGTTCGTGGACAACATCACCAGCATCACTCCCGGCGCGCTGAAGGGAGGACTGGTCGATGTCCAGCGGATGCCGACAAAGGAGCAGGTTCTGGCAGTCGGTGCTGATGGTGAACCTCGTCTTTACAAGATCTTCCGCGAACAGGCTCGTCAGATTGGTGACGACTTCAACCTGATTCGCGCCTATTCAAAGCAGAATGGCAGGTTGACGGATCTGGATATTGCTCCGTCGGGGAATCTCTTTGTGGCCGGAGCATCAACGGCACTGGCTGGTTCCGCACGGGTCTACATGGTCGAAGATCCTGCGAAGACCGTCGACCTTCAGGGCCTGACAACACCTGTCTTTGCCGTCAGCTTCCGTCCCGATGAAGCTCAGGTCGCCATTGGCGGCTTTGATGGCATCGTACGGCTCTACGATTCCGCCACGGGACAACTGCAGAGTCAGTTTCCAGCAGCGACAGTCACATCGCCCGCACCAGCACAGGCCGGCGGCGAATAAGGCTGCGGTGGGTTCACCTGCGGCTGGTTTTGGCGAGCCCCAAAAAGAACTCACTTCGCCGCTGAGACGGCTGGGCCGGTACCTTTGGTTTCCGGAGCGGCTGGTTCCGGACCGGCTGGTTCCGGACCGGGGGGAAGTGTTGAGTCTGGTCCGGGCGGAGTTTGCGGCTTTGGGGCGATTTCGGCATTACGTCGAAGTCGTTGAAGACCTGTCACGATCACTTTGTCTTCAGCGGTGATTCCTGATCGGATCACTCGACGACTTCCCAAAAGCGGGCCCGGTTCGACATATTTCGCGACGGCGATTTGCTTGCCGTCCTTTTCTTCGACGACAAAAACAAACGGCCGACCCTGGTCGGAAGCCAGTGCTTCCTCCGGAACAATCAGAGCCTTTGCGGCTTTGCCGATCGGGTAACGCACTCGCACAAACAAGCCCGGCGAAAGCAGACCGGACGTATTGTCGACCGTTGCACGAGCTCGCAGAGTTCCCGTGGCAGGATCGACCTGATTGTCCAGGAAGTCAACGATCCCTTTCACGGAAAACTCATCGCTGTCCGCGAGAGCAATACTGATTTGCACCGGCTCAACCATCGCTGACTGCAGCGAACCACTCTGCTCCATCCGGCGCAGTTTCAGAACCGTTCGTTCATCCATATCGAAATAGACGAAGACCTTTTCCTG
>CAZIGZ010000185.1:5701-11283 GCA_964538835.1 uncultured Chitinophaga sp. | reverse complement strand
GTCAGGATGATGTCCGGAGCTGTGCGACGAACAAATTCCGTGACTCGGCGTCGGGCATCATTATCGAAGACAATCGACAGGTCTCGAAATTCCAGGCACGTGTATTCTGCACTGAGGATTTCTGCCGCCTCGCGGGCTTCGTTGCGGCGAATGGCGGCGATTTCTTCGGCCGTATGTTCTGCACTTCCGCAGTCTCCCGGGGTCATCGTTGCCACAGAAATGCGGCAGCCAAGAGCCTTGAGCCGCATCAAAGTTCCCGCGCACTGAAATTCAATGTCGTCGGGGTGAGCGTGGAGGGCCAGTACATGGAGCGGAGTTTTCTCAGACATTGCGGACGCTTTCTGGTGGTTCCGATCTCATGTTGCCCGTAGGACTCTCAGGTTTCGGACACGAGATCTTCTGCGAAAGCGGGGTCTTAATGAAATCTGCCGAGGAATTCCACGCGCGGGAGCGGCTGGCGGCATTCTGAGATGAACATGTCCGCACGAATGTGGCAGAATTTTCCCCGGTTGTTAACATTCCCGCGACGAAACGAAGCCGGAGTGGCGTCGGTGGCATAGAATCGGATGCCAGGGACTTGATGGAGTAGGGTAAAGTGCAGCAGCCTGTTTCCTGCGGTTTTCTGATTCTGCGAGGACAGCCAATCGATTCGTTTCTTCTGATGAAGCATCCCCGACGCTGGGATCTGCCGAAAGGGCACGTCGACGAGGGCGAATCAGAAATGCAGTGCGCCCTGAGAGAGCTGGAAGAGGAAACCGGCATCGGAGCCGGGGACATCGAAGTTGACCCGTATTTTCAATTCGAAAATCGCTATCTGGTGAATCAGAAGCGTTACGGCGGCAAAGGGCTGATCGAAAAGAAGCTGCTGATCTTTTTGGGGCGGCTGATTCGTCCGGTCAAGATTGTCGTGACCGAACACGACGGGTATCGCTGGTTTGACTGGAGCCCGCCACATCAGATTCAGGAGTGGACCATCGATCCACTCCTGCACGCGGTTCACGATCACCTGGGACGCAGTGATCGACGCTGGACAGCATAGTCCGCGGTCCAGCGATTCGGGCAAGGGACAAAAAGGACCTGAAGGGACGAGAGGGACTTAAGGTTTGTTTGACCTTAGTCTTTTGACGAGCCCTTTAATTCGGACTTGCCGGAGCTGGACGACGAACCTTCGCTCGCTTTGGCGGCTTCAGCGCCCTTCTTGTACGAATCGCTGCGGTAATCGGTCTGATAGAAACCGGAACCCTTGAAGATGATGCCGCCACCCGCGCTGATGATGCGTTCGGCTTTCATCTTTTTGCACTTTGGGCATTTCCGAGTCGGCTTGGCGGTGATCGGCTGGAATTCATCCCACTTGTGACTGCACGCTTCACAACGGTATTCGTAAGTTGGCATGAGTAAACTCGCTCGTCGAACCAAAACGGATGGCTGGGTGAAAATGTCAGAACAAAAGCGGCCGCTGCCGCAGCAACTGCAGCAATTCTCAGCCTGCAGGAGCAGATGAAACAATCACGCGGGCCGGGCGAACGACTCGATCGTGCATGCGATATCCCATTTCGACAACCTGCAGGACCGTCATCGGTTCGTGATCGGCTGACGGAATCTGCGTCAACGCTTCATGCAGATTGGGATCGAACGGCTTTCCGAGTGCATCAATCGGCTCGGCAGCATGAGTTCGCAGAATGTCGCGAAACTGATTGGCCACCATACGAATCCCATCCAGAAGCGCCTGCTTATCTCCGGTCTGCTCCGCGCTGGCAATGGCACGGTTCAGGCCGTCGAGGCCAGGAAGGAGATCTCGAACAAGTCGCAGCGATTCAAACTTGCGAGCATCATCCTGTTCTCGCTGAACGCGGCGCCGATAGTTCTCAAGATCCGCATAGGATCTCATCAGCTTCCCCTGCAGGTCATCAATCTTCGCCTGCAGTTCTGCCGCACCGGCGATGGGAGCAGCAGCATCCTGTGCTACAGCATTCACGAAAGCATCGGCAGCGACATCCGCCGCAGAACCAGTCTTTGACGACTCGCTGCCAGGCTGTGCTTCGTTGGGATTAGTCGAACTCATCGAATCCTCAATTCTGTCTGTAACAGATCATCGGTCAGAACTTCGGGGACTCGCCCCTCTGCAGGCCGA
Organism: uncultured Chitinophaga sp.; assembly: GCA_964538835.1. Lineage (GTDB taxonomy): Bacteria > Planctomycetota > Planctomycetia > Planctomycetales > Planctomycetaceae > SXXK01. Next base: position 9,152 of record CAZIGZ010000185.1, on the reverse strand, counting down.
GCGACTAAGTGTCTTCTTCTTTTGTTTCCCCGGAAAAGAACGCCTTGACCTGCTCGAAAAATGACTTTCGATGGGGCATCACGGTCTTGTGATCCAGATCCGCGAGCTTCCTCAGAAGGTCTTCCTGCTCGGAGGACAGCTTCTTTGGAACTTCGACCTGGATTTCCACCAGGAGGTCACCGGGCCTGGAATTTCCACCGCGAGGGTCTGGCATCCCAAATCCTCGCAGTCGATTGATTTCCCCAGGCTGCGTTCCCGGTTTGATCTTCAGCATCTCAGGTCCCTTCAGCGTCGGGATTTCTATTTCCGCGCCGAGAGCTGCCTGAGCGAACGTCAGCGGCAGGCGATACATCAGGTCCTGTCCCTCGCGCTGAAACAGCGAGTGCTTGCGAACCTCCACGTCCACGTACAAGTCACCTCGCTGGCCGCCGTTGAGTCCCGCTTCACCTTCTCCGCGAAGAACAAGCTGCATGCCCGTGTCAATCCCTGGCGGAATCTGTACCTCGCGAACGACTTCCTTCATCGTCCGCCCCTGACCGTTGCAGTCCGAGCACGAATCCTTCACCACCGTGCCTCGGCCACGACAGGCCGGGCATGTCGTTTGAAAGCGAAAGAACCCCTGCGACTGAATGACCTGTCCATGACCGCCACAAGTGGTGCACTTCACCGGTGAAGAGCCGGGTTTGCAGCCGGACCCCTGACAGGTTTCACAGGATTCATGTCGAGTAATTCGAAGCTCACGACGGCAGCCTGTGAAGGCCTCCGGTAGCTCGATGCGGATCTTCGTCTGAAGCGACTCACCGCGCGTTGCACTGGAGCGGCGACCACCTCGTCCACCACCGCCACTGCCGCCGAACTGGAAGCCAAAGCCCTCGAAAAGGTCCCCGAACGCACCGAAGATATCGTTGATATCCTGGAACCCGGCACCACCACCGCCTGCGCCTTTGACGCCCTGATGGCCAAAGCGATCGTACCGCGCACGCTTGTCTGGATCGTTCAGAACTTCAAATGCCTCGGAGGCTTCCTTGAACTTATTGACGGCTTCCGGATCATCCTGATTGCGGTCCGGATGATACTTCAGGGCCAGCTTCTTGTAGGCCTTTTTCAGCTCTTCTGACGTCGCGGTGCGGGACACGCCGAGAACTTCGTAGTAGTCACGCTGAGCTGTCATCGTCTCACACCGTTGAAGCCACATAAAGAAAGCGGGACACCATCACGATGTCCCGCTGACTCAAACCCCGAACCAGCGCTCGGGACAATTACTCCCGCTGTGATCAGCGAATCACGCCTTCAGATGCCGGCTTCTTGTCGCCATCTGCATCTTCCGACTTGGTCACAAGGACCTGTGTCGTCAGCATCAGACCGGCAATGGATGCGGCGTTGCTGAGGGCGTTGCGAACGACCTTTGCCGGATCAAGAATGCCTGCCTTGAACATGTCGGTGTAGGTGTCCTTTGATGCGTCGTAGCCCATTCCGCCTTCCAGCTGACGGACTTCATCAACGATCACCGCCCCATCCTTGCCGCAGTTGGAAGCGATTGTGCGAGCCGGAGCTTCCAGAGCACGAGCAACAATGCCCACTCCGATCGCTTCGTCGCCGCTGAGCTTCAGCTTGTTGACCGCGTCAATCGCTCGCAGAAGAGCAACACCACCGCCTGGGAGAATACCTTCTTCCACAGCAGCGCGAGTTGCGTGCAGAGCGTCTTCCATGCGGGCCTTGGTCTGCTTCATTTCCGCTTCGGTCGATGCACCGACGGAAATCACAGCGACGCCACCGGTCAGCTTGGCCAGACGTTCCTGGAACTTCTCACGATCGTAGTCGCTGTCGGTCTTTTCGATATGGTCACGGATCTGCTGAACGCGAGTCTTGATCGCGTCGGCCTTGCCCGCACCTTCGATAATCGTGCAGTCATCCTTGGACACTTCGACTCGACGAGCACTGCCGAGGTGACCGACTTCGACGTTCTCCAGCTTGATGCCCAGATCTTCAGAGATCAGAGTGCCGCCGGTCAGAACAGCCATATCGCCCAGCATTGCCTTGCGGCGATCGCCGAAACCAGGTGCCTTCACCGCACAGATCTTCAGAACGCCACGCAGCTTGTTGACAACCAGGGCTGTCAAAGCTTCGCCATCGACGTCTTCTGCGATCACGAGCAGTGGCTTGCCGGTTCGAGCAGCCTTTTCCAGAAGCGGAACGAACTCACGCAGGCTGGAGATTTTCTTTTCGAACAACAGGATCAGACAGTCTTCCAGAACGCACTTCATGTCTTCGGCCTGAGTCACGAAATAAGGGCTGATGTAACCCTTATCGAACTGCATGCCTTCTGCGAATTCCAGAGTGGTTGTGCTGCCCTTGCCTTCTTCGACAGTGATCACACCGTCGCGTCCAACACGTTCCATTGCGTCAGCGATCATGTCGCCGATGGCCTTGTCGTTGTTGGCGGAGATTGCACCGACCTGAGCAATCTGCTGCTTCGATTCCACTGGCCGAGCCAGCTTCTCGATGCTCTTCAGAGCTGCTTCAACAGCCTGCTCGATTCCCTTTCGGACAACCGTCGGGTTGGCACCGAGAGAAATGCTTCGCAGACCTTCGTTGTAGATGGCGCGAGCCAGCACGGTTGCGGTCGTCGTGCCGTCACCGGCGGTGTCGCTGGTCTTGCTGGCAACTTCGTTCACCAGCTTTGCCCCCATGTGCTCATAGGGATCTTCCAGCTCGACTTCCTTGGAAACCGTCACACCGTCCTTTGTGACGACCGGGTTTCCAAAGCTCTTATCAATGATCACGTTGCGTCCGGTCGGACCCATCGTGACGGCCACAGCACTGGCCAGCGTTTCCACACCGCGCTGCAGCTTGATGCGGGCACGGTCATCAAACGTTGCTTTGCCACTTCAAAGGCTCCTTCAGCGATCAGACGCTGTGATGAATGAGAGTTAAACCTGGGATGCAGGCGAGCAGCCAGCCGATGCCGACTGCTCAAGCGTGCTCAGAACCAAAACAGCATCAGACCAGCTTCGCGAGAATATCGCTCTCTCGCAGAATCTTGACATCTTCGCCGTCGATCTCGATCTCGGTTCCACCGTACTTGCCGAACAGAACCTGATCTCCAACCTTCACACTGACTGGTGATCGCTCACCGCTGTCCAGCAGTCGGCCTGGACCAACAGCGATCACGGTACCACGCTGCTGCTTTTCCTTGGCAGCATCTGGCAGCACGATTCCGCCAGCAGTGGTTTCTTCAGCTTCGTTTGGACGAACGACAACGCGGTCATCAAGAGGATTGATCTTCATAGCAACCAAACTCCATGAAAGTCTGAGCAACTGCCCAGTATGTTGATGAATCAAAAGTTTTCGGAAACGTCACGAACATCGCACCGACGGCTTACATCATGCCGCCCATGCCTCCCATACCACCCATGCCGCCCATCGGGTCCATGCCACCCATGCCGCCGTC
>CAZIGZ010000185.1:0-5691 GCA_964538835.1 uncultured Chitinophaga sp. | reverse complement strand
CCTTCTCCGGCTTCTTGGGCTCATTCACGATGATGCAGTCCGTCGTCATCAGAAGTGACGCCACGCTGGTCGCGTTCTGCAGTGCAGTGCGGACCACTTTAGTCGGATCGATCACACCGAACTGAAGCATGTCGCCATACTTGTCGTTCAGAGCGTCGTAGCCATAGCTGGCCTTCTTTTCCTTCTTCACGCGGTTAGCGACAACAGCACCGTCGAGACCAGCGTTGGAAGCGATCATTCGCAGCGGCATTTCGAGGACGCCGCGTACCAGTTCGACGCCGTATTCTTCGTCGCCCTTCAGGTTCAGCTCATCCAGAGCCGAAGCGCAACGCAGCAGAGCCACGCCGCCACCTGGGACGATGCCTTCTTCAATCGCTGCACGAGTTGCTGCGAGAGCGTCGTCGATCAGGTCCTTGCGTTCCTTCATTTCAGTTTCGGTGGCTGCACCAACGCTGATCTGAGCAACACCACCAGCGAGCTTCGCCAGACGTTCCTGAAGCTTCTCGCGATCGTAATCGCTGTCCGTTGCTTCAATTTCGCGACGAATCTGTTCTGCACGGCCCGCGATGTCAGACTTCTTGCCCGCACCTTCGACGATCACAGTATTGTTAGCGTCGATGCGAACACGCTTGGCCTTGCCCAGGTCAGACAGCTGAATGTTCTCCAGCTTAATTCCAAGATCCTTGAAGAACGCTTTGCCGGCGGTCAGCACGGCAATGTCTTCCATCATGGCCTTGCGTCGATCGCCGTAGCCTGGAGCCTTAACAGCAGCGACCTTCACGATACCACGCATCTTGTTGACAACCAGAGTCGCCAGAGCTTCGCCTTCGATATCTTCGGCGATGATCAGCAGAGGCACGTTGTTCTTGGAGATTGCTTCGAGAAGCGGAACCAGTGGCTTGGCACTGGAGATCTTCTCTTCGTGAATCAGGATACGGCAGTTTTCCAGAACCACTTCCTGCTCATCTTCATCAGTGATGAAATGAGGAGACAGGTAGCCTCGGTCAAACTGCATCCCTTCAACCAGATCCACTTCTGTGTTGACGTGTCGGCCTTCTTCGACTGTGATTACCCCGTCCTTGCCAACCTTCAGCAGAGCATCCGCCAGAATCTCACCAATGTCCGGATTGTTGTTACCCGCGATGGTTGCGACCCGAGCAATCGATTCCTTGTCAGTCGCCTTAACTGGCTTGGCCATCTTCTGCAGAGCTTCGATGACGGCATTAACAGCCTTCTGGGCACCTCGGCTCATCGCCATCGCATCCGCACCAGCGGCGATGAACTTCAGGCCCGCACGGTACATGGCTTCGGCCAGAACGGTAGCGGTTGTTGTCCCGTCACCAGCAACATCGTTCGTCTTGGACGCAGCTTCTTTGACCAGCTGCACGGCGACGTTTTCATAGGGATCTTCGAGATCGATGTCTTCAGCGACGGTCACACCGTCTTTGGTCACCTTCGGGGCTCCCCAGCCCTTATCCAGAACCGCATTGCGACCGCGAGGTCCCAGGGTGCTGGCAACCGCCTTTGACAGCTTTGAAACGCCGGACAGCAGGCTCTTGCGGGCCTCTTCGTCGAACGTCAGTAACTTAGCCACGGCTTCTCCTCAAGTTTTCTACGCTGTTACCAAACAGGCTTCTACATCAACTGGCGGACGGCACGTAAACGGGGCCGAACCCAGACTGGCAGAAATATTCGAATGGCATCCGCGGGATGCAAACGTTGTGCCGGGCATCAATCGGTCGTTGTAAACCCAATTAAGAATAGGACTTACAGAATTTCCGCTCTGGGAGGCTCAATGTGGCAGCGGTCTCCGGCGGTCGTTTTGGCAGTTTGTGCCACGACGATGTGTCGGTGGTGCAATTCGCACAGGTGTGGTTAGTTTTGGTCCGGCGCTGGCAAGATCGTGGACTGAACATTTGCCCGCCCGCAACCTATCAAAGATGGAAAATCTTTTTGAGAACTTCCAATTCGTCAGGAAAATCGCTGATCCTGCCGTCTCTTTGATTCGTAGAAGTAGCGATTCTGCAAATTTTGCCGATTTTCGCACGACAATTGCAGTTATTTGGCGAACAGCGGCAACGGTCAAAGCATCAAACACGCAATCCCACCCACGAATGGCTGTCCGGTTCGACTGGCAGGCCATTCATTCAAAAAGGAGTTTGGACATGTTGGTTCTAAGTCGAAAGATCGGAGAGTCGATTCAGATTGCCGGGGACATCCGCGTGACTGTCACTCAGGTTCGCGGAGGTCGTGTTCGCTTATCGATCGAGGCTCCGAATTCGGTTCGAGTCCTTCGAATGGAAGTGGCGGACGATTCTTCCGGCAGCGTTCTTCCGGAACACGCCGGCTCCGACCAAACCTGACGGAGGCTTCACTCGTTCAGTCCCATATCGCTCATGGTCCTTTATTGAAGGCCTGAGTCGTCTGGAAAGTCAGCGATGACCTTTTCAGGCGATTCCGGCCTTTTTGTTTTGTGAGGTTGGCTTTGTGAAAGTTGAACGCTTGCCTAGGTTTTCTGGACCGCGTGATTGACGGGACAGGGAACTGTGGCTACGTTGCCGAACCGAGGACTCGGATCTGTTGTCCCCGCTGGAGCCGAAATTCTTCGGCGATTGTTTGAAAGCCTGCTAGACCCAAAACTGCTATGCCATCCTTGCTGCTGAACCTGAGCCTTCTGCTGCTTCCTTCGTGAAGCCCGCCTCAGGTTTGCCCATATGTTTCCAAACCAACCCTGAGGCGATCCCTCAGGGTTTTTTGTTGTCCCGATGTGATTGACTGTATTCGTTCCGACCATGGAGTCCTGACCAATGACTGGTGACCAGATTGTGATCTTTGACACGACGCTTCGCGACGGTGAGCAGTCTCCGGGCTGCAGCATGAACACTCGCGAAAAACTGGAAGTGGCAAGAGCACTCGTCGAACTGGGTGTGGATGTCATTGAAGCAGGGTTCCCGATTGCTTCTCCTGGTGACTTCGAAGCCGTATCACAGATCGCAGCAAAGTTCGGTGACCGCACCACAATTTGCGCGCTGGCTCGCAGCCGCGAAGATGACATTGCAAAGGCCAAAGGAGCGCTGGCGGCAGCGGAGAAACGACGGATCCACGTGTTCCTGGCGACCAGTGCCATTCATCGTGAGTTCAAACTCAAGATGGACAAGTCGCAGATTATCGAACGAGCCATCACTTCGGTAAAGATGGCCAAAGAGTTTTGCGACGATATTGAGTTTTCGCCGGAAGATGCCGTTCGCACGGAACTCGACTTTCTCTGCGAAGTCGTGGAGAAGACGATCGCTGCCGGCGCGACCACGGTGAACATTCCCGACACGGTTGGCTACGCAACACCGAGCCATTACTTCAAAGTGATCTCTTACCTGAAACAGCACGTCCCGAATATTTCAAAAGCGATCATCAGTGCTCATTGTCATGATGACCTTGGACTCGCGGTCGCCAACAGTCTGTCGGCGGTTGAAGCGGGTGCTCGCCAGGTAGAGTGCACCATCAACGGGCTCGGCGAGCGTGCCGGTAATGCCGCTCTGGAAGAGATCGTGATGGCGATCCGAACCCGCGCGGATTACTACAAGGTGCATACTCGCATCAACACCCAGAAGCTGATTCCAACGAGCCATCTTGTCTCGTCCATTACCGGCATGAAGGTTCAGCGGAACAAGGCGATCGTAGGACAGAACGCGTTCGCTCATGAAGCTGGCATTCATCAGCACGGAGTTCTCCAGGAACGCTCGACGTACGAGATCATGCGACCGGAAGACGTTGGTTATGCCGGACAGAATCTTGTCCTTGGCAAGCACAGCGGACGCCATGCGTTTCGCGATCGAGTCGTGCAGCTCGGATTTTCGCTGGATGACGCGTCTCTCCAGAAGGCCTTTGACGACTTCATCTCCCTGGCGGACAAGAAGAAGGAAGTTTACGACTCCGACATCGTCGCATTGATCGAGAACCGCATGGACGAGGCTGCGGACCGCTGGAAGCTGATCAGCTTTCACACGTCGGCCGGAACATCAACGATTCCAACCGCGACGCTGGAGCTGCAGTGCGAAGATCAGCCGATCATGTGCGATGCCGCCACCGGTGACGGCCCCATCGATGCCGTGTTCAAGGCCATCGAACGCATTATGGAATTGCCCGCGCGGCTTGAAGAGTTTGATGTTCGCAGCGTCTCCGAAGGCAAAGATGCTCAGGGGGAAGTGCGAGTCACAATCAACGTCAATGGTCGGCATTATCAGGGGAAGGGTATCAGCACGGACATTATCGCTGCTGCGACTCAGGCTTATCTGAAGGCATTGAATAAGGCGGACCTGGATCGCAGAAACTGACGCAAAGCCAGGTTGTGAGGCTGGCAGTCAAGCATTGAACTGAACGGCAGGCGTCGGTGTGCGAGTTGACGTGAAGCCTGCTAAATGATCTGCATTCAGAAAGTTGTTTGTCACACAGTTCAGTCACTCGCGGGCTGAGCTGTGTATGTGCTTGAGTGCTCAATGCCATTGTGAGGATCCCCAATGTCTGGTCCGTCCCCCAACGATCCTCATCCACTGAAGGGCTTTCCGCAGGTCGGGTACCTGAAGCCGCTGGTTCACAATCCGAATATTGTCATCGGCGACTACAGCTACTACGACGATCCGGAAGGTCCGGAGCACTTTGAATCGAAGTGTGTGCTGTACCATTTTCCGTTCATCGGCGACAAGCTGATCATTGGACGGTTTTGTGCGATTGCTCGCGGTGTCCGCTTCATCATGAATGGAGCAAATCACCAGATCAGCGGCTTCTCGACCTACCCGTTCTACATCTTTGGCGGCGGTTGGGAGTCAGCGACGCCGAAGCCAGGAGATCTTCCCTACAAGGGCGATACTATTCTGGGCAACGACGTGTGGCTTGGCTACGAGGCACTCGTGATGCCGGGAGTGAAAATTGGGGATGGTGCCATCGTCGCAGCGAGATCCGTCGTTGTGAATGACGTGCCTCCGTATGCCGTCGTGGGTGGCAATCCGGCCAGAGTGATCAGACAACGATTCTCGGACGACATTGTTCAGGATTTGCTCACCATCCGCTGGTGGGACTGGCCAGCCGAAAAGATCACACGCAATCTCCCGGCAATTGCAGGGGCCGATGTTTCCATGCTGAAGAATGCTCAGTGAACCCACAGCGGACATCCAGAGCGACCGATCCCCGTCAGCACATGGCCGCATCGTGCGCGTTTGTCTGGTTCTTTTTCAGCCCCGGTTCGGGCTTCGCAGAGGTCGTATTGGCTGGAAATGAGTCGCCTGACCGTTCACACTTTGGGTCCCGCCTGAAGTGCGAAGGGAGCCTCTCCCGGAACGAGCGCATTTCACGTCCCTTCGAAAGGTCATCCCATGCATGCTCGCATCGCGCTGACGTCTGTGCTGTTCTGGTACATCGCTGGAGCAGCCATGGTGGTCGGAACGGCGAACGCCACTTTGATTGCTCAGGAGCCTGTCGTTTTTTCCGGGCACAACGGAGCCGTAATGATGGCGGAGTTTGTGCAGGGAACCGGTCGAGTTGTCACGGCATCGGCTGATCAGACGGCAGGGCTCTGGGACGTTGCCACAGGGAAGCGAATTCAGACGTTTGCTCAGCATACAGGTCCTCTCTATTCACTGGCCGTCAGCAAGGATGGCCGGACGCTCGTCACCGGCGCCCAGGACAATACTCTTCGAG
>CAZIGZ010000184.1:1379-11445 GCA_964538835.1 uncultured Chitinophaga sp. | reverse complement strand
TTTCAGCTCCTGCAGGAACTCCGCAAAGAGCGACACATGAAACTCGTTGATCTTCGCCATCTTCGCAATCATCTCCGGATCGTTGCCATGATGAGTCAGCGGATGATGAGCTTCCGTGATCCCAATCTCCGGGTATGTTCTGTTACTCGTTTCCCTCGCCATTTGAAACGTGATGACACGAGTCATGTCGCCCTGCAGCGCCAGCTTCTGCAGATCGAACATCAGTCGTGCATGATCCCGGTAACTTGCGGGCACACCGACAGGACGCTCCACATCGGGCAACTTGTCCGATGAAGATTGCTCCGCCTTCTGGATTCGACGTTCCACATCGCGCACGGCGGTCTGATATTCCTCAATGCGATGCTGATCTTCAGGGCCAAGTGATTTCTTCAGCCGAGCAAACTCGTCCTGAACAGAATCCAGCAGACTGGCTCGTCGTCGCAGCGCGGCCTTTCGGTCTTCCGACGTGCCGCCGTCACCAAACAGCTGTTCGAAAACGATGCGAGGATTCGCTTCCGGAGGCAACGGCGTTGTCGGCGATGACCACGACAGACAGTTCTGATACACACACGCATAACCGTTGTCGCACTGGCCAACCGCGGCAATCAAATCCATCGACAGTTCAAGCGAAGGGATCGCCGTCTCCTTGCCCAGCTGAGCCGCTGCGATCTGATCGATCGTCGTTCCCAAATAGTAGTCATTACTCTCCGTACGCCGTGCGCGAGCCGCACTCAGAAAGGACGCGTTGGACGTCGCGTGAGTCCCCGGCCATGCATTCTTCAGTTCCAGCTGACTGATGACGGAGATCTCATTCTTCACCGGTTCGAAGGGACTCAGAATCGGCGTCAGCTGCTCCAGCCTTTCTCCCGCGGCCGGTGTCCATCGACTGTGGTCGCAGCCCATGGGAATGTACACAAACCCAAGTCGTCGAAGCTGACTCGGATTCGCAGCCGTCCGCTGTTCTGCCGTCAGAGCAGGAATCATGGCGTCCAGCAACGGCAGCGCAAACGCTACGCCGGCTCCACGAAGCACGGCTCTGCGTGACAATGATCGTCGTGCTACAAACATGGCTCATCCTTTCTCTGCGATTCTGGATTCGGCCCCTGCGTTCCGCCCTGCTCTGTCTCTGACTTCCCTTCGCGCATTCGGAACGGCGCGCTGAGCACGACGCCCTGAACGATGGCAGAAAATCGATAGTCCTTCTTCGCCGCATCCGACACGATGCGTCGAACGGCGGCACCGTCTTCCGAAGTGAGTCCTCGGCCCAGCGCAAACACCATCAGCTTCTCCGTCAGCGTGCGAACAAACACGTCCGGTCGCTGAAGAAGAGCATTCTCCAGACCTTCAACGCCTTCAAACTCGCTTCCATCCGGAAGACCGCCCGATGAGTTCACAGGATGCTCCAGCTCCGTGTCTCGCCAGCGTCCCACCGCATCGTAGTTTTCCAGCGCAAAGCCGACGGGATCAATCCGCTGATGGCACGATGCACACGCCGCGTTGTCGCGATGCGTGGCCAGACGTTCTCGCAGAGGCCGGCTTGCGGACACGGTGTTATCCTGCAACGTAGGAACGTCAGGCGGAGGAGGAGGTGGAGGTGATCCCAGAAGATTCTCCAGCACCCATTTGCCTCGCAGCACCGGCGACGTGCGAGTCGCATACGACGATACGGACAGCACGCTTCCATGTCGCAGAATTCCGCCGCGATGCTGGTCCGGCGTGACTTCCACACGCCGAAAATGATCGCCAATCACATGCGGAATTCCGTAATGCCGCGCCAGTCGCTCATTGAGATACGTGTGCGGGCTTTTCACCAGCCGAAGAACGCTCGAGTCGTTTCGCAGAACCTCCTGAAACAGCAACTCGGTTTCTTTACGGAAGGCATCACGCAGGTTCTGATCAACGTCGGGGAACAGGCGAGCATCCGGCGTCACGGTGTCCAGATTTCGCAGATACAACCACTGGTCGGCAAAGTTCGTGATCAGCGAATCCGCGCGTGCATCCGCCAGCATTCGCAGCGTCTGTTGTTCCAGAATCTCCGAACGCGATAGTTGTCCCGATTCCGCCAGCGTCAACAGCTCGTCATCCGGCAGACTGCTCCACAGAAAGAACGAAAGCCGCGAAGCCAGCTCAAGGTCAGACACCGGCAGAGTCTCTCGTTCGATGCGAAACAGAAATTGAGGACTCACGAGTATCCCCGCGAGTGCTCGCTCAATGCCCGCTTCGAACTCGTGATGTTCCGCATACGCGTCACCAAACAGCGTCATCGGAACCTGCAGGTCGTCTTCGGTCACAGGCCTTCGATAGGCACGACGAAGAAGCGGTGTCAGAACCTGTCGAGCACAGTCTTCGGCTTCCTCCGCGTCATCAGGGCGGACAGGAACCTTCGTCAGGATTCGGCGACGGCTTTCACTGTCGCCTGGTACTGATTCACCCATCGGTCCTGTGATGGTGACCTCATGCACGGCTGGGCCGAGTCGCGGATGTCGATAGAAGTTGAAGTGAACGTTCAGTGGCTGTCGATCCGTTTCCAGCAACGGACTTCCATTGTCAACAAACGTCACGCCAACCTGATGACGACCCGCGGTGACTGGAAATTTGGCGATCAGGGCCGCATCGACTTCATGATCATCCTGCCCCTGAGCAGGCCGCTCAATGATGAAGCGATGCACCTGCTTTCGGTCGAGCAGAACGTCCAGCTGATGTCGTCCGCGAAGACCTTCCAGTTCATCGTTGCGATCGCGCATAAGTCGGACCTGAACCTGATACGTTCCGGTTCGAGGAAAGTTCCAGTCGATGCGAATGCCACCTCGAGTTCCCACCGGCAGACCTTCGACATGGGTTCTGTCTTGAGTCACATCGCCGCGGACTCGAAACGTTTCACCGCCCGGCGAACGTTCCGGGCGTCCCAGTGCCAGCCGACTGATTTTCTCCGCGGCATTGACGTAACGATTCAGCAACGTCGGACTCAGCGTCGTCACCGTGATGTTGTCGAACCCATGGCTCGATTCATCCGCCGGCAACAGAGTCCTGACATCCACATCCAGAGCCAGCAAATCACGCACGGCGTTATGGTACTCACTGCGGTTCAGACGCCTCATCGATTCCGTGCGCCCCGGCCTCGGCCGCCGCGCTACCAGCTCATCAATCCTCGTCACCAGAATCTGCTGCGCCTTCAGAGCCTCCGCGGGATCCGGACGCGGTTCCCCCAGCGGCGGCATGTCACCATTCTGAAGTCGCCGAACAACCTTCTCCCAGGCCGCAAGATCCTTTGAGAGATCTTCTTCCACTGCCGGCATCACAAACTGCGCCGCAGCATTTTCGCCGCTATGGCACGAACGACAGGAAGACGTGAGAAAAGCCGCAAGCCGATCCTGATCCGATTCGTCTGCGATGCAAAGAGCCACATTCAGCCGCAGAGCCAGAGTCGAAACAGCGAGGATGATCATGAAACGTCGAACCATCCGACCACTCCGCCCCGAAAACGCACAGGCCGCACTCACAACCAAGCGCCAGAATAACGTCCCGTCAGCCAATTGGCGAGCGGCTGGGCGTCAGCCCTCCGTGCCCACATCGAGCCCCACTCTATGCCCCCAAACCGCGCCCCTGTTTCTTAATCATAATCTTAAACTTCATCCTAATCCCCAACCGCAACAGCCCGCCAAAAAGCATTGCGAACGCGATGCGTCAGCTTCGCGGTATGCGTCTTGGTGCCCAACTCGGCGTGCGGTGGTACCGGCCGGTTGACACCGGGCCGCTCGCCGAATCGCAAACACCATTGACTCAATTACATTTGTACGTCACCATCCGCTCTTCAGGGACATTTGTAATTGATTCATCGCAAGCATGGAGGGCATTTCGTTGCCGCCACGACCAGGTCTTTCCAAAGCCGAACTCGAGATTGCCCGCATCGTCTGGCAGCTGAAGGGCGCCAGTGTCCGGCAGGTGTTCGAAGCACTTCCCGCCGGACGAGAAATTGACTTCACCACAGTTCAGACATACCTGCGGCGACTTGAAGAAAAAGGCTATCTCAATGTGCGACTCGATGGGCGAAATCGCGTCTACACACCGAAAGTGAAGCCTCAGACAGTCATCCGCGAAACCGTCAGTGAGATGGTAGACCTGCTGTTCGGCGGCGAAACCATGCCGCTGATGAAGCACCTTGTCGAAGAGCGCCAGTTCTCATCCAATGACATTGATCAGCTCCGCCAGTTGCTGGATCGACTGGAAGGAGGCAGCGATGAGCAATAGACAAATGCATTCCTGTGAGATGCTGTTCACGTGCCTTTCCGGGATTGTTCGGCAGCAGGAGTGCGGCCATGAGTGACCATCTGCTGAAGATCATTGTGTCGCAGGTATGGCAAATCGCATTGCTGACCGCTGCCGTTGCATTCATAACCCGAATCTTCGCAAAGAACCGCCCACACCTTGCGCATGCTCTTTGGATTCTCGTGCTGGTCAAATGTGTGACCCCGCCGGTCTGGAGCCATTCGCTGAGTCCTTTCAGCCAGCTTCAGGCGATGTGGTTATCCACAGACGCAACAAAGGACACAATGCCGGTTTCGAAGGCTGTCCCTCCCAAAGCAGATGATGAGACTCAGGCAGTGCTTTCCACTGCCCTCCTGACGATTCCATCGAAGAAACAGACACACGAGACGAATCTGCCGGGCCATTCGGCTCGTCTCACCACACGTGGTACCGTGCCGACCGGCAATCTCACAGAGATCGCCATGACTGAACTCGCAGCCTCTTCTCACCATCGCTATGGCAAAGCCTACTTAGGCCCGGTACGGTCAGGAATGCTCCTGACGATCGCGGCCATCGGAGCCAGCATCACACTGATCACCATCGTTGTCCGCTACGTTCGCTGTGTGAGGCTGATCAACCAACATCGAACTACAGAGTTCGATGATCGAATTCAGCAACACGTCCAGAATCTGTCAGAACGACTTCGGCTTCGTCGAGCACCTCGAGTGATCGTATCCAGCGTCCTGTTTGGCCCGGCAGTTCTTGGGCTGATCAGACAAACGATTGTGCTGCCACGATGTCTCCTGGAATTGCCAAACCATGAAGTTCAGCCTGGTCGTCAGGACCTGAGATTCCTCGACCCGATTCTTGCTCACGAACTCCTGCACATTCGTCGCGGCGATCTAATCACTGGTGCGCTGCAGATCATCGTCCGAAGCCTCTGGTGGTTTCACCCGGCGGTGTGGCTGTGTAGCCGCTGCCTGTCACGAGAAGCCGAACGATGCTGCGACGAACAGGTGATCGCGGAACTTCGCTGCTCACCTGCTCAGTACGCTCGCAGTCTGCTGTCCGTGATTGAAACGAAGCACCGACTACACGCCGTACCCATCTTCCCGGGCATGACGCCTGTGGAAATCACAACTCAACGCATGGAGCGAATCATGTCACTCAAAAGCAATGTTCGAAAACAAACACCAATGTGGTGCTGGCTGGCGACAGCAATCCTGGCGGTCTTTGTATTGCCGGGGGCTGCCGCACAGGTCACGATTGATCAGAAGATCGAAGCTGACGAGAAGCTGCGATCCCGGCATTCACAACCCGATGTTCAAGAAGTGCAGAAGGACGAAGTCGGGAGAGCCTCTGAGAGTACACGTCCGAGCCCATTCGATTTTATGACGTATTCCATCGCTGATCTTGTGGCTCCCACCAGGGAGATCGGAACAAAGGCAGAATATCTGCCGATCATCGAGCTCATTAAGTCCTCGATTGAACCTGACTCCTGGAGTGGTGAATCGGGACAGATCACGTTCGCCGAACCGACTTTGTCGCTTGTCATTCGGCAAACACCGGAAGTTCATCAACAGATTGCACAATTGCTCTCGCAGCTTCGAAACGATCAGACTCAGATTCAGATCTCAGCTCAGATTCTGAAGATCACAACGGACTCTCAGCTGCAGGGACTGAAGAGTCGGTGTTCGCTTCATCCGCAGACAATGTCGGCGTCAACTCAGCTGCTTCAACAGAAGCAACACTGGGCTTTGCTGACTCCCGCTCGTTCAGAGCAACTTCTGAAGTTTCTGAATGACGAAAAGGCCGAGCCAGTGTCCCGACCGAAAATCCTGACGATTTCCGATCAGAGTGCTTTCGTCGAAGTTGGCAGCAACAACGCCGGTCAGTTCCATGGATATCGTCTTGATGTCAAACCGCATCATGTCACGGGAAGTTCCCTGATTCGCCTGAGTCATTCGGTGCAAATCGGTGACATAGACCTGCAGAGACAGCCTGGAGGCGAACTGAGTCTTGAGGAGTCTCTGGACAAGAGAATATCTTTGCAATTTCATGAGGCTCCTCTCACCGACGTGCTGCGGCATATCGCTACCACGCACAATGTCAACATCACGTTCAAGTCACGGGTGTTGTCAACGGAGAGTCTGCCAGCCACTCAGCGAGTCAGTATTGATGTCGACGGAGTCACGTTGAGAGAAGCTCTGAAAATGCTGCTCAATCAGGCCGGCGAACTTTCGTTCTCCATTGAGAACCATGTGCTTGTGATCTCGGATCAGCCTAAACAGGAAGCCTCGCCAACCACGAGTTCAGGAGCACCGATCAGTGAATCCCTCATGAGCTCCGGTCAAACACTGCTCTTACTGACAGAACCAGCGTTGCAATCAGCCACTGACGAAACCCCCGAGCCTTCTCAAGGCAGATTTGTCATTCTGTTGACGGCGGAAATCCTTCGGGAACAGGAATCGAACGTGAATTGACCACCGTTCACGCCCATGGCAACACGCTCTCCTCGCGCTGAGACTGAGAAGGGCGTCGTTTCCGGTTCGCGCGATGCGACGTTGCAATCCGTGTGGAGGTACCAGCTTTGACACCGAGTCGCTCGCCGTGGGGTTCCTCGTTGGCCGCGAGGGGATTACGATGAAGTTTAAGATTACGATTAAGAACCTGGGCGGCTGGAATCGATGGAGGATGTGCGCGGGGACTCGGAGGGCTGACGCCAAACCGCTCGCCTTTTGTCGGCTGGACAATCCGCCACGCGGCCCCCTGCGTCAGCGGTGGAACACAATTTGAACGAACTACGGATCTTTCCTGCCTTTCAGTTCCGCCTCAAGAAACGAGTAGGCTTTGTCGAGTGCCGCGGAATTCATGGCGGCGGGAATGTGCCTCGCTCCCTCGATCGTGTGCATCTCCGTTCGAACGCCGCATGCCTTCAGAGCATCGTGGCAGGATCGGGACCATTCGATTGGCACGAGTTCATCGGCGGTCCCGTTGAAGAAGAATACCGGGGCATCATTTTTGTCAACGAACGCCGTGGCCGATGCTGCATTAAACTTGTCTGGTACCGTCTTCAAATCTCCACCCATCCAGTACTCAGCCCACTTGCCGTTGTCCGGGAATGCTCGAAAGTCCGTGGGAGCGCCGCCAGCGACGACGGCCTGCAGGCGAGTATCCACGTTACCGTTCCTGTCATTTGGAGCTTCCCCGGTTGTGGCCAGCAGGCATACCAGATGTCCGCCTGCAGAATATCCAATGGCTCCCACCTTTGCGGTATCAACCTTGTACTCGTCAGAGTTGCTGCGTACCCACTTCAATGCGGCTCGGCAGTCATCGATTTGTGCCGGAAATTTATCCTTCGGAGCGAGCCGATAATCGATGGCGAAACAATTGAAGCCTCGCTGAGCCAGCGAGACAGCATAACCAGCCAGTTGCTTCCGGTTCCCCGAACGCCATGCACCGCCATGGATCACCAGAACAGCCGGATGACGTCCTTCCTTCTTCTGGACAAAGGCATCCAGGTGCAGGTCTCGACCTTCCACTGTTGAATAGACAATCTTCTCGCGAACTTCGTATCCCTCGTCACCGGCACTCGCCACTCGTGAGTTCAACAAGACCAGCAGAAGAATAATCAGCACAGACAATCGATACACAGCGGTTACTCCGGCAAGTCAAAATGCATGTGATCCAACCCAACGTGCATCGTACAGCGTTTCCAACCACAATCACAACCCGCGATTCTGCCCGTGGCAACCTCGATGACTGGACACCGGGACTCGCATCTTGAGTCGTTCAGCCAAACCGTTGTGCGCAATTTCATGCAGAGGCGTCCATTGGAACCAGGAACATTCGCATCTCAAAGGTTACACTTCTACCGTCGCTTTCGGTCTGACAGGCAAGGTGCGAGTTTGATAATGGCCCACGAACTAGCTGAGCAACGGGCTGGCGACAAGCAAACACGGACGCATCATGCAAGACTCATTCACGTTGCACAACGATCCATGCTGGCCACGCTGCTGATCATCATCGGTGGTCTGTCCGCTTCGATTCATGCCGACGATGTCCCTCAATCCGTCGAACAGCTCTGGGCCAGTTTCGATCCGCGCCGAGATCCTCTTGAAACGGAATTGATTCGCGAATTCAAGGAAGATGGTGCCGTGATTCGCCATGTGCGATTTCTGGTCGGCACGTTCAAGGATCAGCCAGCCCGTATGACAGCCATCTACGGCTTCCCGGAACATCGGGACGGCGTGCGAAACCTTCCGGCCGTCATGCATATTCACGGCGGCGGACAAAGGGGCTCGCAGAGTGAAGTGAAGCTGCTCGTTTCCCGCGGTTACGCCGCGCTGTCAGTGAACTGGGGAGGTTCGGCAGGCCAGTCCCCATTCAACTCCGTCGAAGGCGCCGAGCCGGATGATCCGAATACAGACTGGGGCGCGGTGGATCCGAGTCAGTTGAATGTTCCCGGATATCAGTCCATTCTTTCCGGACCAAAACAACTCTTCGAGGATCGTGAGCATCCAGGAAACTGCAATTGGTATCTGCTGGCTTTGGGATGTCGGCGAGCACTGACGTTTCTTGAGCAGCAGCCGGAGGTCGATCCGGAACGTCTTGGTGTGCATGGCTATTCCATGGGCGGCAATCTGACGATGTACGTGGCGGGCACAGATCACCGAATCAAAGCCGCTGTGCCGGCTGTCGGTGGGGCAGGATGGCGATGGGAACCGCATCCTTTTCCGGGCGGAACGGATCAGCAGGATCATATCAAAGGCGATATCGATCTCTTTCGTCGGACGCTGAGCTTCGAAAGTTATTCACCTCTGATCCGATGCCCGGTTCTGCATCGCAGCTCAACGAATGACTTTCATGGCTGGATGGATGATGTGTATCGCACGAACGCGCTGATTCCTGAACAGCCGCTGCGTTATTCATGGACGCCGCATCTGAATCATCGACTCAGCCCCGAAGTCGCTGTCACCATGCCACTTTGGTTTGACCAGCATTTGAAGGGGACAACGAAGCTTCCGGAAACTCCGGCGAGCCAGCTTGTTCTTCGAACGTCCGACCATGTTCCGATGCTTCGAGTCACCCAGGATAAACATCCCTGGCCCATCGCGCGCGTCGAGATCTTCTACAGCGTCGACCCCGATCCTCGCGCTCGATTCTGGCGGAGCGCCGATGTGAAGCGCGACGGCAAAGAGTACACAGCAGCCCTGCCTTTGCATGATACAACTCTGCCCCTGTTTGCATTCGCCAACGTCTATCACACATTGCCTGAACCAGTCTCGCTGCGAGCGATCCCAGGGTATGGCAAGCCAGTCAGCGAAGTGTGCCTGAGCAGCCTGTTTCATTCCGTGACGCCTGCAGAACTTGCCGCGTCCAAAGTCGTCGCGTCGATGAACGTCGCCACATTGATCGACGATTTCGATCCTTCGAAGGAGATGCGAGACTGGTACGCGATCAATGCCGATCATCCGACACTCGTTCAGCACTGGACACGCAAACTGACGGACCCGGCGTGGCATGCTTCAAAAGACTCAAAACTGCAACTGCGTCTGAAGATACCTACAACGAATACTCTGACGTTCGTCATCATCCAGAACGAATGGCGATCCTACCGAGGACCGCGCAGGACGTTTGTCTGCCAACGTGAATTGACTGGTTCTGATGAAGAACAAACGCTGGTCTTCGAGCCAGCAGACTTTACAAACGAAGACGGCAAGCTCACCGCCTGGGAGAACCTGGACCAGTTCGCTATCTGCCATCATCATTACACGGAACGAACATCCAAAGATCGCAAACCCTCCACCTGGACCGGCCC
>CAZIGZ010000184.1:0-1279 GCA_964538835.1 uncultured Chitinophaga sp. | reverse complement strand
ATCATTACACGGAACGAACATCCAAAGATCGCAAACCCTCCACCTGGACCGGCCCGGCACCTACATACCTGAGACTTGAATGGAAGTAGCTCTACTAAACTCAGATTCCGCGTCGAACGATGAAACGAATCAGCCGATCAGGCCAAAGAACCAAGAACCAAAAACTAATAACCTTCTCCCAGGAAACGAAGCCCCTCTCATGCCTCGCTGCCTTCTCCTCACTCTCCTGACTGTACTTTCTCCGCTCTGTGCTCACGCATCCGACGTTCCAGCTCAGTTGCCGAAGTCCGACGGCAAACCTGCGGAACAATCAAAGCCCATCAAGGTGTACATCATGATGGGTCAGTCCAACATGCTGGGCTTTGGTCGAGTCGGTCCGAAGGAGACGAAAGGATCGCTTGAATACCTGGTCAAAGAGAAAGGCAAGTATCCGCATCTCGTGGATGATTCCGGCCACTGGATCACTCGACAGGATGTTCGCTACGTCCATGTGATGGACCCGCGAGGAGTCGACTATAAGGACATGGACAAGTTCAGCGACGTGCGCAACGAATGGCTGACTCCCGACAAGTCCTTCGGACCGGAACTTGGCTTTGGCCTGGTCATGGGTTACGTTCATGAAGAACCCGTGCTGCTTCTGAAAGCCTGTATCGGCAACCGCAGTCTTGGCTGGGACCTGTTACCGCCTGGAAGCGAGCGATTCGAGTTCGAAGGGAAGATATATGCCGGCTACAAGGACGTTGCCAACTTCTGGGACAAGGGCACAGAACCCAAGCCGGTGCCCTGGTACGCGGGTCGACAGTACGACGCGGATACGGCTCACGCCAAAGCCGTGCTGAAGAATCTGGACAAGTACTACCCAGGCTACATCGGCCAGGGTTATGAGATCGCGGGCTTCGTGTGGTGGCAGGGTCATAAAGATCAAAGTGCCGCGCTGGCTGGTCGCTACGAACAGAACCTCGTGCACCTGATCAAGACGCTTCGTAAAGACTTCGACTGCCCGAATGCCCCATTCGTTCTCGCCACCGGCTGCGGCAACCCAGGCCGAGAAGGCTTTGGACTGCAGATCGCGGAAGCTCAGCTGGCGGTCGACGGCGATACCGGCAAGTACCCGGAGTTCAAAGGCAATGTCAAAGCCGTGGACACTCGTGATCTCTGGCGAGACGTAGACGTGTCACCCGTGAACCAGGGCCACCACTACAACCACAACGCCGAAACCTACTACGAAACCGGCGACCGCCTCGGCCGCGCAATGTCCCAACTGAGCCTGAGGCGCTAG
>CAZIGZ010000183.1:0-11450 GCA_964538835.1 uncultured Chitinophaga sp. | reverse complement strand
GCTGTCCGTTCTGTGGCTGTCCGTTCTGTGGCTGTCCGTTCTGTGGCTGTCCGTTCTGTGGCTGTCCGTTTTGAGGCTGTCCGTTTTGAGGCTGTCCGTTCTGAGGTTCGCCTTCTTCGCCAGTTTTGGTTCGTACTTCGTTTGCCAGTTGCTCTGTAACACCTTCCAGTTGCTCCTGAGCACGGCGCAGAGACTCTGCTTCGCTCCCCACGACTGCATCGGCCGCTTTTTCGATGCCGTCACGCAGTTGCTCAATCCCTTTCCGGGCCTGCTGTTCGGCTTCCTGAGTCTGCGGCCACAAGCCGCGACCCGCGAGCAATTCTGCGGCTTCCAGGGCTTCTTCCGGTTTGCTGTCTTTGAGTTCTCGGACCGCGTCATACAGGCGGCTGGAAAGCAGCGGTTCGGTCGCCTCAGCCTGTTCGATCAGTTTCTTCGAATCTTCAACGACCCTGTTCAGGCGATCCTGCTGCTCCTGCAGCTTCTGTTCAATGTCGTCCTTCCTGCGTTCAGGGCGCAGTGAGGGGCTCTTTGTGGTCTGATTGTCTTCCGCAGTGTTCTCGGGCTCTCCGGAGAGTTCCCTCGCAATCTTCTCCTGTTGTTCGGCCAGTTCCCGCGCTTCGTCTCGCAGATCACGAGCAGCCTGATCGAAACGGCTGGAAGTCTGGTTTCTGAAGTCCTCCTTCAGGTCATCAAACTGTCGTTCCGCTCGGGTACCTTCGGAGATTGCTTCCGCCAGTTTGCCGTCGTCCATCGCTCGCGACGCCTCCTGAACGTTATTGCGCGCCTCCTGGATCTGCTGTTGCAACTGCTGAGCGTCTGCCGACTGAGACTCCTGGCTTTGCTGGCTCTGTTGATTCTGCTGGTTCTGATCCATTCGCTCAGCGACGTCATCGGTGTCCCGAAGCAACTCACGCTGCTCATCGCGAAGTCGCTTGAGTTCCCGTTCGATTTCCTCTTTTTCCTTATCTGTCTGAGCCGCGCGAAGTTCTGATTCCAGCTGCTTCAGCCGGTCGTTCACCATTTGCTGACGACGAGCCAGTTCCTTCAGGCGATTCAGGATCTGCAGTTCTTCGCGCTGAGCCGCATTCGACTCCTGCTGCTGCTGGGCCTGTCGTTCAGATTCATAGCGATTGCGTTCGTTATCGAGTTCCAGCTGTTGAAGCTGCTGCTGGGCCGAGGCACTGCCACCACCGCCTCCACCACCACCGCCCTGTTGCTGTTGTCGCTGGACGTTGAATTCGGCTTCTCGCATCCGAAACAGTGCTGCCAGAATCCGGCTTTCTGTCGTGATTGCATTTCGCAGAGTGATTCCTTCTTCGCCGTCTCGAACTGACTGCAGTTGCTGTTGAGCTTCTGTCATCAGGTCGGCCGCAGCAGTTGCCATCGATCGAATCTGCGGTGTGACTTCTCGTTCCGCAAGTGATGATTCAAGTTGCTGAATCAACTGCCCCTGAGATTCGGCGATCACACCGACATCTTCGGCGAAAGTGCCTTCTTCACGCTTTGTCGCTTCGTCGCGAAGCGTGTTCCATGTCGCCGAAAGAATCTCCTTTTGAACCTTCAAAAGTTCATCGGCCGCACCAGCCTGTTGTTGCTGTTGTTGTTGTTGCTGCTGACGCTGCTGTTGTTGCTGCTGTCCCTGTTGCTGCCCTTCGCGGAAGATCTCTTCAAACCGACGCACTTCCGCAAACATCATGTCGCTGTACGTTGTCCGCACGCTGCCATCGGGAGCGTAGTCTTTGGCCCAATAGCTATACGTCACCAGATCGTCAGACGCCGCATTCAGAGTTTCCAGCGAAATCTGTCCTGAAATCGTGGCCGAAAGTTCGGCGGACCTGGGAGGCTCGCCTGCAGCAACGGCAACCATCGTACTGGTCGTCACCGGCTCTGCGCCGGACAGGGCATATTCGATTCCATAATCAAGCAGCCCAAAGTCGTCCCTGGCGCTGGCTTCAACAAGGAACTCTTCCAGTGGTGAAACGTTAACATCACGTCCTGGGAATGTCGCCTTAATCTGTGGCGGCTGGTTCCTTGTGACTTTGACAGTCAGTTTTGTTTCGTCGGAAGCCGTCCGACCTTCGGCGTCGACAAGGCTAACGGACCATGCGAGGTTTTTCGTGATCACCTGTGTGGTTTCCACCACAGTCGGGTCGTCCGGAGACGTTATCAGCAGGATCGGGGCATCGTTTTCTGATTTCAACTCTGCACGAACGCCGGGCTTGTTCAGCTGAAACCGTAAGCGGACGGACGATTGTTCGGTCACAGTGATCCGACTGACATCTTCGATCGTTTCCTCTGGTCGTCCGCTCCAGTGAGGCGGAGTTACGATCGCATCAATCTGCTCCACCTTTGGGCGAACAAATGTCTTCACAATGAAGTCTGAAGACTTTGATGGCTGTGCTGACGCCGGGGCTTCCGCTTCCTGATACAGAACTCGATAAACTCCATCGGAAGTCATCTCTTCCATCCTCGCCGCGAACACACCGGCGTCGACAGTCTCCGTCATGGACAGTTGGCGAATCTGCTTCTGCGGATCCTGAAACTCGAGAACAACTTTCTCCGGGACGACGCCGGGAAATCTGGCCACGACAGTCAGTGCTGAGCCCAGTTCGATTTCTGTATTCCCTGGTTCGATCACCAATTCAGTGACTTTGGTTTTCCTGTCGGCTGGTGCTTCTGGATTTTCGGCGTCGGTTGTGTTGGTCCCGGAGGACCGAATGTATCGCGATGCTGCGGTGACGCTGGAGGCCATCAGCAGAAAGGTCAGAAAGCTCAAGACAGTCCAGCCGGCGATCTGACGACTTGGAACTGCGGCCGACCAATCACGTCGGCGCGCGAGTTTTTCTGCGTCCATGACCGCCATTCCGGCCAGCACCGAAGCCTGTTTCGCTGGGCTTTGCATCACTTCAACCGCTGTCAGAACGGCATCATTGGCTTCGCTGTCGGATTGTTCGATCAGTCGAGCGGCTTCGTTCAGCGAAGGTCGCCGTGCCAGCAGACGTGCGAGGCTGATTCCAAGAAGTGTGGCAACGAGCACGACGGGGACTTCGGGCCCGATGAGTCCCTGTTGCCTTGGCAAATAGAGCGTGATGGCGATGGCGGGAAGTAACAGCACCAGCCAGACAAGGGTTTGTCCGCGAAGGATTCGGACCTTCTGCAGACGCTGACTGACAGCCTGAAGCTTCCGTTCCAGAAATAAACCGGACATCGCTCGACTCCACTATCGAGTTTCGAGATTTGGACTTGGCATCGTGCTCTTGGGGAAGGTCACTTGCAGGCGGGCTGCGTTCTAAGCACATTCGAACAGGACGAACTTCGCAGGTTCGTTGTGGGGAAACCTGAAGATTCATTGCCTTGGATGCGCAGAATTCGCGGCGAGCCATTGTCCGTTGACGTCCCACCGGATTGCAAGCGTCTAGAGCCGTTTCAAGCCTGTGGGCGAGTCATTCGATGACTCAAGCCGGAGGAATGCCTGATCCGGATGGAGACGCCCGGGTCCCACCTTCGAACGATTTTCATGCGGCAACGTGCTCTCGCCGCAAGAGGCGGTCAGTGAGCATTGGATTATGGAATGGCCGAGCTACAAAAAAAGAAGCGACCAGGATTGACTGGTCGCTTCCGAGGTTTCAGAGGTGAGGCGGGCCATGACTCACTTCATTCACCGGGTCTCTACTAGTGCAAGCAGCGTGCCGATTCATGGGAGGGTTGAAAAATGAGCCCGTGCTGGCAAATTTCGGGCAAATGCCGTCATGCAGGTACTCTGATGCAGGATCGATCATCACTCGCCGAAGCAGAATTCAACACCGCTGATCAATTTCGCACGATTCTATCTGAGGCGTTTTGATTCAGGGGGGCGTCTTGTCTCACGTGGCGTTGGCGGCCTGGAGGATCCAGACCGCCATGCACTCGACGACTAGCAGAAAATGTCGTAGTCCCGAGGAACTTCTTGCTGTGTCTGTGAAATTTGTGGGCAATCTCGCTATCGTTCGCTCCCTTCGATGCGGCTTCGACGCGACTGCTTCGATCGGTGAATGGCTTCAATACACCCTCAAACCTCATCACATTGACCATGCGACAATCCACAGGCATTCCTCAACTTGACGAAGCGCTGGGTGGCGGCCTGCTGCCGGGGACATTGGCTGTTGTCATGGGAGCGACAGGAATCGGCAAGACTCAGCTGGGGCTCGGCTACTGCCAGGCGGGTTTGGCTCAGGAGGGACAGCGAGGCGTCATCTTTGATCTGACCACGCGAGGTGATTCCCAGAACCAGGCCGAATATGCCAAGCGGATGTTCGGCTGGGACATGAATGAACGCTCCTTTGTTGATCACTTCGATCCGACGTCGGTTTGGGATGCGGCAAAAGCTCGTTTTGACTATCTGCACGTGTTCACTCGCGGCGGCCGTCGAGTCACTATCGGGGACATGCAGCCCGAAGAATGGCAGGAATTCAAGGCGGACCTGATGCGACGCCTGGATCAGACGATTGCGTTCTTCTATGGCAACTTCGTCCATGGCGTGCGCCGGTGCGTGATTGATGGTGTTGAGCCAACGAATCAGGATTCCGATTCTTTCCAGTTCCACCTGTTTGATTACATCTACCATCAGGTCCTGCGGAAGGATCATGACTGGCTGGCTCGGGATTTGTTCCGAGTTCACTTCCGGGCTCAGGAGCCATCGATTAATGCTCATGCCTACGATTGCCGGCAGATCGGCGGTCTGTTCCTGTACACGAGCCACGAGGTGATGCTGGACGACTTGATTTCGCGGCCGATTCGTTCGGGAGATATCCTGTCCAATGCAAACACGATCATCATGATGGGCAAGGTTCGAAACGGTACGAAAATCGGGCGAGCCCTTTACGTGGCAAAACATCGAGGCAGTGCGTGTTCCGAGGACATCCTGCCGTATCAAATCACAGAGCAGGGAATCAGCTTTCTATGAAAGTGCTTTCTGGAATCCAGCCCACGGGACGTTTCCACTGGGGCAATTACTTCGGCGCGATTCGACAGTACATTGCGCTCCAGGGAAATGAGCAGTCGTTCTATTTTATCGCAGACCTTCATGCCCTTACCACAGTGCGTGAGCCCGCTGTCCTGAAGCAGAACGTGGCCGATGCTGCGCTGGACCTGCTGGCTCTGGGGCTTGAGCCCTCGAGGGCGACTCTGTTTCGTCAGTCCGATGTGCCGGAGGTGACGGAGCTGACGTGGTTGCTGATGACGATTACTCAGATGCATCTGCTTGAGAAGTGTCACGCCTTCAAAGACAAGAAGGCGAAGGGCATTGCCGCAGACGCCGGTCTGTTTACGTACCCGGTTTTGATGGCGGCCGATATTCTTGGCTACGACAGTACTCACGTACCTGTCGGAGCCGACCAGATTCAGCACATTGAAGTCACGCGGGACCTGGCTCAGCGGTTCAATCAGTTGTACGGCGAGTCTCTTGTTCTGCCGGAAGCGTACGTGCTGGATGATTCCGCAAAGGTTCCGGGCACGGATGGTGAGAAGATGTCGAAGAGTTACAACAACACGATTCCGATCTTCGAAACGCCAAAGAAGCTCCGCAAGCTGATCATGTCGATCCAGACGGATTCGACACCGATGGAAGCTCCGAAGAATCCGGACACCTGTGCCGTCTACCAGTTGTTCAAATTGTTTGGGAGTGCTGAGCAGCAGCAGGAACTGGCAGTTCGATACCGTGCCGGTGGCATGGGCTATGGTGCCGCCAAAGAAACCCTGTACGAAGCGGCGATGCAGCACTTTGGAGCCGCGTTTGAACGTCGCGCTGATCTGGAGAAGCGTCCGGCGGACGTTGAGGACATTCTGACTCAGGGAGCACGAGCGGCACGAGCCAAGTGCCAGCAGGTTGTGGCCCGAGTTCGAGAGGCGTGTGGACTTTCTGCAAAGCCAGTCTAGTTCGTGCTCGAGATAATGCCGCCTTTTGTGTTGCAGAAATCAGCCCTCTTCCGTTTGGCAGGAAAGTTGAATGTCACTCAGCAAACGTGGAAAACGCTGGTACGGCGAAAACCACAGCGACCTGCGCGAAGAACTGATTCGCTACGCTGAAGCCAATGAGTATCCGATCGACAACTGGACGGATGTAAAATGCCGATGTGGGTGCTTCAGGTTCAAGCTGTTTACTGACGAGGACCAGGGCGTTGCGATGCGTGAATGTGTTGAGTGTCATCGCGAGCACCTGATGGGGGACAGCGCGGCGTTTGCCGATGAGGCCGAGATGGGACAGCATGAATGCACATGCCGAAAGGATGTGTTCGAGATGTCAGTTGGTGTGCACCGGTATCGAGATCAAGCGGGCGCGCTGACGGATGATGTGCGCTGGCTCTACATCGGATGTCGATGCATCGCCTGCGGGCAGGTGGGGTGTTACGCCGACTGGAAGAATGAGTTTTCGGGCGTTCGAAAGCTATTGCGGCGAATGTGATTTGGTCGGGCATAAACGCAATCAACCTTTCCTGACACTGGTCGGGAAAGGTCGATTGTTGAGGAAGGACAGTGCTCAGATCGGATCTTGGGGCCCTGGTTTATTCCTTCTTGCCGTTCTTCTTTTCGAGCGCTTTGCCGATGACGTCGCTCAGTTTTTCACCACGCAGCATTCGTGCGTCCGCAAGGATTTCGCCGGTATCACCGTCTACCAGAAGGACGAATGGGATACCGCTCACGTCGTGCTGAATGCCCAGTGTTGTTTCCCACATCTTGCCTTCATAGATCTGGGGCCAGGTGATTTCCTTTTCTTTCATAAACTCAATGACCTTGTCTTCCATGCCGGCTCGGTCAAAGCTGACACCCAGTATCTCAAATCCCTTGTCATGCCAGTCGGCATAGGCCTTCTTCATATGAGGGATTTCGCCGATGCAGGGACCGCACCATGTGGCCCAGAAGTCCAGCATGACGATCTTGCCCTTGAAGGAGGATGGGAAAGTGATTTCTGTGCCATCCATCGTTTTCGCCGTGAACGTCAATGCGCTCTGACCGACAGTGAGATTTGGTGGCAATGGAGCCATCTCGATCTGTTCTGCGGCCTTCTCAAGAGTCAGCTTTCCTTCCTTCAGGTGGAAGACGTAGGTTGTTCCTGTGAAGTTGAACGGCTTTTCAACAGCGGCCATTTCAAGGCGAGGACTGACGCGACCATTTCCATCGCGGTCGAGAGGTAGTCGTGACTGTCCGCTGATCGCGCCGCTGACAAAGGTAGACATCGGCTTGCCGTCGAGTTCGAACGAATACTCGTAGCCGAAGTCTGTGTAGAAGAGCAACGTGTTCTTTAAGGCGGCTCGGTTTTCGTCTTTCGGGTCGAAACGGTACATGCCAAGCCAGCCGGCGTGTTCAGCGTCCAGCTTCACCTGGGCTCGACCAGCGTACTGCTTGAGGCCTTCACGTTCCTGCGGCTTCCACTCGACTTCCGGATCATTGGTCAGATCGCCATCACCATCAGAATCGATGTAGAGTTTGGCATCAGCGTCTTCGGATTCATCCATGATGAATGCCCATTTTTTGTCCCCGAGTTCGATCTGGCCATACTTTGGAGCCTTCAGGCCTTCAGGAGCCTTTGTGACGATGGACGCTTCTTTGTCCATCTCCGAACGGATTGGTCGGTAGCCACCAACTCGGGCTGTGACACCTTCGCTGACAAACGACTCTTTGACATCTTCCGCCTGAAGAGTCGCGAGGGGCAACACGCAAAATGAAAGAGCAAACGCCGCAGTCCGGCACGAACGAGGAATCATCTTCGAGGGCTCCCAAACGAGCATAGAGGTGAGCAAAATGCAGTGAACGTGGGAGCGGGAATCTACCCGATGGCGCATTCCGTTGCGAGTCTTCCGGCCTCAACATGTTGTTCGAGACGCCCAGCACTTCTCATGTTGACCGTAATTCGCCATCGCAGTCCCTTCGCTATTTGCTGATCACGCGAGGCGCGAAGACGATCACTCCGATCACGATGGCGTTCAGTGCCGCAAGCAGGACCGCAGCCGCGGCCACATCTTTGGCCTTCTTCGCCAGTTCATGGAAATTCGGGGATGCCAGATCCGTCACGAATTCAATTGCCGTATTGATAGCCTCTGTGATCCAGACGATCGCGATGGCGATCGCCAGATGGCACCATTCGTCCGAAGAAAGTGAGCACAGTGCGCCCGCGGTGCAGGCAAGTATCGCTGAGGCCAGGTGAATTCTGGCATTGGGTTGTGTCTTCAGGAGCGTCGCGATTCCCTGAAACGCATAACGGAAACTCTGTAGCCGACTGTGAGCCTGAGGCATGGAGAGCAATTCCCGAGCTGATGGAAATTCTGTAAACAAATTCTGACTGAGTCCGGATCTGAATCAAAGACAGAAAACGGATGATCCATTCGCCGGATTGAACGTTCTGTCTGTTGCGATGTTTGAAGCAGGCTTCATTTTCAGGTCATCCCGCGACGGGTGTCATTCGTTTGCGCTGCGTGCATGCTGGAGGCTGCAAGTAATCTGCCGGCCTGATCATTCGCGGACAAGAAGCCGGGACATGACTTCCTTCCCGCATGAGTCCCCCTGGATCTCTATGAGGAGATTATGATGGCAACAATGTCGATTGCACAACGTGGATCGCAGATGGACTTTGCGAGATCTCTGCCTGTGGTGGCCGACATGGGATTTGAGGATGCATCACCGTTTGGTCTGCAGGGCTTGCGCAGAGAGACACTGACGATCTTGAAGGAAGAAGCTGTTAAGCCGTTTGCCGTCGCACTCTCACTTGCCGGCAATCATCGACAGGTCAAAGACCCGCTGTTCGTGGATCGCGTGCTGGCGAAGAATCAGAACTGGGTGCAGGAGTACCGAGTTGTTCATTTGATCGAGAAGTCACTCTGGTTTGATGGACGATGTGACTTCGTAATGCAGATGACCCGCAATCCCAGTCAGATCCCGGACAATCCCCCTCGTAAAATTCGTGAAGCGCTGGCCACGGCCTATGCTCTTCATCCGCAGGCCACGGTCTGGTACGGCGTGCCGTTGTTTGGTGATGAACGAAACGATCAGGGACTTCCTGTTCCTCTGACGGCCGATCAGGTTCGCGAGGAAGCGTCGAAGCGACTGACGGCTGCTCGGCTCCATGCGAGACGAATGGGCTGGTTCTATCGCGGACTATCGCACGCACGGCGAACGCCCCACAGGATCCGGCAATGGATGCGACGACGGTGGGTTTCCCTTCAGGGAGTCTGGCAGAAGTTTGTCAATGAATACCGTCAGGCCTGCCATGACGCAAAGCGTCGTCGCCGCGCCGCGGCACTTGCACAGTTTGGATATGTGCGAACCGGAAAAAAGACAACAGTGATTCCTGAACACACAACACGACTCGGCAGGATTGCAGCAAGTGCATCGTCAGCCATCGCGCAGGTCGGCTCGGGACTTGACGACGCCACGCTCAGGGCAGCGGAGTTTGTGGAAAACCATCAGTATTCCGCGGCTGGACTCGCGGTTCTTCCCGTCATGGCGCTTCAGGTATTGCCCCTGTTTCTTGCGCCTTCCGTTGTTGTCGCATGTGACCCATTTCTGTTCATCGAGCTTCCGGATGAACCTGGCAAACTGCGAATGATCGGGCATTGGTACTGGCAGCCGCAGAAAAGCGGTTGCGAAACGCTGCATGTCCATGTTTGAAGGCCTGCGGTGCTTTTCGGGGCGTTGCTTCATGCGATTGTCATGGCACGCCGGCTGATGTGAACGTTTTGCAATACTCCCGTGTTGCTCATTTTTGAAAAGTGAATTTCCTGCCAGCGAGTTCATCATTTGTTAACAATTGGAGGAAAGAGTTGGCTCACCAGTGGATTGGTACTGGGGCCTCAGGCGAGGCGGAATCTGCAAAGTGCTGGAGAGCCTATGAGTTTGCGAAGTACAGCGTTGATCTTGATTGTCGCAGGGATGGCTGGCTGCGGAGGAGAGCCTCCGGCCGACGTTCCGAAAGTGGAACTCATCCCCGTGACCGGGATTGTCCAGGTGGATGGAAAGCCTGTTTCCGGGGCACGCGTTGCCCTGCATTCCTCCGGCGGTGGTTCTGATGCCATCGTGAATCCGAACGGCATCAGCGACAGCGAAGGTAAGTTTCAGCTGACCACGTATTCTGTGAATGACGGGGCTCCTGCGGGAGTTTGGAATGTCACCGTTTCCTGGGCGGATGTCCTGAATCCCGGATCAAGTGAACTCGAATACGGTAAAGAAAAGCTCCCCCGTCGTTATCAGGCCCCCGCAAGCTCCGGCTTGTCGGTTGAAGTAAAGCCGGACGCATCAGAGCCCATTCTTCTGAGCCTGAAAAGTCGCTGATTGAATATTGCTGTCGCCTGCTACGGTCGGCAGATCGGCTCACCAATGCTCCGGTTCGCCTGAAACGAGGCGATCATCTGGTTCGGTGAACCGGAAAAGTCTTTTGGTTGAACTCACGTTTTGAAATTTGTTTTCTGTTTGTTTTGAAAGAAAAGGGAGTGTTCCGAATGTCTGTTTCACCTCGTCGACGCGTGCGTGGATTCACGCTGATTGAGTTGCTGGTCGTGATTGCGATCATTGCGATTCTTGTGGCATTGCTGTTGCCCGCTGTTCAGCAGGCACGCGAAGCTGCTCGCCGAACTCAGTGCAAAAACAATCTGAAGCAGCTTGGTCTGGCGCTTCACAACTACGAGAGCACCTATGGGATGTTCCCACCAAGCCGAATCAACCTTTCCAATCCAGTATTCCAGATCTCCTGGAACACGATGATCCTGCCGTACATTGAGCAGGACAACGCTTATCGTCAGTACAATACCAACACGAACTGGTTCAACCCGGTCAATGATCCGATTACGACCGTCCAGCTTCCAGCGTTTGTCTGCCCTTCGACGCCAGGCAGCCGTCCGCTCCCGACTGAGGCTCTTTACAATGCCATTTCCAGCAACACACGAACTGGCCAGCCACTCTGGGGTTACAACGACTACGGTTCAATCAACGCTGTTCGAAACGCGTTCATCGTGATGTCAGGTCTGCCTTCCATCGGAACGAAGGACGCAATGGGCGCGATGGGACGAGGACCAGGCGGCACGAAGATTCGAGACATCACGGACGGTACGTCCAACACAATGCTGATTGCTGAAGATGCCGGACGTCCTCGACAGTACATCGGTCGCAATCCAGGCCTGAATCCACGTGTTGGCAATATTGCCTTCGGTACTCAGTTCACTGCTGATGGCTGGGGCTGGGCCGACATCAACAACGGCTTCAGTGTTGACGGTGCCAACACGGCGGGTTTGCAGAATGACACTTCCAGCAGCGGAAACACGACGATCGTTGGAACCTGCGTGATGAACTGCACCAATGACAGCGAAATGTTCTCCTTCCACACCGGTGGTGTCCAGACACTGCTGGCAGACGGATCTGTTCGATTCCTGTCAGAGAATATCTCTGCTCGCACAATGGTCGGATTGATCACTCTGCAGGGCGGCGAA
>CAZIGZ010000182.1:0-11474 GCA_964538835.1 uncultured Chitinophaga sp. | reverse complement strand
GTTAATGGTTATTGGAGATTGAAAAGTGCAGATTGGGGCGTTCTTGGTTCTTGGTGCTTGGTTGGTGTGTGCGGGTTGTTGTGAAGGGTAGACCGCAGGCCGCAGAGATCACTGGAGATGGGGGCGGGAATCGACGATGATGGTTCAGGAGTTCACTCAGTCTCGTCCAGGAATTGCCAGAGTCCGCCATGAAGATCCTGATCACAGCGGGGCCTACCCGTGAGTACATCGACGACGTTCGTTTTCTCAGCAACGCCAGCAGCGGTCGCATGGGATATTCACTGGCTCAGGCCGCCATTGCCAGTGGTCATCAGGTCGAACTGGTGACAGGCCCGGTTGAGATGGCCCCGCCAGAGGGCTGCAGCGTCCATCGAATTGAGACGACGGATCAGCTTCGCGAGACCTGTTTGCGACTCTTTCCCGAATGCGACGGCGTGATTGCAACGGCCGCCGTTTGTGACTATCGACCGAAGGAACGTGTTACCGGAAAGATCACCAAAACAGGTCATCCAATCGTTCTTGAACTCGTCGAGACTTCCGACGTACTGGCGGAACTTGGCAGTCGCAAGGACCATCGCTGGATTGTCGGTTTCGCCCTGGAATCTCAGGATCCTCGCAACAATGCGATGCGAAAACTGCGGATGAAAAACTGCAACTGCATTGTCCTGAATGACACTTCCGCCATCGGATCACCGACAAATCTCGTAGAAGTCCTTTCCCCGGATGCGGAGACGATCGCATTGTTTCGAGGAACCAAGCTGGAAGTGGCTGAACGCCTGATCGGACTGATTGAATCGTCCATCGCGAAGGCGTGATCATCGACCGATCGCCTGCCTGTTTCCCTGAAGAGAGTTCGCCTACCGTTGAACTCCACCTGCAGGGGTGCCAGAATAACCCGAGTTGATCATCGACAGCGCTGAATCACATGAACGTGAAATCTCCGCTCCTGTTGTCAGGGTGAAAACGGTGCCTCAACTTTCCCACATGCGCGTACCGTGCGCCCATGACAATCATTTGTAAGGATTTATCTCGCGGAGGCTGCTGGTCATGATTCGTTTCGTCCTTGGTATCGGCGTGCTTGGTGCCGTGTTCACCTTCATGGGATTTCGAGATTTTCTTCATGCGTCAAAAGCAGGAGCAGAGCCTGATAAACTCACCGCAGCTCAGTTGATCGCTCGGGGTGCGGAGGGCAATCCGTATGTTGAGATTTCCAGCTTCGGAATCGGGGATAACTTTGTGTACGAAGAACAGCAGGACACGAAACGATGGAATAAAGTCTGGATTCCGTTTGGTGACGCTCAGGAGATGATGGCACCAGGGGCACCCGTAAAAGCCGTGATGAAGTCCGACCGAGTCAAGTCCGAGATGGACCTCGACGCTGAGTTCGGGAAGGACGTTGTTCGCGGAATGGTCATGAACGCGATCGAGTCCCTTGGTTCTGAGGAAAAGAAGATTTTGAGCGGATCTTATCCGGGTTCTGATGTCAGCAACCTGCTTATTGTCGACGTTTCCAAAGATCCTGCTGCGATGAAGCAAAAGGGTGCCATGTTCGGGGGCATCGGATTGGTAGCCCTCGTGATCAGTGGCGGTACCGGGTTCTACATGTGGAAGAAAAAGTAGTGTCGGGCCAAACCGTTTTCATAATGTGACACAATGACTCCGGCCTCAGGGACACTTCTCCGCATGCGTTCCGGTGCCACAGCATCTCGATTGACCGCAGACTGCCCTGGGGCGGTCGCGGTGATCGAGCTGTGTGCAGCTGAAGGTGAGCCGTATTTCACCAACTTCGTCCCGCATTCCTGTACAACACAAGTTCCCTTGCAACTGAATCGCATCATTTACGGTCAGTGGCGTGCTGAGGATGTTGTTGCGGTCAGGACAGCGGCCAGCCGCTGGGAAATTCACTGTCACGGTGGACGAGCAGCAGTATCGCAGATTCTTGCCGATCTTGGTGCGGCGGGAGCGACGATCATTGACGCCGCCGACCGGCACAATGATCCCGCGCCAGGCAGCCACAGTCAGACATGTGAACGGATTGTGGCGAATGTCATTAACCTGGCGCTTCAGACCTGTCGTACAATTGAGGCGGCTCGCTGGGTTCTGCGGCAGCAGGACGGGCGTCTGGCGAAACTCCGTGCGGCTTTGAGCAGTTCTGATGAGCGTCAGAAGTCTGAAGCGATCTCCGCCGTACGACGATGGCAGTGGTTTGCTCATCATCTCACATCGCCGTTCAGACTCGCGCTCGTCGGCGCACCGAATGCCGGTAAGTCATCCCTGATGAATGCGCTCGCGGGGAAGCAGCGAGCCATCGTGTCGGCAGTCCCGGGAACAACACGAGATGTCCTGGAAGCGGAGATCGTGTTTAACGGGTGGACTCTGCAGATCGCTGACACGGCAGGTGTTCGGGAATCTGTGTCGTCGACTCTGGAAGAATTTGGCATTCAGCGAGCGATCGCAACGCTGTCTGTTGTCGACCTGATTTGCCTGGTCATCGATTCTGCAGATCCCATTGTTGATTCTCAACTGGTGAAGCTGCTTGAATCTGTTTCCATTCCCATCATCGTCGTCTGGAATAAGTCCGATCTGGTCCCATCGACCGAATCAGGCGGGAGCATCCCTTCGAGTGCTCTGGCTTTTGCCGGGCGGAACGTGGCGCAGCTTCGGGCCGCGAAGGAGATTGCCGTGTCCGCTCTGACCGGCGACGGAGTGGATGCTCTTCTGAGCGGCGCGATGCAACAGCTGATTCCGGAATCACCGCCGTCGGAGACTCCGTTGCCATTGGATGGAGTCTGGGAAGATCTGGTGCCGGAATTGGGAGCCGATTGCTCGTCCGCACCGGGTGCAGGAACGTAGCACGATCCTCCGTCATTGATTCGCATCCGAGACACACCGACAAAGAGCGGCAGAGCGCAGGCAACTGCGGTGGCATTGGAGCGCGACCTGCTGATTGAGCCTGGGGTTATGATGAGGACTGCAGCTTAACCCTCGGTTGACACCCGGGGCTATCCGCTCGCGCAGCTTCGCTGCTGGAACGAGGAACGCTTGGGCACAATCCTTCTACACTTGTTGAAGGATTCGGTCAGCGGCGTTCCAGCCGCTGGAGATGCTGTCGGGGATTCCGACACCATGATACGCGCTTCCGGCCAGATAGAGGCCTGGAAAATCTCGGAGTGACTGTTCGATCGCTGCAACTCGATCGAGATGTCCGACATGATACTGGGGCATGCAGTGATTGTACCGCACGACCTCCGCGAACATTGGTTCTGATTTCATTCCGAAGATGTCTGTCAATTCCTCATTCACGGCCGCGAGCATCGCGTCATCGTCCATCGCCATCAATTCCGGCTGCATCGCGCCGCCGATGAAGGTTCGCAGCACAATCTGGCCTTCGGGGGCTCGATGAAGAAACTTGCGGCTGGAGAAACTGACCGCAAGGATCTTTCGTCGCTCGATCGCAGGCACAACCAGGCCAAATGCATCCATCGGGTGCCGAAAATCACTCAGTCGATGCCCACTCACCACGATCGCGCTGGACGCATATTCGATGGATGTCAGCAGTTTGCGGAGCGACGCCGCATCAGCGGAGGGCAGCAGTGATGCGGCAGCATGGGTTCCCAGAGTAATGACAACAGCATCGAAGGTCTGAACTCCCTCCGGCGTCGTGACCTGCCATTTGCCCGTATCGCGGCACTGCTGGACGGACTGAATGGCTGCTCCCATCGCAAAGCGAATTCCTGGCTTCTGTCGGAGCCACGCTTCAAGAGCTCGAATCAGATCCCCGAGACCCTTCGCCGGAGCCGCGAACAGTCCATAACGGGCACCGCTTCCGGACGTGGCGTCCTCTGAAGATCTGGAGCCGGCTTCCGCCAGGGTTCCGCGAATGACACTGCCGTGCTTTTCTTCCATATCCAGAAAGCGCGGCATGGTGGCCCGAAGACTGAGTTTCTCGGGATCGGACGTGTAGATTCCACCAACGAGCGGCTGCACGAGTCTGTCGAGTGTTTCCGTTCCGAACCGCCGTCGTACAAATGAGGCAAGGCTCTCGTCACCGGACTTCAGTGGCTGTCGCCCCTTGAAGTACTCACACAGCAGTCGGAGTTTCCCTGCGAACGACAGCACCGGAGTCGTCAGAATCGACCATGGCTTCGACGGGGCCATCAGCATGAAGCCATCGGGAACTGGCTGCGGTTTTCCCCGAGAAAGAACGAGTGATCTTCGGAAACGTGAATCTGTGGGAATCAGCTGATCGGCAAATCCGATGTCTTCGCACAGTCGGATTCCCCCCGGCTTGTTGGTGATGAAAGAATCCGGACCGAGTTCCATCAGGAGCCCGTCGGCTTCTTCGGTTCGAATAATCCCGCCCAGCCTTCTAGAGGCTTCAAACACGGTCACGTCGATCGTGGCCGACAGCTTCTTCAAACGCTGAGCCGTTGCAAGTCCGGTGATGCCGCCGCCGATGATCGCAACTCGAAACGACTTCAGTCCTGAAGATAACTGTGGGGATTCGTTCATTTGCACTGGCCCAGTTCATGAACGAAATGCACGACGGCCTTGACGTGGTCGGGATTCATGTCGGGCATGACACCGTGACCAAGATTGAAGATATGCCCCGGTCTGCCTCCGGCCAGCTTCAGAATTTCTCCAACACGCTGTTTCAGAACTGGCAGGTCGGCATAGATCGAGACCGGGTCCATGTTGCCCTGCACTGCAACATCGTGTCCGAACGTCGCCCACGCTTCGTCCAGCTGAGAACGCCAGTCGGTTCCCATCACCTGCCCGCCAGCTTCTCGCTGAAGTCGCAGCAGCGCCGGATTACCATTCAGAAAATTGATCACCGGAGCCAGCGGCTCAATCGAGGCAATCAACCGCTTTGAATGTGGCAGGACGTACCGTCGATAGTCTGATGGCGACAGACATCCCGCCCAGCTGTCGAAGACCTGGACGCACTGGCAACCGGAAGCGATCTGCTGTTTCAGATAGATGCTGACGGTGTCGACCAGGCGACTCATCAGGACGTTCCACGCGCTTTCGTCGTTGTACATCATCGACTTGGTGTGGACGTAGTTCTTTGAGCCTCCGCCTTCAATACAATACGAAGCCAGCGTGAACGGAGCACCGGCAAAGCCGATCAGAGGAATATTGTTCGGCAGCGCGGCACGTATCATTCGGATTGCCTGGAAAACGTAATCCAGGGTCTCCGTCGATTCCAGAGCCGTCAGACGATCCACATCGCGGCCCGTCTTGATCGGGTTATGAATGACCGGACCTTCGCCCTTCTGATACTCGAGGTCGATGCCCATCGGTTCGAGCACGGGCAGGAGATCGGCAAAAAGAATCGCCGCGTCAACACCAAGAACCTCGCGAGCGGTCACGGTCACTTCGCAGGCAAGCTCAGGCCGCTTGCACAGCTCCATGAAAGTGACTTTGCTGCGAACCGCCATGTATTCGGGAAGATACCGCCCCGCCTGACGCATGATCCACAGCGGAGTCGTGTCGACCGGTTCCCTTCGTACAGCTTTCATGAAGCGGCTGTCGGCAAGAGTCTTCTGTAGTTCAGCAGTCAGCACGGAACTGGTCATTAGGGTTCTATTCTGAATCTGGCTCGCGGTGAAAACGTGACATAGCGATGGAGGAATGCCGTGCGGCCCGCCGCGCTAGTCACGTTTGGGGATTTCCAGCTTTCCGGTGATCTCAGCCGGGGAAGTTGCATTCAGCCTTGCGAGAGCTTCCGGAAGTTCGCGCACCAGCTGATTCCCGACGCCTGGATTGTAGAAGTTTGCAGTGCCCACCTGAACGGCAGTCGCGCCCGCCAGCAAAAATTCCATCACATCATCGATGGACTGAATTCCACCAATGCCGATGATCGGAACGGGGACAACCTGCGAAACCTGCCAGACGATTCGCAGTGCGAGCGGTTTAATGGCTGGTCCACTCAGTCCTCCCAGAACGTTCCCAAGAACTGGCCGCCGCTTCTTCCAGTCGATCGCCATCCCCTGAAACGTATTCACCAGTGAAACTGCGTCAGCTCCGGCTTCGGCGACCGCTTTGGCGATCGGAACAACACTTGTGACGTTTGGTGTCAGCTTGGCAATCACCGGAAGGTCGCAAGACGAACGAACTGCAGAAACCACTTCGGCGGCCATCACGGGATCAGTACCAAAGTCCACGCCTCCGGATACGTTCGGACAGGAAATGTTGAGTTCGACACCGCCGATTCCGGGAACGCCCTGAAGCACTTTCGCCATCCGATGAAAGTCATCCATCGCCTTGGCGGCGATGTTGACGATGATGGAGGTCCCGAGCTTCAGCAGACCAGGGAGCTTTTCTGCCACGAACTGGTCGAAGCCGTCGTTATCAAGCCCGATTGAATTCAGAAGCCCGCTGGCGGTTTCGACAGTTCTGGGAGGAGGATTGCCGGGACGGGGCTGAGGCGTCACGGTTTTGGGGATGATCCCACCCAGCTCCGCAAAGTCGACAAACGCGGTCATTTCCTTCGCGTAGCCAAATGTGCCTGATGCCACAAGAATCGGGTTCTTCAATTTCAGCCGGTTCAGGCTGACGCTCAAATCTGCCATCACATTGTTCTTGACGAGGTTACTTGTGAGCCGCGGTATTCTGCGTGTGTCTGCCCGCCAGGGGCGTTCCGCGGAGTTTATCAAAGTTCTCGCCAGCACAAACCCAGTGCAGTGAGGCATTTTGAAGCGAAACGGCGCGAGCCGTCCGGTGAGTGCATGACGCGGATTCACCGGAGGCCTTGCGATCCCTCGCTGACGTTTCGGCTTGGGAAAACGCCGCGATTCGTGACGCTAGTTGCTGACTGCGGTCGCCATCGCAGCAGTGGGGTCCGATTTCGCCGCATTCAATCGCTGAAACAGAACCCAGTACAGAACTGACGTGATGACGAGTGTCCCGCCACAGGCCGGCCAGAGCACTTTCGGACCGAACCGAGCAAGAACTTCGCCACCCAGTGGGGCACCGATGGCAATCGATGCCGCGTGGGAGATATTGAAAATCCCCATATAGCGTGCTCTCAGGGCAACCGGGGCCAGTTCGGCAACGATCGTGGGCTTGTACGGTGCCTGCAGGATTTCTCCAAGCGTCCACATCATGATGGATCCCACGATGGTGGCGGCGGAACTCACAAAGCCGGTGATTCCGAAGCCGATGGCGAGCAGCAGTTCTCCGGCCAGAAGCACGTAGATGCGATTGAATCGGCTCAGCCAGTGAGTCATCGGCAGCTGCATCAGCACGATCATTCCCCCATTGACGCAGATCATGAATCCGAACTGCTGCTCATCGAAGCCCATACTTCGGACGTACAGCGGCAAGGTGACAAACGCCTGCATGAATACAATGCTTGTGATCAGACTGCAGAAGCAGAACAAAAGAAAATTGACGTCTCGAACAATGTGCCGAAAGGCATCAGCGATGGTGACTTCCTGAACCGGAGATTGCGACCGAGCCGCAGCATCCAGCTGGTTCAGACCTTCTAACGATGCCAGAGCTTCCGCAGACGCCTCAGGCGAATCGCCCGAATGAAGAGCTTCCTGAGACTGCAGGCTGGGCATTGACCGCAATTGTCGTCGCGGATGTGTTTCCTTCAGCAGCAGCAGGACCACCAGCCCATACATCGCCGATGTGAACGCATCGCCCCAGAACAGCCAGTGGAATGATTTGCTTGCCAGCCATCCTCCCAACGGCGGAGCGATCGCGAAACCGAGATTGAACGAGATGTACATCAGGCTGTAAGCATGAGGCCGCTGCTCAGAGTTGGCCACGTCCCCGATCATGGCGGAGGCCGCCGGTCGATACATCTCAATGATCAACGCGAACACAAACAGGCAGGCCATGAACACATAGCCATTCTGAATGAAGCTGAGAGAAGCGAGGATGGACGCACCCACGAAGAGCGCGATCATCATTGTCGCTCGCCGACCGATCTGGTCGGCCAGCTGTCCACCCAGCAGAGCAGACAGGATCGATCCGACGCCAAAGGCTCCGATACAGTAGCTGGCGAATGCTTTCCCCATGTTCAGCTCTTCGCTCACGTAAATCGTCAGGAAGAGCATGACAAATGAACCAACGCGATTAATGAAGGACCCCAGACAGAGAATATGGACCGTCGAAGGAAGGGTCACATAGTTCTGCACAATCTTCGATATCGCGGAGTTGCTTGACTGCATATGGCACCAGTGGAAAGCCGCCAGGGGCAGGTTTCCGACTCAAAAACAACGGTTTCGGAATCCGGAACCGATCCAGGGTGGGAGCGGAATCATGACAGGCCCATCGTTTCATGGGAACCTGAGTCATCGCCAGAACCGGCAATGGGATGAATGACACGCACTTCGATCAGGGGTGCGCCGTTTTCATATTTTCCCGCCATACCGATCCGGGAGTCACCACCGGGCGTCGCTTCGATTTCGCATTTGGGAACGGTCGCTACAGTACGCAACTCGACAGCTGGTCGAGTTGTGTGCAGCCTCGGCACGGTCCTATCCCCACATCAGTTTTCGGCGGTCCCTATGAGCCCTTATCTCGCAGAATATGTCGGAACAACGGTTCTGTTGCTTCTTGGAGAGGGTGTTGTCGCCAACGTCGTGCTGGCCAAAACCAAGGGGCACAATGCAGGCTGGATCGTGATCACATTTGGCTGGGCGATGGCTGTGTTCGTCGGCGTCGCACTGGTGGGAAATGTTTCGGGAGCCCACCTGAATCCGGCGGTGACCGTGGGAATGGCGGCCGCCGGGAAGCTCGCCGCTTCCGATGTCGCCGGATACATTGTCGCGCAGTTCCTGGGAGCCATGACCGGAGCAACTCTGGTCTGGGCGATGTATCGT
The DNA here is from genome assembly GCA_964538835.1 of uncultured Chitinophaga sp. GTDB lineage: Bacteria > Planctomycetota > Planctomycetia > Planctomycetales > Planctomycetaceae > SXXK01. Next base: position 2,637 of record CAZIGZ010000182.1, on the reverse strand, counting down.
CACCACTTTACCGTGACGTCTGACCCGGATGCGAAGCTGGGAGTCTTCTGCAATGCCCCGGCAATTCGTTCCGTCCCGGAGAATCTGTTAAGCGAAGTCCTTGGAACAGGCGTTCTGGTTCTGGCCGCTCTCATGATGTCACCCAGTGACCAGGGGCTCGGTGCCGTCAGTGCCTTGCCGATTGCTTTTGTGGTGTTCGCGGTCGGGTTGTGTCTTGGCGGAACGACCGGTTATGCCATCAATCCCGCACGCGACCTGGGGCCTCGCATCGTTCATTTCCTGCTTCCGATTCCGGGCAAGCGAGACAGCGACTGGGGATATTCATGGATTCCGGTCGTTGGCCCAATCCTGGGCGGACTGCTCGCCGCACTGATTTTCAAGGCACTTCAGACCTGACAACTGTCCAAAGTCTCTGAGGTGGTCGCATCGAACCGTCGCAACGTCTGGCAATGCGAATCAGCACAGAAATTGCCCATGGTCCCGGAACGAGGTCAGGACAAACGGGATTTCGTTTCGCTGCGAAGTGACCGCCAGCCTACGTGCGCAAACATCGCGCGAGAAATCAGGACCTCAGCTCGCGAACTGCCCCGAAACGTCAGGACCGTGTCGAATTTTCGGAGTCCGGAAACTCCGGCTTGAGGACTCGAATTTCACCCGCTTCTGGCGGCGTTGTCTGCAGGGACAATCTCACGCCATCAACTTCGATTTCCTGAATGCGGAAGATGCGATTCGATTCACGAGTGCGTGACGTTCCGAACGCGTTGCTCAGGATGGGCAGTCGATTCCCACGAGCATCATTCGCCGGCGGATCCATGCTGGTTTCTGATTCCAGCAGAACGACTCGGATCGGCGGTGTGCCTGGATAACGCACGGTCATCTTCAGTTCCTTGCCCGGTTCTCCATCGGTGCGAGAATCAAGAGAGGGAGCAAAGCTGACTTCCGTGCCTTCATCCAGCTGACGGTGGCCGGCATATTCGAAAGTTCGGCTGCCATCAGAGATCGTGACATCGGCATCGTTCAACTTCCATCCACGAGCTGCAGCAACCGAGATCGCGCTGGTTCGACCGGAGGATCGCGGCACAGCCGTCAATGTTGATGCCAGATACGTCGCGGCTCCTTTCGGCAAATCATCCGGCCCCAGAAGTCTGGCACACAGCAGTAACCCCGGCACCGGAATCCGGCGTACGATGGTTTCGTCGTTCAGAAGTCGCTTCAGCTTTGGCCGATCAGCGGAATGAAAATACAGCGACACGAGAGCCACGGTGCTTTGTTCAGTCTCCAGATCTTCGTCCACGTTGCACAGGATCAGGTCTTCCGCGTCGCGGTAACGTTCGTGACGTCCCAGCACCCACGCGCAGACCAGATTGGCTTCCCAGTTACGCGTCGAGAATTCAAACGCACGAAGAGCCGTGTTGGGAGCTTCCGGATCCTTGTCGCCTTCCTGAATCAGCGACAGGTTCGCCATGCTGCTGGCGAGCATATCGTCCTGACGGAAGTGGCCCCGGCCAATTTCCGCGAGCTTGCGAAACGTGTCCGCGGCTTCCTGTGTTCTTCCCAGTTGCTGCTGAGTCCTTGCGACGTAGTACCAGTACGGCGGATAGCATTCCATGAACCGCTCATTGCGAGCCAGCATGCGCAGACGTCGCTCTGGATCACGCTCCGCCAGAGTTTCGCCCAGCTGATCCAGATCCTGGTCGCGAAGCAGCCAGCGGTCAGGAATGTCATTCTTACGACTCAGCTTCCAGAAGCTGTCGAGGAACGTTGATGATCGAGTCATCAGAGAGGTGAACTGAGTTTTTTCAACCTGCCACATATCCGAATCGCGTTTGATCGTCGTCGACCGATAGTCCCACCAGCTGTTCGCTCCGGACTGAATCACTGAGCCAACCTGCCCCGTGGCCGCCTGCGCCCCGATGACGAAAAAGTCTGTTCCCAGTTTTCGCTGGATGCCGCGTCGAAACTGCTCATCGATCACGACTCGTTCGCGTTCACCAATTTCGACCTGCCCGATCTCATCCAGAATCGAACGATACAGCGAAATGACTTCGGGGTCGTCGATCTGGTTCAGGTCGAGATTGTTCAGGATGCGCTGCTGTTCTTCGAGCAGCACCTGTTTCGACGGAGCACGGCGAATGCGATGAAGGGCTGCGCGACAATAGTTCAGAGTCACAGCCGTTTTGCGGCGACTGACTTCTGAGGCCGGCACAGTTTCGCTGGCGGGATCAAGCTCCTGAGCATCGCACACTGATGCGGCGCAGCTGAGAAGAATGAGGAAGGTTGCAAAGTGTTTCATAACACTGATCCGGAAAACTCTGGCATCCGAGGTTCAATTGAACTCCGGTTCGAAACCCCGCGATCGACGTGATCACGTTTTCGAAGCCTGTTCCAAATCAGCCAACGCCAGCCCTTCCATGAACAGCGCAGCCGAACACCTACCATATTTTCGTCCGCGAACCGGAAGACAACCCGCATTCCGACTTCGTCTGAACTTCCTGGAGGGAAGTTGCCACATTTTCCCGCGACGCAATCTGCGTATTCTGTGACGATTACCTGTATTTCGCACGATCCGGCAAGATTGGCGGGTTTTCAGTGTTCAGTTTTCAGTGTTCAGTTTTCAGTGTTCAGTTTTCAGTGTTC
>CAZIGZ010000181.1:0-11734 GCA_964538835.1 uncultured Chitinophaga sp. | reverse complement strand
CTGGGACTGCCGTTTGTTGTTCGTACTGTGCAGCCGCTGCTGGGCAGTCTGGAAGGTGACATTGAAGAAGCGGCAGCATCTCTGGGAGCTAACCGCTGGCAAACCTTCTGGCGAATCATTCTGCCTTCGCTCCGCCCTGCTCTGGCCACGGGCTTTGCTCTCGCGTTTGCCCGAGGACTTGGCGAATACGGCTCGGTCGTTTTCGTCTCAGGCAATATGCCTTTCCAGACAGAGATTGCTCCGGTGCTGATCGTGCAGAAGCTGGACGAGTACAGCTACGCCGAAGCCACTGCCATTGCCGTGGTGCTGCTCGCAGGATCAGTGCTGACGCTGGGACTGATCAGCTGGCTTGAAGCAAGGAATCGACGCTATGCATCTTAGTGCCCGACAGACTCGCGTTGCCGGCCGCCATGTGGCGAATGAACCACTGTGGCTGCGTATTCTGCTGATCAGCATTTCGTGTTTCTTTGTCACGGTGCTGATTATCGTTCCGCTGATCTATGTGTTCGTGCAGGCGTTTGGAAACGGACCCGCGGCATGGTGGGCGGAACTTGTCAGAGACCGCGATACTCAGCATTCGATCTTTCTGACCGTCGTACTGGCTCCCGTGGCAGTATTGCTGAACACGATCTTTGGCATTGCTGCCGCATGGACGCTGACCAAGTTTCGATTTCCAGGCCGCGTGCTGCTTCTGACGCTGCTGGATCTTCCCTTTGCCGTATCGCCTGTCGTTGCCGGCCTCTGCATTCTTCTGGTTTACGGAATGCAGGGTTTTCTCGGTCCAACTCTTCGCGAGTGGGGTGTGCAGGTGGTGTTTTCATGGCCAGGTCTGCTGATGGCCACGACGTTTGTCACGATGCCGTTCGTCGCCCGCGAGCTGATTCCTCTGATGGAATCTCTGGGCAGCGACGAAGAGCTGGCGGCCGTCAGTCTGGGAGCCAACCGCTGGCAGTTGTTCTGGCGAATTACTCTGCCCAACATCAAGTGGGGCCTGCTGTTCGGCATCATCCAGTGCCACGCCCGCGCGATCGGGGAATTTGGTGCGGTGAAAGTCGTCTCCGGAGGAATCGGCGGTCAGACCGACACGATGCCGCTGCGAGTCGAAAAGCTGTTTCAGGAATACAACAACCCGGGTTCCTATGCCGTTGCGTCCGTGCTGACTCTGATGGCCCTCGCCACGCTGGCCGCACGAATTCTGCTGGAGCGATGGACCGAATATCAGCTGGCAGCCATGTCTGAAGAGAAAGAAGGATAGAACCATGAGCATCAGCATTCAGAGCGTGTCCCGTCGATTCGGAAACTTCCAGGCACTCAGTGATGTGAGTCTGAATGTTCCTTCCGGCAGCCTGACCGCGCTGCTTGGTCCATCGGGTTCAGGCAAGACCACATTGCTGCGAATCATCGCAGGCCTGGAGACTCCGGATTCCGGCACCGTGCTGTTTCAGGAAGAAGACGTCACGGAGAAAGCAGCTCGCGATCGCGAAGTGGGTTTTGTGTTCCAGCACTATGCCCTGTTTCGCCACATGACGGTCTTTGAGAACGTGGCATTTGGTCTGCGAGTTCGCAAGGTGGCAAAAGACATCGCAAATGCTCGCGTGAAGGAACTGCTGTCACTCGTGCGACTGGAAGGGCTGGGCAGTCGTTTCCCGTCAGAACTTTCCGGCGGCCAGCGTCAGCGAGTTGCTCTGGCGCGAGCGCTCGCCATGCGTCCACAGATGCTGCTTCTTGATGAACCCTTCGGTGCACTGGATGCCAAGGTGCGTCAGGAACTTCGCACGTGGCTTCGCAAACTGCACGAAGAGATGCATGTGACGACCGTCTTTGTGACTCATGATCAGGAAGAAGCCTTTGAAATGGCTGACCAGGTCGTGGTGATGAATCATGGCAAGATTGAACAGATTGGTACGCCTCAGGATGTCTTCGATCATCCGGCGACTCCCTTCGTGATGGACTTCCTTGGCAACGTGAACGTGTTTCACGGCCGAGTCAAAGCGGGACGTGTTGAGCTTGGTCCGTTCAGTCTGGCCTACGAAGCGTATACTCACGAAGAACCTCGGAACGCGACCGCCTATGTGAGACCTCACGAGCTGGAGATTGACCGAGTCGCCACAGCCGCATCGCTTGCAGCTCGAGTGCTTCAGGTGAACCCGGCCGGAGCTGTGGTCAAGGTGCGAGTCTTCGCAGAAGAGTACGGAGTGGAACTCAACATCGACCTGATCCGCGACCGTGCCGCCGTTCTGCGACTGCAATCCGGCGACACCGTCTACGTCCATCCCAAAACAGCCCGCGTGTTCATGCCAGAGCCGGAATACGCGATTTAGGGATCGACTCGAGGCCATCGACCGCAATTGGACTACGTGGTGGTATAATTAACACGCTGATTCGGAGCAATCGGCAAATCGCTGCTGTGACGACACACCTGGAATCGACATCAAAGAGAGGCACCTATGGCGATTGGCATCAGTCCGCTGGTGGACTACGCATTCAAGCTCATGCTGGGAAGTCGGGAGCACTCGGGCATTACGGTGCACTTCCTGAATGCTGTGCTGGTTGGGCAGCCAAAGATTACTCAGGTGACCTTTCTGAACCCGATTCTGGACAAGAAATCCGACACGACAAACTGTCGATTCTGGATATTCTGGCCACGGACGAACAGGGACGGCGTTTGAAGATCGAAATGCAGACATCAGCTCCGTCCGGAATGGCGCAACGTCTGCTGTATTATGCGGCGGCGTCTTATGTTGGCCAATGGAGTGAAGGCCAGAGCTATCGGAAACTGCTGCCGTCGATCAGCATCTGTGTACTTTCACGAGCCTTGTTCTCCAGACCGCCTTTACTGCATCTCGACTTTCGCCTGCGAGATTCCACCGCGAATCTGACTTTGACCGACGATCTGCAGGTTCATCTTTTGCAGTTGAAACATCTTCAGGTCACCGCGGAGACTGTCTACAATGTGACACCAATGGAACAGTGGGCTTACTTTCTGGCAAACGTTGAAACGATGGCCGTAGAGGACGTGCAGCGTCTTTTTCCGGACAAGGTCTTCCAGGAAGCCTTTGGAGTACTCGAGATGATCTCAGAAACCGAAGCACAACTGCTCGCCTATCATGCTCGAATGAAGCAACAGTATGACGAAGAAGGACGACTGCTGCAGGCGCGATTGGATGGCGAAGCCACGGGTGAAGCTCGCGGTGTGGAGATTGGCCAGATCAGAGGTCGTGTGTCATTGCTGCAGGAACTGCTTGGGCTGCGAGTCTGGACGGCAGAGGAGTTTGCAGCCTGCGACGATGCTCAATTGAAGGTCATGTCCGAACAGCTGGAACAGAAGCTGCGAACGCGCGAGTCTTAGATGGTGCACAACAGGAAACGGCTCGATTGAACGTCGCAGGCCGTCCGGTGAATTCACGACGCAGACTCACCGGAGGGCTTGCGCCCTTCCGCTACTAACGGGCGCGCTTTTCTTCGGCGTAGCTGGGGCGGATGTAGATGGGTTCCAGTGTTTCCGGGACGGAGAACTGCCGCTCCCGCATCATCTCAAGGCCGACGATGGCGACGGTCTCGGCGCGGGGCTCAATGGGTTCCTCAGTCAGGCGATGACCAAGGGCCAGAAGGGCGTCTCGGTGCTTTCCCAGTCCAGGCCCGGCGAGCGGAAAACGGACCGGAAGCTCATCAGGTTTGCTGATACCGATCTCACCGACAATCCTGCAGACGTCCGAGTCTGCCCATTCATACGATGATACGAACAACTCGTTTCTCTGCGCGTCGCTCAGGATGGTGACGCTTTCGCGAGACGAAGATCGCTGCTGGGCCATGGCGCGATGAGTATCCACGGCGACCAGCGGGATGCTCTGAATCCAGGCGAGCGTCTTTGCGAACACCAGACCGACTCGCAGTCCCGTGAAGCTGCCGGGACCGATGCTGACGGCGACACCGGTGAGGTCCTGAACCGTCAGGCCGTTGTCCGTCAGCATCTGTGAGGCTTCGGAAACCAGCGACTGTGCGTGCCGTCGCCCTTCGGACTTCAGCGTTCTGAAGGCAACCACCTTGCCATCACTGGCCAGCGCGAGAGATCCTGACATTCCTGATGTTTCGATCGCGATCAGCATGCAAGAATCTCTACGCGTCTGAGCGGAAACGAACTTAGACGTTAAACAGGAAGTGACAGATATCACCATCCTGCATCACGTACGTCTTGCCTTCGACTCGAAGCTTGCCGGCGGCGCGGATGTCTTTTTCGGACTTGTACGCTTCCAGATCGTCCAGCGAATAAACTTCGCAGCGAATGAAGCCACGTTCAAAGTCGCTGTGAATCACACCGGCCGCCTGAGGAGCCGTGGCACCGACCGGAATGGTCCATGCTCGCACTTCCTTCTCACCGGCGGTGAAGTAGCTCTGCAGACCCAGCGTCTTATAGATGGCTCGTGCGAGAGGGCCGAGTCCTGGTTCGGTGAGACCGACGGACTGCAGCATGTCGTTGCGGTCTGTGTCATCCAGTTCGGCCAGCTCTGCTTCCAGCTTGGCACAGATCGGAACAACTGACGCGCCGTGTTCGGTCGCGTAACGCCGAACTTCCATCACCAGATCGCCCTGGCCTTCGAGATCGTCTTCGGACACGTTGGCGACGAACAGAACCGGCTTGGCTGTCATCAGGCCGATGGCTCGAACGACCTTCTTTTCTTCTTCAGTGAACTCGGCGACTCGAAGCGGCTTTCCGCTGTTCACCCACTCCTGACACTTTTCCATCACGGTCGCGCGGAGCTTGGCTTCCTTGTCACCGCTCTTGGCAGAACGCTGAGCCTTCGGGAGGGAGTTTTCCAGAGTCTGCATGTCGGCCAGCATGAGCTCGGTTTCGATCGTCTCAATATCTGACAGAGGATTCACGCCGCCGCCGACGTGAGTGATGTCGTCGTCGACGAAGCATCGGACCACCTGCATGATGGCATCGACTTCACGAATGTGGCTGAGGAACTTGTTTCCCAGACCTTCGCCTTCGCTTGCACCCTTCACGATGCCGGCGATGTCGACCAGCTTGAGTGCCGCGGGGATGACCTTCTGCGGAGGAATGTACTTTGTGATTCGCTGCAGGCGTTCGTCCGGAACGCTGACGATGCCTTCGTTCGGTTCAATGGTGCAGAACGGATAGTTGGCACTCTGAGCGGCCGTGGAACAGGTCAGAGCATTGAAGAGGGTGCTTTTGCCCACGTTGGGCAGGCCGACGATTCCGGCTTCCATGAATCAAATCCCGTCGAAGAAGATCTCGCAGAAAAACGTGGGAAGGCCGAAGCTGCCTGGGTGACCGAGCCTGGCTTTCCGAAAGGTGCGAAGTTTAGCCGTCTCCGCGCTGATCTCCACCGGGCAAAAACCGCATTTCCGCTGAACTTCTCACGCATGCCGCGTTTTTCGGCCGTCCCTGGTGCCGACATTGCCACGTTTTCCCGGCATTTGTGAGTGAAACGGAGCTGCTAAGGCGGGCCGCGAACTTCAAAGAGTCGGGTTGTGTCGAAGATATGGCAGCCTTTTTTCGGGAATTTGTCGTCGGTCTTTGTTGTCGCAATGATCCGCTTGAATCTCAATCGCCCCGATTGGTATTCTCCCCGCGGACTTGCGAATCCGAGCCCAGCCTCTTCGTTTTTGCGAAGGATCAGACGGCTCAAAGACGAAACAGGTCCAGCTGCCTTGCGGTAGTGGCGAAATTGGCAGACGCGCACGCTTGAGGGGCGTGTGGGGCAACCCGTGCAGGTTCAAGTCCTGTCTACCGCATTCTTCTTTCACTCAGGGTCATGGTTCGCTGTTCGCTTTGCGGAACCAGACCTCTCCCAGCCAGGGCGTCATGCTTCCGACGCCCACGCTTCTGACGACGATGTTTCCGTCGTCCTTGCTGAGGGCTGAACGACTTCCCGTTCAGCTACTTCTTCTTTCGGGCATCCAGTGCTTTTTCTCGGGCATCCAGTGCTTTGTCCCGGGCTTCTCGCCGAAGTCGGTCAGGTTCCGGAAGCTTCCCGGTGTTGTACGACGCGGCGGTTTCCGGAGTGTCGGCCTCTTCAAACCATGGCAGGCCGCGTTGAGTCAGCAATTCGACAACCGCAGCGATCTGCTTGTTCAGATCATCCTCACCCTTGTTGTACCTCCACCATTTGTCGATTGGCTTCGGAAGAAACAGGCCGAGCCTCTTTCGCAGATCGAAATGACATGCGGCGATGCCAGGGCCAAACAGCGTTCGCCCATGACGGAACCGATCGTACTTCGGATAGTACAAACCCAGCTCGACGGTGAACTGACCTCCCAGAGTACTCGCGGATTCTCCGATCTGGAACCAGACAAGATGATAAACGTCTTTCGCTGAAGAAGACGGTCGGCGCCACAGTCGAGTTCGGTCGGCTCGCTCGAAGCCATGCTCTTCAAGCACCGGCGCGAGGATATTTTTCAGCTGGCTGTCGAATTGACGCAGATGGTCTGACGGTTTCGTCACAGGAGGTTGCTCCTCACAGGATGCTGGCCAGTCGCAGGAAGTCACGCTTCCGCGGATTATCGCCAGCGAAGGGAATCGTCCGCAATGGTATCGCTCCCGATGACAATGCAGACCTGCTACGATGCGGTCGTCACCTTCCTTTCCTTTTTCAGGAGATACTCATGCAGCGCAGGAGTTTCTGGGCCGGAATCGCCTTTGGAGTTTTGGCAACCATGGCAGTCAGTCACAGTCCGTTGTTTCAGTCCGCAGAAGCCGATGACAAAGAAGGCCAGCAGACACCAATGCTCTACGAGCTGCGGACCTACTACACGCCGGAAGGCAAGCTGGATGCTCTGAACGATCGCTTTCGCATGTACACGATGAAGCTGTTCGAAAAGCACGGCATGAAGAACATCATCTACTGGACGCCGGTCGACAAACCGAACACCCTCATCTACGTGATTGCTCACAAAGACAAGGCCGCCGCAGACGCCTCATGGGAAGCCTTCCGCAACGATCCGGAATGGAAAAAAGTGGCCGAGGAAACTCAGCGAAACGGCAAGCTGGTCGAGAAAGTCGAAACCGTCTACCTGAACCCGACGGACTACTCGCCGCACAAGTAGTCGGAGTTGCCGAACAGGCTGCAGGCCTGAGACAGCAGGTTGAAGATTCCACCCAGTGACTTGAGACGCGACAGGCTCGGGGCACTGGGTTTTCTTTTTGCACAGAAAAGTAGCGGAAGGGCGCGAGCCCTCCGGTCATGCGACTTTAGGACTTCGCGCCGTAACGCTCGCAAGACACGTGGATTCTGTGCGAAGGCTTTGAGCGATTGAGGCCAATCGTTCTACAAAGGCTGCTTCTTCGTTCCCGTCATCAGCGACACAACCACCAGCGTGACGAAGCCAAGTGGAATCGTCAGGATGCCTGGCTGGCTGAACGGCACAATTGCGGTGGACGCATCAAGGCCGTAGACCTTGGAATACGCTTCGCCGCTCAGCAGAATCCACGTCATGGACGATACCATGCCGACGACGATCGCCGAGATGATGCCCTGACGAGTCACTCCGCGCCAGAACAGAATCATCACCAGCGACGGCAGGTTCGCGGAGGCCGCGACGCTGAAGGCCCATCCGACCAGAAACGTCGGGTTCATCTTCTGAAACAGAATGCCCAGCGCGATCGCAATTGCGCCGACGACGACGGAAGAGATCTTGGCGAGCCGTACTTTTTCTGTGTCCGTCATCTTCCAGTTCAGCACACTGCTCATCAGGTCATGAGTCACCGCGCCAGCGGCGGCCAGGATCAAACCGCTGACCGTGCCCAGAACCGTCGTGAAGGCAATCGCCGAGATCGCTGCAAAGAGCCACGTGTTCATGCCTTTGGCCAGCAGCGGAGCTGACATGTTTTCATCGCTCACATCCAGCTCGCCACTCGTCATCGCGCCAAGACCAAGATACAGGGTCAGCACGTAGAAGAAGCCAATACTGGCGATCCCCACAATCGTGCTCTTCCGCGCGCTGCTGGTGTCCTTCACGGTGTAATAGCGAATCAGAATGTGTGGCAGTGACGCCGTGCCGCAGAACAGTGCCAGCATCAGGGAAACGAAGTTGATCTTGTCAGAGAATTTCTCGCTGCGGATGCCCTTGAACGTGGGATGTTCTCCGGGTCGCAAAACCTGGCCACCGGTTGTGATCTTGGGAAAGAACACAGTCACTTCGCTGCCATCGGCCGTCTTGAACTTTTCGTTACGCCACAGCACGACTTTGCTTTGCTGCAGCGTCCGGAAGAACTCCACCGTCGACAATGGCCCTGTTTCCGTTTTACCATCGGGCAGTTCGACAACGTAACCAACCGGATGAAGCTCGGGCTCGCCCTTCTTCTTTCCCTTCACCTGGCCATTCACCAGAGTCTTGCCGTCCGCGGTCTTTGTCAGAGTCTGTGCTTCCGAAAGAGTCACAGTTGGTGAACCTTCTTCGCTGGAGGCTCTCCAGACCGTCACTTCACCAGACGTTCGATTCTTCAGACGCACAAACTCCTCTTTGGCCTTCTCCCAGCCGTCTGCTGCAGGCAACACATCGACATCATTCAACTCCCCAACCTTGCCATCGTCATTGGCCAGGTCGTCGGCCTGCACTGTCACGGTCTTAAAGTGGTGGCCGTCCACTCCGCCATCCGCCACCTTGAATCCTCGATCCAGAATCATCCAGGTCAGAATCGCACTAAAGACAACCAGCAGCGCGCCTTTCAGAAACTGTACCCATGTCGTTGAAACCATTCCGGCTGTCACCACGATCAGGATCACAACGCTGCCGACCATCACAACGCCAACCCACTGATCGAACCCCAGCAGTGGTGTGACCAGCGCACCGGCTCCGACCATTTGCGGGATCAGATAGAAGATGCTGACGACCAGAGTACTGATGCCGGCCGCCAGCTTGATGCCTCGGGAGTTGAATTGCGAATCCAGGGCATCCGCAAACGTGAACCGGCCAAGCCGCTTCATCGGCTCCGCCACAACAAACAGCGCCACGATCCATCCGGCGAGATAACCGATCGAATACAGAAAGCCGTCATAGCCATAGAATGCGATCATCCCGCAGATGCCAAGAAACGATGCGGCAGACAGGTAGTCACCGGCAAACGCAACGCCGTTGACGAACCACGGAATCTGCCCATGTGCTGCGAAATAGCCTTCCGACGACTTGGCTTTGCGTCCTAGCCAGAAGCTGAGCCCCAGCGTGAAGCCGACAAAGAGGAAGAAGATCAGAACGGCCTGCCATGAGGATTCGTAGATCATGCGGACTTCTCCTCATTGCTGTCAGACCGTGATGCGTCACCGCACAGTAGGCCGTAAACTCCCGAGAGAACAACCGCCCCGATGATCAGCCCAAAGCCATAGACGATGGCGACGTTCAGGCCTGATAACAGCGGCTTCTCCATGCTCTCCGGAGCGAACGCGTTGATCACAACGAATCCACCATAGAAGAGGAGATAGACGAAGAACAAAATCAGACCATAACGAGAACTGCGTGGGTTCATGGCTGAGCCTGTGATGGAATCTTGACTGTTTGAGGAACCACTGACGGTCGGTTGGACAAAGGGAGGTCGAGGCTCCTGCCGAGCCGAGCGATTCCGAACTGTAGTGGAACTCGCCCGAGTTCCCTTCATCAACGATTGCCGCGAGATCTCTGACGAGATCCACTAGACGTAAGGTGATCGCAGTCGAAACTCCGGATGAATCTCCAGCCACTTCGCAATGCGATCCGTGCGAGACAGCGCAACGGGAATGAAGTCCAGGGCCTGCTGCAGCCGGTCGTTTGGTTCCGCACAGCTGAATCGCAGGAAGCCGCCGCCTGCTTCACCGAAACACTCACCGCCCAGGCATGCGACGCCAAACTTGTCATCCGCATGTTCCAGGAAATACAGAGCCAGGCCGTGGCTGGTGATGCCCAGTCGATTGCAGACCGGCTTGACGCTCGGGAACACATAGAACGTGGCGGTTGGCTCCAGCGTCGAAAAACCATCGATTCGATTCAGGCCTGCCGTCAGCAGCTGAACTTTCTCGCGGAACTTCAACATCGTTTCATCACGCTCCTTCGAATCCTGATCCAGAGCCGCCTTGCCGGCCAGCTGCACGATCGGAGGAGTACACGACAGCGTTGTGTTGATCATCTTGCTGATCGCATCAATGATCTCGCGTGATGATGCACAGAAGCCAAGACGCCAGCCGCTCATCGAATACGACTTGCTGAACGTGTACGCGGCGACGCACTGATCCAGCATTCCCGGCTGAGCCAGCAAAGAATGATGACGTCCCTTCCAGATCATGTGGCAATACGGTTCATCGCTGAATACCGCCACGTTCTTTCCTCGCACAAGATCCGCGATGTCGCGCAGGTCCTGTTCGGTCGTGACTCCGCCGGTGGGATTGTGAGGCGAGTTCAGGAAGATCGCGCGAGGAGCCGGGTCGGTGTTCAGGAAGTTTTCGATGTCCGACACCTGAGGACGAAATTCGGTTTCCTGCTTCAGCGGCTTCAGAACTGCCCGAGCACCTCGACGCTGAATGTTCGGAATGTACGTCGGGAAATGAGGACTGAAGACCAGGCATCCATCGCCCGGATTCAGAAACGCCTCGCAGAAGAACTGTTCAAAGACCTTCGCCCCGGGACCGACAGCGATGTTTTCCGCTGCAACCGGGACAGCAAACTCCCGATGCAGAAAACGAGCGGCCGCGTCGCGGAACTCGGGGATCCCCGGGGACGGACAATAGTGCGACTGATTGTCTCGAATGGCCTGAAGTCCGGACTGTATGGCCGAAGCGGTACTGTTGAACGGGCTATCCCCGATCTCCAGTTCGACCACGTCCTTGCCGGCGGCCTTCAGCTTCTTGGCCACAGCAAGCACGGTGAAAGCAGTTTCAACGTTCAACGACTTCGCAAATTCACTCAACTGAACAGACATTCGACGACCTCGGAGTATTCCTCAACGCGTGGGACTGGCGGGATGACTTCGCCGCGGATCATGCAGGTTCGTCCGCGGGGAGGCACATTGTGGCAAGTCCGCGTTGAACGTTTTAGAGTTCTTAAGTCAGTTTGCCGCAGAATGCCGGAAAAGAAGACAAGGAGACGAAGATGGCGAAATCGAAGTCGCAGACAGAACTTGTCCTGCGGGAACTGATGCAGGATCGAACGGAAGACGTTGTCTCGATCGCCCTCGCCGCCAGAAACGCCGTTCTCAAGTCGGCCGGAGAATGCAGTGAGATCATCTACGAGACCTACTGCATTTCCAATGCATTCACGTTCACCGGCAAGCAGGGACAGGGCTTCATCCACATCGCGACCTATGCACAACACGTGAACCTGGGTTTCGACCGCGGCACGGAGCTGGACGATCCCGACGAATTGCTGAAAGGAACCGGCAAGCTGATTCGCCACATTCGCCTGACCACCATCGCGGACGTCAAACAGAAGGCCGTGATTCGGCTGATCGAACAAGCCGTCGAGCAAGGACGAGCCATGGCAGAAAAGAAAGGCGGCGTGGTGGAGGCTCAGGTCACCATCAAACGCCGTTCCGGCTGAGGATGCGCGAGAGGAATGTTGATGTGACGCATCCCGCTCGCCAGGAAAGGTGGCGCACCCGGGTAGCACGCCTGAAGGGCGTGTGCTTTTCGGTGTTCAGTTTTCAGTTTTCGGTTTTCAGTAATTTGACGTTCGAACGCGGTGCACTGGAATAACCACGCTGTCCCTTCGGCTTCCGACCGCTTCGCGTCACAGGCTTCACCTGTGC
>CAZIGZ010000180.1:0-11758 GCA_964538835.1 uncultured Chitinophaga sp. | reverse complement strand
CAAAACCGCGTTCACAAGGAACCAAGAACCCACAGCCTGCGTCCCGTCCGGCTTCACGCCGGCGGAACGCAGGTTTGGCAATGACAGGGCACCGGCAAAGGGTTGCGGCGGCTCGCCAGGCCTGAATCGCAAGCGGGTGAGTCTTACTTTGTGTTGCTGATTGGAGGAGTGCAAATCAGTGCCGATCAGTGTTCCTGCCTGATGCTGTAATGCAAGCGGAGTAGTGCAGAGACTGGTCCCTACCGGGGTGAATCCGGTGGCGGAGGCTATTCTCAGGGCGTCTGTTTGATTCGTGTTCATCCGCGTGGAAATGTCCAAATTGTTCGCTAGATCCGGCGTGACCTGTCTACAATCCATCATCGTTCAGGTGGTCTCTGTATCGAGTGATTTGTGCCACTTTCCAGCTTCTTTCTTGCGTGGGCTCAGCTTTCCTTCAACCGCGTCAAACTGGTTGTTGCGACGGCCGGGGTTGTCGTGGCTGTGATGCTCATGCTGGTGCAGCTTGGCATTCGACAGGGAGCGATGGATAACAGCGTCGCGATTGCTCGCCGCATCACAGCAGACCTGGTCCTGGTCAGTCCTCGCACGAAAACCATCTTCGCCTCGGCGACGTTTCCACGAGCACTCCTGTACCGAGCAAGTTCAGTCAGTGGTGTGGCGGACGTCGGCGAGATGTATATGGCTCAGGGACGATTCCGGAATCCGTGGGACAAGCTGGAGTTTCCTGTCAGCGTCTACGGCATCAATCCTCGCGCGCCAATGATGGATTTGCCGGGCTTCGAAAAGTTCATCAATGACCTCGAACTTCCTGATCGAATTCTGTTCGACGGTCTGAGTCGCAAGAACTACGGCCCGGTGCTTGGCTTCCTGAAGGATAAGGGCCAGCTGGATGTCGAAGTGAACCTGCGAAAGGTTCGGATCATTGACGCCATCAATGTGGGGATCTCCATCAACACCGACGGCAATCTCTACATGTCGCCCTCCAATTTTCTGCGACTGTTCCCGGAACGAAACCCAGGAGCCGTGGATGTTGGTCTGATTCAGATTGCCAAAGGGGCCGATCTTCAGGCGGTAAAGCGAGCCATTCAACCATTGATCGGTCACGAAGCCAAAGTGCTGACTCGTGATGAGCTCATCGATGCGGAGATCCTGTTCATTCGCGAAAACGCGCCGCTGGACTTTATCTTCGGCATGGGAGCCGCTGTCGGATTCTTCGTCGGCTTTGTCGTGGTCTATCAGATTCTTTACACCGAAGTGACCAACCACCTTCCTCAGTATGCCACACTCAAGGCGATGGGGTTTTCGAATCCGTACCTTTTGCGAGTCGTGTTCAGTCAGGCATTAATGCTGTCGGTTCTTGGTTATTTCCCTGGCTTTGTGCTGGCTCTATGGCTCTATCGAGTTGCCACGAATGCCATTCAAATGCAGTTCACGATGACTCTCGAACGAGCCGTCTTTGTGTTTGTGCTGACGATCGTTATGTGCGGCATGAGTGCGATGATGGCGATCGGAAAGGTCCGCACGGCTGACCCGGCGGAAGTGTTCTGACCCGGTTGGCTCTGGATGATGTCGCTGGATCGGCAAGGTGATCCCGGTCGGTGTTCACGTCAGTCGATGAAGAGGAACTCGTTGCTGTTCAAAAGCAGGCGACAGACCGCCGCAAGGCCTTCGTCGCGAGCTAAAGCCCCCAGCTGCTGAAGTTCAAAGTCGTCCGGATCTCGCTGCCACACCCATTGAACGGCCGCTGTCACCTGACCATCAGGGTCCGGCGACGCCTTCAGTGCTCGCTCTGCCATGAATTCCGCATGATGAAGCACGAAGCGATTGTTCATCAGCGTGAGAGCCTGAAGTGGTGAAGCGGAGAATGTACGAACCGGCGACAGAACGCCCAGATCCGGAAAGTCCATGGGCTCCATCATCGGATCCGCGATGCCTCGCCAGACAACACGGTAGATGCTTCGGCGAGTCGCCCCTGGCGTGTTCCAGTCGAAGTTGGAATAGTCCAGAATCGGAGTGAGCTGTGCGCCTGGGCGAGTCGAGAAATGCTGAACTCCGGGCCCGCCCATTGTCACATCCAGCCGACCACTGACCTGCAGAACGCAATCGCGCCAGGTGTCTGCATCCATTCGCTGACGAACGCCTCGCGCCAGAAGTCGATTCTCTGTATCTCGTTCCTGAAGTTCTGTTGTCGTGTGCGATGCGCGGCGATAGACATGACTCGTGCAGATCAGACGATGAAGCCGCTTCACAGAATCATGATCACGCATTTCGCAGGCGAGCCAGTCGAGCAGCTCCGGATGGGAAGGAAGACCGCCCATGCGTCCAAAGTCGCTGGGCGTATCACAGAGTCCGCTTCCAAAATGATAGTGCCAGATTCTGTTGGCAATGCTTCGCCATGTCAGCGAATTCTCCTTTGACGCCAGCCAGTTTCCCAGAGCAACACGACGATCGGATTCCGGCGCTGTTTCGGCGACATCGAATCGAGCAGGCAGTGCTGAAATGGCTGACAGCGCGCCTGGACCAACTTTCTCACCAGGCTTTTCCACATCACCTCGACGGAGCACAAAGATCTCGCGAGGTTGTTCGTAGCGAATGGTTCCTCGTTCATTGTCGGCAACGGTCGCCGCCGCGTAGAGCTTCTGGGGAGCCGGCAAAGAGGCCAGGGATTCTTCCGCGATCCGACGAAGGACCATCGCATGGAGTCCGAGTGTTTGTTCCGGCGTTCGGCTCTCCTGCGGCATCGCAAGAAAAGCGGCCAGATCCGTCGGCACGATGTTGGTCGACGCCACCGGCGCGTCAGTCACCGAAAGAAGAAACCTGCCGATGATGTGGGCCCGACCGTGAATCTGCCGCAGCAGCACATGCAGTTCGGTTCCGGGTGAAAACTCGATCGGAGTCTCAAGCTCGAAGACCGCAGAGTGTGACTTCCCTTCCTGAGGATGAATGCCCCAGGCCGTTTCGAGATTTCCATCAATTGCATGCTGGATCGTCCACCCCTCCTGATCAAAATCCGATGACGCGCGGCGGATTCCAAGTCGCTCGGCGGCATTCATCCCTGGCCGGAACACGCGCAGCTCCACACTGTTCAGATGCAGATTTCCGTTCGGCGCACGACCTGGTCCGCCCATCGGAAGAGATTCATGAGTCAGCACATCCAGACGAATGGCCGTCACCTGCTTCAGGTCCGTGGTCCCGGTGACCACTGTCGTTTCCTTGTCTGGCAACGGTCCGCTGGACAGGATCGATCCGTCTTCCAGCCTTTCGAGATTCGCAGCATCGACCGAGACGAATGACGTGACGTTGAGAGGCTTCCAGCTGGCGGACTGCCCCTGCCGGCTGATCCATTCTTCGACCAGTCGACGACTCTCATCGGACAGCATGACTTCCGCGTTCTGCTGGTCGGTCGCGGTTTTCAGCTCATTCCAGCGTCTTCGATCTTCAGCCACTTTGGGATCTTCGTCGAAAGGAACGTCACCCTTGCCGATTCCGGCGAAGACCGCCTGCAAGGAGTAGTAGTCTTCCTGTGAAATCGGGTCGAACTTATGAGCATGGCATCGCGCACAGTTGGCCGTCGTGCTGACAAAGGCGGCCATGGTCTGAGTCACCATGTCGTCGCGGTCAAGGTTTTCGAAATTTTTTGGTGCTGTCGCGGCCGCGCTGTGGTCGTACGTTCCGGCTCCGAGAAAGCCGATGGCGGCAAGGCGTTCGGGCTGATCGCCCGCGATGGCGTCTGCGGCCAGTTGTTCGCGAATGAACCGAGACCAGGGAAGGTCGTCATTGAAGCTTCGAATCACATAATCGCGAAATCGCCAGGCGTTGGGGCGATAAACATCATGCTCAAATCCATGACTGTCCGCATAGTGAATGGTGTCGAGCCAGTGTCGAGCCCAGCGCTCGCCGTAACGAGGCGAAGCAAGCAGGCGATCAACAAGCCGTTCGACGGCATCCGGCGCCATGTCACTTTCGAACGCCTGGACTTCTTCCGGAGTCGGCAGCAGCCCATGCAGATCAATCGTCAGGCGGCGGATCAGTGTTCTTCGATCGACCTCGCCCTCAGCGTTAAGTCGTTCCGATCTCAGACGATCACTGATGAAGGCATCGATCGGATTCGATTCTGAGGACTCCGGAACAACCGGCCGTTGCAATGGCCGCAGGGACCACCAGTCAAGGCTTGTTGCGTCCGCAAGCGGAGCGGTGGTTCGAGGATCAAACGCACCGGTCTGGACCCACTTTTCGAGGACTTGAATCTCGTCCTGAGGGATCTTTTCATCCGGCATTCGGAGTTCTGCATGGGAATGTCGAACCGCCTGAATGAGCAGGCTTGCGTCCGGATCACCTGGCACAATCGCGGGGCCTCGATCACCGCCTTTTTCCCATCCGGCTTTCCAATCCAGAGTCAGCCCGCCTTCCATCGTCTTGTCCTGATGGGAGTGGCACGAGTAGCAATGACGTCGCAGGATTGGTTCCACTTCTGCCTGGAACGACGTCTGGTCACTCTGCGCAGAAACCCGCACGGCGCTTGTCCACAGAACGGCGCAAAGGCAAAGGATTCGAATCGGCAGAGTCATGGGGAACCCGTGCACGCATCAGGAAAGGCAGGAGATGCTCTGCAGGTTCGTCAGCAGCAGGTCAGGCCGAACGAATGACAGAAGCAAACGGAAGGATTGGCTCCAGCTTATCACCGAGCCGAAGCGGCCACAACGAAAGCTGGTCCGGGACGTTGCTTTGTCGGAATTTACTAGCCAGGACGGGAATCGAACCCGCACGCCCCTTTACCGGGGCCCGGGAGCTGGAGGAGCGACCAGCCGATTCGCAGTCTCAAATCTGCTGCCCACATTTTCTGCAATTCTGAACTCGCCGGACTCGAAATGTCGAAAACCAGCGGCCTCAAACGCAGAAAAGACTTGCTCTCGCAGCCGTCACCCTGTGGGGAAGACTGTTGCTGGACTCAGACAACGATCGAACGGAAAAAGGAATTCGCTTCTTCTTCCCACTTCAGACGTGCAGTCGCTGATCGACCGACACCGCGAGTAGACGCCTCATTCCTGCAGACGATGATGCGAAGGTCCTACCGCGGTTTCCTTACACTTCCTCCAATTCAGAAGCGACTCAACTCACGGTCGGACTTCGATGGCTACTTCGCTAATCGTACCGGTAAACTTGTTCTCCAGTTCCCTATAGTCGTCAGTCACATTGGTGCCTTCATCCAGACCAACGTCCGCAGTCTCGTCGGGCGAGAAAATCACGCTGGCGGTGTGCTCGATCCTTCCCTCAGCAACTTTTTCGCCATTCACGAACAGCGTCCCCTGGCCACCTTTGCCAAGACCGCCACCATCATAGACGAACTCGAACTTGACCTTGACCGTTCCGGTATTCAACGGCTTGTCAGAGGTCAACCTGTACTGTTCGAGGCCTACCCAGTTATAGCAGTAATTCAAGTTCCCGCCCTTGGTGTACAGGCTCCATCCGCCGAAGCGTCCGCCTTGGCACACAATGACACCCTCGCTCCCGCCCTCTGGTATTTCAAGGTCGGCGGTAATGGTATGGGAACGGTTCTTTACGTTGATGAAAACGTTGTCCATCATGCCGGTCATTCCCTCGTGGAGAATCATCGACGTGCGGCCTTCCATAAGATCCGGGCGTCCGGCCAAAGAAGCAATGACCCGCTCGATCGACCGATCGTCGAGAGGCAACACCTGATATTTTACGGCCTCAGTGAGGAACAGTGCCTGGAGTTCCTTCAGCTTCTCCGGGTGCTTTTCCGCAAGATTGTTTGATTGGCTGAAGTCCTCAGCCACGTTGTAAAGTTCCCAGCGGTCTTTGTCGAAAGACGCGACCCTTGGCTTCGGCTCCCAAGGCGCCTTGTGTACGGTCCCGGCCACCCAACCCTCGTGGTAGATCGCACGGTTACAGAAAATCTCAAAGTACTGAGTCGTGTGCCGGTCCTTAGCCGACGCATCGTCAAATGAGTAGGCCATACTGATACCCTCAATAGGCCGCTGTTTGAATCCATTCACCTCTTTTGGCTCCGGCAGACCGCACGCCTCCAGCACCGTCGGGGCAATGTCGATGACATGGTGGAACTGACTGCGTACCTCGTTCTTCGCCTTTATCCCCTTCGGCCAGTGAACAATCATCCCGTTTCTCGTGCCGCCAAAGCTTGACGCGACCTGCTTCGTCCACGTGAAAGGAGTATTGCCCGCCACCGCCCAACCGGCAGCGTAATGGTTGTAAGCGTTTCGACCACCCAGATCATCGATTCGCTTCAGGATGTCTTCAAGCTTTTCCGGCACCTGATTGAAGTAGTTCATCTCATTGAAAAGGCCGACCATGCCACCTTCGGCGCTCGCGCCATTATCGCCCAGGAGATAGATGAACAATGTGTTGTCCATCTCTCCCATCCCCTCGATCGCCTCCACAAGTCGACCTACCTCATGGTCGACGTGCTCACCAAACCCGGCGAAAACTTCCATCTGGCGAGCAAACAGCTTCTTCTCGTTCGCAGACAGCTGGTCCCAATCCCTAATTGCCTCCGGCTTGGGAGCCAATCTCGTATCTGCCGGTACCACACCAAGTTTCTTCTGGTTGGCGAGACTGATTTCCCGCTGCTTGTCCCAGCCGTGATCAAATTTCCCCTTATATTTGTCGATGTATTCTCTTGGGGCTTGATGTGGTGCGTGTGTCGCCCCAGGCGCGTAGTACACAAAAAACGGCTTGTTCGGCGTGAGGGCTTTTTGGTATTGCGTCCAGGCGATTGCCTGATTGGTCATGTCGGTTGTGAAGTGATAATTCGGGTCAGGTGGCACTTCCACCCTGGCAACGCCATCATAAATTCCGGGGTAGTATTGATTCGTTTCGCCGCCCATGAAGCCATAGAACTTGTCGAACCCGCTGCGAGTAGGCCAGCGGTCGAAGGGGCCAGACGGGCTGATTTCCCAGGGCGGAGTCTCGTGGCACTTCCCGAACATCGCAGTGCTATAGCCGTTCAATCTCATTGTCTCAGCGAGAGGCGCGATGTTTTGCGGGCGAACCCCCGACTGGCCGGGGAACGCGGTTGCCGTCTCTGTGATCGATCCCATATTGCAAGAGTGGTGATTACGGCCTGTCAGAAGGGCCATTCGGGTTGGCGAGCAAACGGCTGTGGTATGGAACCGGTTGTACTTCAATCCGTTGCTCGCCAATTTCTCTGCGGTGGGCATATTCACTGGCCCGCCAAACGCACTCGGCTGCCCGAACCCCATGTCGTCAATCAGTACGATAACCACGTTCGGAGCTCCGCTCGGCGCCTTGACCAGGAATGGCGGCGGGGCTTTCGCCTTGCGGGCGTCGATCTCGGTAATCGGGTCACGCCTCGGCTCTGAGATCGGCAGGATATGGCGGTCAAGATTGCCACCGGATTCCACTTCGCCGGGACGCGGGCTCGGCTGTTGGGCGAGAACCGACGGATTGGTGATCCACCACCCCGAAGCCGCGCCGTACCCGATCAAACACCCGAGAAGCATTTTCGCAATGGCTCTGGTACTCATTCGCTTGAACATCGGAATTCCTTTGCAGGGAGACGTCTTTTGGGGCTGTTTCACGGGATCCTGGTAAACTGCAGGCCTCGATCATCCTGCCCTCCGCCGACCATTTTGAACAGCATCTGAGACGGGTCAGTCAAATTGACTTCCGCCAACATCGTGCCGCCTGCATCAGGTTCCATGGCCAGGTTGTTTTGGTCGACCGCAAAAACGCCCTTTACGGATTCCGTCGTTTTTCCGCGGGAAAAGGTCCAAGTGAACGCGCCGTCTGCGGCAAGTTGCAGCTCAAACTTTGCATCCGCATCGGAGGCCTTCCATTTGCCGACCAGCTTTTCCACCGAAAGAACTTTCTCCGGTGGAAGATCTGCCGGAACCGGAGGTGCCGGAGGTGTTTTTGCTTTCGTGTCCGTCGGAGTTGTTATGGCGACGAGTTGCTTCAAGAGTTTGTCATTTGGAAGCTGTTGAAGTGCAAGGCTGAAGGCTCTTTCAGCCGATTCTTTGTGCCCCATTGCCTGATAATGGTATCCCAAAAGGAAGCTGGCATCCGCCGAAGCAGGGTTCGCTTTTGTGAAGTTCTCGAGGTCTCGGAGTTGCTGAGTGTAGATGTCAACACTGGGGTACAAGCCACTCATGGTGGTCCAGTCCCAACCGGGTCCTGCAGACAGCACGGCATAAACGGCCGCTGCCGATTCGGGATATTTCTTGAGAGCGAACAGTACTTGTCCGCGGAATTCATGAACAACCGTGTCACGCGGCATGGTCTTCAATGTTGTATCAAGCAGCGCCAGCGACTTGTCGTAATCGCCACCATAGAACGCGGTCCGTGCTTCTTCAAAAGCTGCCATTCCTTCGTCTGTTGGCTGTTGCGCCCCGGCCGTCCCTGAATCCGCAGGTGATGCACCAGGTTCCGCCGAGGGCTCAGACGTGCTTGTGCCATAGTTCACAAGCGGCTCAGAATAGCTGTAGCTCGAACTCGAGCCACTGCCACCACCAGTTGTGTATGGGTTGGAATAACCCCAGTAACCAAATCCATAGGCCAGCCGGTTAACACCCCATCGAGTCACACCAATTGCTGCAGCGCCGGGATAATTGTCCCACATGTAATCCCAACCCTCGCCTGGATCCCAACTGCCGTTATACCAGTCACCATGATGATCCAGATTGTCTTGAGCGAACGCCTGGCGATCTTCACGACTGCTGTCGCGAAACTCCTGACGATCGTCCTGCATGTCACCACGATTCTGTTGACGGTCTTCCCTTCCGGCCGTCATGCGTTCGTTCAAACTGCCGCGTCGCTCTTCCAAAGTCTGCGGACGATTGGCCATTCGGTCCTGTATTCCAGCGCCCTGATTTGGCAACCTTGATGCTGCAACTCCCCCCCCGAGCCCGGGCAGCGTGGCAGCAGGTCGACCAGGAAGTCCTGCAGCCACACCTGGACGAGAGGCTGCGGGAGTAGAAGGACGTGAACCGATGCCAGCGCCGCTACCTATTCCAGGGGCAGCCCCCGGACGAGTCGCAGGCAAAGTCGATGGGCGTGAACCGATACCTGATGCCGTTCCGGGCCCAATGCCAGGCCGTACTCCAGCTCCAGTTCCAGTTCCAAGACTGGGCCGCGTGGCTGGCATTGACGAGCGGGCAACTCCAGCACTGGGACGATTCAAAGACGGCGAACTGCCAACCGATGGCCTGACACCACCAGAATTGGCGCCCGACGGTCGAGAGATCGCTCCGCCACCGCGGCCGCCTCCCCCACCGCCGCGACCACCGCGGCCAAACGCTGTATCTGCTGCATAGCCGAGCATCAGCGCACACACAGCGATGACGGTGAAACTAAACTGTGTTCTCATGAGTAGATCCCCAATTCAGAAATCCGGCGAGGTTTCGCCTCAATCCGATGGATTTGCATTGAGACGTCGCACGCCTTTGACACACCGACAAAAACGTACTCCGTCATTGAATTCTCCTGAATTCAGCTCAACATCCAGACAACGTTTTCAACCTCGGCGGTCTTTGACGAAACACCGCCTCAAAATGCCGCTGATCCCTTTGCACTGGATACTCCCGCACTCTGTCGCCTGTCAGGGAGACCTGGTTTCCGATCCAGTTGGCTGTGGAGGCTGCCGAACCACGACGACCCGCACCGACGGTATCACTTCATTTCCGGAGACACGATCAACCGATTCAAACACGTAGCGATCCAGTCCTGTCTGCTCAATGTGATTCGTGGCCGAAGCGGTTGTTCCGTCGGTATTGACACTGTTGACCTTAATCAGCCAGCCAGTTTCGGTGGGCGTCCAACTGCTTTCGCCGTAGCCGCCTTCCGAGTCGAAAATCCACGCTTTAAACTGCTTTCTCAGCGGATCCCAGCCAATTCGCTGGCTGACCTTTATCACATTCTTTCCCGACTGATGCACGGTGATGTCCTGCAGCAGGAAACTCTTGTTCTCTGACCAGCGACAGGAAGTGAAAACTTTGCCATCACTGCTCTCATCAACCCAGTCACCCACCAGCCAGGCGATTGTCTCGAGATGATCTCGATGCGTGGGCTCGGCAGGCATATCGCGAACCACACCCATTGACCATTTCTTGTCTTTCTGAATGTGCAAAACGCTGTAACGCCCGGTTTCCGGAGTCTGACCAGCAGGAGGCACGGTAGTCGTCGTCCCCAACTCCACTGCCAAGTTCGTTCCGATAAAACGGATGGACTCTATCTGGACTTCGATGCCTGTTCCCGGCTCTGCCGCAAAGACACCGGAAAACAAGCTCTCGATGCCTTCGCGGCCCTGGATCGTGTTGTCATCTGCATCTACGATTTGAGCCTGTGGGTGAAACAATTCCGCTACGGCCTTGGCGTCATGTGCGTTGTATTCCTTCACGAATTGTTCCACATTTTCCCGGATGGCTCTTTCTGAGACAGTCCGGTCGGCATCGACGTCTTTACCAGGAAGTTCCTGGCCACGAGCATTCGCGGCGAAGAGTATTGATGTCCAGATGATTGCATGACCAAAGGAAAAGGATGGTGTTTTCTTCATGATTTGTTTCCCAGGGGGCAGTTTCATTATCAACACGCCAGGCGATTGACTCACACCCAACCGTTGGTGATTCGAGACGCTTGAATCTACATCTCACAGTGGTTCCGTATGTGCACGGAACGATTCCACGCTGCATTCTGAATCAATTGCTCAGGCCTGCTGAGCGCACTTTTGCCTAACCTTGAGACACCGGAATCCAGCTCTCTGTCGGTTCGTTATTTGGGCAAAGACAGGAACCGCGACAGACTTGAGATTTGCACCGCAATCGCTGTGCCGGTAACAGAGATACTTGAAGTTCACGGATTCTTCTTGCTGTTTCGTGTTCCGTTTACGTTCGGTTTCGTTCTGACAGTGTGCAAAGTGTGTCGTGACCGGACAGCGTGCAATCAGCAGGTGTGCCAGTTTGTCTGCGCGACATGATTCAGGGGCGGTGTCCAGGAACACTGCAAAAAAGCAAACTGGGACTCATCTCATTTTTTGGCTAACGCCGTCTGCGCAGGTCTTGATTGCGTCGGGTATCGGACTGTCCCACCGCCGATTGACCCAAAATTGCCTGGCGGTTTGTTGAATCCTTTGAACAAGTTCAACCAAACACTTAGCGTGAAGACACGGTCACAGAACCTCTGGACTCTGCACCGATCGCAATAGAGCAGCAACAACTCATGCGAGCAACCGAAAAGACGTTCAAGAGGGGACACTCGAAGTGACACCTCGCCAGCAGGAGCACCTCAGCGGCTCGAAAGATCCTCAGTTTCTCAGTCTTCTTACTAGCCAGGACGGGAATCGAACCCGCACGCCCCTTTACGGGGCCCGGGATTTTAAGTCCCGTGCGTCTGCCTGTTTCGCCACCTGGCCGGTGCTGTTGGGTGAACCTTGTTCGGCGATGTCGAATCGCGGCACGGACCTCCGACAGAACGCGGACGTTATGGGGCCATTGAGCTGAACGCAAGCGTTGATTGCCAGCGCACGAAAAACCCGAAAGGCGATGACACCTTTCGGGTTTCGAGGTTCGGTTCTTTTGCCAGGATCAGCCGATGTAGCTGTCGTCGGCGAAGTCGCTCATGAACATGTCGATAGATCGGCGTTCGCGAGTCGGAACCCAGACGGTTTCCTGTTCAGTGCTGGCGTCAGGCACAACAGTCTGTGCTTCTTCCACCTGCTGAGGAACCACTGGATCTTCGTTTGCTTCTTCCGCAGGCTGCTCAC
>CAZIGZ010000179.1:0-11831 GCA_964538835.1 uncultured Chitinophaga sp. | reverse complement strand
GAACTGCTGCGAACCCGTATTCATCAGAATCTGCGCTGGAGCATGATTCACGGCATCGGTCTGCATGCTTCGGATCAGACACAGGTCATCGGCCATCTTTGCGGTGTGAGGCAGAACTTCGCTGAGTTCCATGCCGCACTGACCATGCTTTTCATACTTGAACCTGGGGCCCAGTAACGCGGAGTTCGGGTTGATGAAGGCAGCTCGGTATCCCTTCAGCAGTTCCGCCGGTGGCAGCTGACCATCGCGTTTGGTCAGTTCAGGCTTGTTGTCGAACATCTCCAGGTGACTGGGAGCGCCCGCCTGAAAGATGTAGATGACTCGCTTGGCTTTCGGAGTGAAGTGCGGTTCACGTGGTGCAAGCGGGTTCTGGGTTTCATCCAGCGACGGTCCCGCGTTTGCCCCCGCCAGCATCGAAGACGCCGCGATGGCACCAAGGCCGATTCCGCAATCGCGAAGAAACCAGCGACGGCGCAACAGGGATGCCGTCAGTTCACGAATTTCGGATGAGAGTTTCATGACTGCCTCGCGTGGAGATTGAGGGCTTGGTGAGACTTGAACCTGGCGACCTGAATCATTCTTCGATGTAAACACCCGGCGACATTGCTGGCAGGTCCAGAATCTCGGCCGTTCTTGCTTCCGTATCGTAAACCGCGATCGTCGGCTTTCGAAACATCCAGCCTCCCACTTCGCCGGGATTCACAAACACTCGCCCACTTTTGTCGGCAACAACGCTGGGGCGATGAGTATGTGCGAAAACGACCACATCGGATTCTCCCAGCCCGTTACGCACATCATCAAGCTGGTGACACATCAGAAATCGCACGCCATCCGGTGACTTCCAGCACATCGGAGCATACCCAAGAGTGCCAACGATCTTCATTCCACCGGCGATCCCGATCTGGTTGCCATCATTGTCACCGAAGCAGGCCACCACGGGGCAGTGGAACTTTCGCATCGAAGGAACAACCAACGGGGAAACAAAATCGCCAGCGATCAGAACCGCTTTGCACTGCAGCGCGTTGATCAGTCGAATCGAATGACGAAGGTTGTCCACGTTGTCGTGGATATCAGCCATGATGGCAATCTTCACGGAATCCTCCTGAAGCCGGCGAGGTGATTCCATTGGCCACATCATCACAAATGCAGCTGTGTTCGGAATCGGAACGACCTGAAACTTCTCGATCGCCGACTTCAAGGATAAGAATACGCCATCCGGTCGATGATTCGACAGCCATGCTGCCAGATTCAGACGGGTTCCTGAGTCCGATAAGAGCGACGTTTTCAATGAAGATACAAAAACCTCCCCTTCCGCACGAAGTGCGGGAGGGGTCGAGCGAGCGCCAGCATGCTCGGGGGAGGGGGAGACAGGGCGTTCTTGGTTCTTGGTTCTTGGTTCTTGGTTACGCGTGAGGAGATCAATGGTGAATGGTGATTGAAAACTGAAGATTGCAAATCGAGTTTCATACCGCTTCCCATGACCTCATTCCCGCGCAGGCGGGGGACCCTGCCATCCTCATCTGTCTGACAAAGATTGAGTGACAAAAGAGAAGCCAAGCCCAATAACCAAGAACGGCGAGCCAAGAACATGGCAATCGCCGTGCATCACTTAGAAAGTGATGGCGACTTTTTGATGATGGCTACTTTCAACCACGGAGTCCAAACATGCGATGTTGTGTGATTCTTGTCTTGTTCTTCGTTGCCACGTGTCCGGCGATGGCTCAGCAGATGCACAAAGATGTTCCGTACGGTGCCGCGGGGCATGACAGAAACGTGCTGGACATCTACGTGCCGCCAAATGCGAAGAATGCTCCGGTCGTTTTCTGGATTCATGGCGGAGGATGGCAGGCAGGAGACAAATCGGACGTCCAGGTGAAGCCCGCCTATTTCACGTCAAAGGGCTTTGTGTTTGTCTCAACGAACTATCGCCTGCTGCCCGACCATCCGATGGAGACGATCGTTGCCGACGTCGCCGAAGCCTTTCACTGGTTCCATCAGAATGCAGGGAAGTACGGTGCCGATGGAAGTCGAATCTGGGTCATGGGACATTCCGCGGGTGCTCAACTGGCCGCGCTGATTTCCACGGACGAAAAGTACCTTGGCAAACATGGACTCAATCTGAGTCTGATCAGGGGATGTGTGCCAGTCGATGGGGACACGTATGATATTCCCGCGATCATCGAGACCGCGGAAACTCGCCGCAGAGTCCACGGGCTTCCTCAGGCCAGGTTCGGCCATCGCGAGAAATTTGGAAACTCGGAAGAAAAGCACAAGGACTTTTCCGCCGTGACTCACGTCGCTGCCGACAAGCACATTCCTCCGTTTCTGATTCTTCACGTCGGCGAACATCCCGACACCACCGCTCAGGCTCAGCGACTTCATAACACCCTCAAAGCCGCCCAACTCGACTCCACCACCTTCGGCGCCCGCGATACGACTCATGGTAAGATCAACGAGCAGCTCGGCGATGCGGACAACCCGGTGACGAAAGCCGTCGATGAATTCCTGGTGCGAACAAGCAAAGAGTGACACCCACCGTGGACTGCGGCAGCCCCGCTGCCGCTTTCATTCCAGCAGCCTGCTGCTGGAACAGGTTGGCCAAGTTGATGACGGGCTACTTTGACGACAGTCGTCACAGCAGGCTGTGACAAGGAAAGCGGCAGCGGAGCTGCCGCAGTCCAGGGTTTCGAGGCTCATGGCTTCGTCAGCAACGGGGCCCAGAGGCCGGGTTGGAGTTCGGGTGTCTGGCCGGATGGGGGATACGTCGTTTTGATGGCGGCGTGGAGTTGTTCGGCGAGTTCAGTTTTCGTCGCCTGATAGTCTTTGTGCTCGGCGAGATTGTGAAGTTCGCGCGGGTCGGAGTCGTGATCGTAGAGTTCCGCTCCTTTGTCGCCGTCTGCCCATTCGGTGTAACGCCAACGTTCTGTGCGAAGGCTGTAACCGAAGTAGCGGTTCGGTTGGTCCGGTGCTGCTGAGGCTTTTGGATTGGCAGCATCTTTGGTGTCAGCAGCCTGTTTACTCTCTGCCTGTTTCTTTCTCTGATTGGCTGGAAGCGTGCGAGTCACCTGAGTCAGCGCCCAGCCTCGGCCTTTGACGGTGGAATCCTTCAGCATTGGAACGAGGCTTTGCCCCTGAAGTCCTTCTGGTGCTGTCAAGCCACACAATTCCATCAGTGTCGGGTACAGGTCGACGTGCGAAACTGGTGAACGGCAGACGGTTCCCTTTTCACAGCCCGGTGCGACGATCAACAGAGGAACTCGACTGCTTTCTTCAAAGAGGCTCATCTTCTGCCAAAGACCATGTTCGCCCATGTCGTACCCGTGATCACTGGTGAAGACAATCACTGTGTTGTCAGACAGACCTTGCTGGTCCAGTGCGTCGAGAAGGCGCCCGACCTGAGCATCCATAAAGCTGATGCAGGCGAGGTAGGCCTGGCGAGCTTCGCGACGCTGAGCATCGGTCATCTCCAGTTGGTCTTTCTTCTGGCTCTGCAAAGCCGGAGCCGGAATATCGGCAAGGTCTTCCGCGACGCCACTCACCACCGGCATCGCATTCACATCGTACATATCAAACCATGGTGCTTTCGGAGCAACGTACGGTGTATGCGGTCGGAAGAATCCAACGGCCACAAAGAATGGTCGGTCGTTTCTTTTTGCACAGCGTTCCAGAACCCATTCGGCATCCTGAGCAATCTTCGCGTCAGTGTGATGTTCGTCGCTTTTCGGGGAGGCGTACCAACTGAGAGTGCCACCAAACTGATTGGGGACCAGTGAGAAGATTTTCGAATGCTCTTCGAGGCGATCAACGCCTGCCGGATTGACTTCAAGTTCCCATGAAGCGGGATCGTCGTGCCCATCGGTGCCGATGGAATTGGGCACGTTGTAGTGATACAGCTTTCCGAGTCGCGCCGCGAAATAACCCTGCTGGCGAAATGCCTGCGACATGCTCAGTCGATCCGGAATCGTCTGGCGAAAAATCTGACCGTTGGCATGAATCCCCGTAGAGTTGGGGTAGAGCCCGGTCAGCAAGGAATTACGGCTCGGCCCACACAACGGGAACGCGCAGTAGGCTCGATCAAACCGAACACCCCGCGCTGCCAGCCGGTCGATGTTCGGAGTCTTGACCATAGGATCTCCGTAACACCCGAGCAGGTTGTTGAGGTCATCGGAGATCACAAACAGCACGTTCATCCGTGAAGCAGACTTCTCGTCAGCTCGCACGTCAAATGAACTGATGACACACAGAACGACAGGCACCCAATGCAACCGCATCTTCAGCATCGTAATTCTCTTTCAAGGATGAACCTAAACATGGTCGCAGTATATACCGTGGTAACCGCCACCGACCATCCTCAGATGTTCCACCATGATCCAAAGACTCACGAGATGCGGTCTGCAGAGTTGGACAGAAGCAGCGGAATCACCCTATAGTGCCGTGGTTGTCGCTTTCCTCCCGTGCGTCTGAACTTTGGCACGTAAAGGATGCGTCGCAACAATTCAGGTCCCTTAGCAGCCTGTTAAATGACACCCAACCCGCTGCGTGAGCGAGAGATGATTTTTTAGATTCACGGCTGTTTCGATCCCTCACGGACTTGTCGAGTTAACAGACACAGTAGTTCAACAGGGTGGAGCACAAAAAATGACGGTTCTGTCCATGAACTCATTCTTCATTCTCCTTTCGCTGGTGACGTCAGGGGAATCGCGGGATTCGAGCAAGCGCATCGAACGAAAACCGGGCTGGAACATGGTTCTGAAGAATGTTGGTGAGCTGACATCTGACCAGCAGCCGAAAGTTGCGAACGCAACGGACTCCGCGTTTTCGGTTGGTTACATCTACAACTCCTGGCCAGGCAGTGGACCATCATTCTGGACCGCCGACGGAAGATTTGTCATCTACCAGACGAATCAGGAACGAAGTGCAGAGTTCATTGAGACACAATACACCTATTGGCATCTGGACGATGGACAGTGGCGGGAACTGCTCGGAGAAAGTCCCGTCAGCAGGTTCTCCGTTCCCTGGCAGTACCGTTTCCCGGTCGCAACGACACTTCTCGTTCCGGTCACAGCTGCTGGCACAGGCTTGCTCCTGCGCCGCTGGCTAAGGAGAAGAAACGAAAGGCGACGCCACTCAGACGTTCGTTTTGCAGATGCCGTTGAGAAGATCTTTGCAGCGGAACCCAGATATGCCTCGTGTCCAGATCCTGACATCCTGAATCGCGAGTTGATGTTGTGCGTCTGCGTCGATATCACGGAACATGAGGCACGAGCATCATTGCTGGCGCAGGTAAACGATGAATGCCGTCGTCGATGCAAGGCACTCAGGCAGCGTTTGATTGAAGCATCCGATCTTGCGGAAGCCAACAGAATTGACGAATGTCAGGCGGTTCTGGAAGAAGTTGGACTGGCATTGGATCCGGATCGAGCCGACGACCTCCCGATCATGGAACAACTGGCCGTGTTGCATGAATATACAGAATACTTGCCCGAAAATTGGCTTCTACTGTGGCAACTTCTTTCGGATCGTTCCGCGAACGCTGGCGTAGCATAAGCGATGAGTCAGGCGTATCTGCCATCAAAAAAGGCTGTGTCCTGCGACACAGCCTTTTGCATGGAGCTTGAATCGGTCAGCCCAGTGGTCTTACAGACGAGCATGGCCATCTGGCATTGGCAGCGAAATCCAGCGGACGGGTGTCGCTGAATCCTGTGCCGTTCCAGCAACGGTTGAAACAGAACGTGCCGCAGGAACCGATCGAGACGCCAAGCGACGAGGACGAATGACTTCGTCCATCCGGCTTGACTGTTCTGCAATCACCGTTCGGCCGGGACGACTGGCTTGTGGGTCCGCCTTTTCTTCCGGCAGGAACATATCCTGTTCAGCAGGATCTTTCTGATCGGCCGGTGGCAGGTCTTTCAATTCAGGAACCGCTGGCTTGTTTTGAAACATGTCAGTTTCGCCACCGAGAGGAGCGTTTTGATCTCCACCCGCTTTGAAGTCGTCAGGTTTAGCCGGGTCAGGCTGATTTCGTCGAGCCGGAAGCGGGTCATTGGCTGGATCTGTTTCGGCAGGATCCAGGGAACGACGTCGATTCAGAATTGGATCCGTGCTGCGTTCGTAATCGGACTGATCTTTGTCGCGGAAGTTCGGGTCTGTGGTCGGCTTCAGGCTTCCGGAATTCGTCGTGGATGCCCCGCAAGACCCCGAGGCGCAACCGCCACCACAACATGGATCACAGCAGCACGATGGAGCACAGCAGGCCCCGCCATAACCAACCGTATAGCCAGTTGAGTAAACCGGGGTCCCGAACATCGGGTAACCGGCAGAGTAATAGCCGGAGTAGCCGTATGATGGATAGCTCGCACCCCACCAGCCGCCGAATGGCCATAGGCAACACGCGGACGCACTGTTGGAAGACAGTATCAGTCCGATTGCCAGCAACATTCCGTGAAAAACGCGTTTCATGGCAGATCCTGTCAGCCTGAAAAAATTCGCTGAACGGAAAACTCAACTCAGGAGATTCATCAGGAATCTCTATCACACTCCGTCCAGTATGCCTGTTTTTACACAGGCCGGACGGGCGTTGTCAAACAGGTGATGATTGTTTCGCAGGCATGAGGGGTGACGTCGCTGGCTCCCGGTTTTGGCCGGACCGCCTTCGGTGCACAAATGTTTTGCGATTACGATTTCCGCAGCTCTTTACGAACGACGATTTTCAGGCCTGACCAGACATCACTGACAGCACACACTTTGATGTCCACGTACCCCATCGGAAGGGCAATCTGCCGAATGACGTCCTCGGAAATGTCGGTCGACACCTTTGACGCTTTCTTTGGCCAGGAAACCCAGATCGATGCATGATCTGGCAGGCGACTCCTGAGCCGTTTAAGGTGCTTTTCGAGCTGGATCCGTTCCTTCACGAAGAGATGGGCGAGAGCCGTTTCCTTGCCCACTCGTTTGACGAACGTCACTCCCTCAGGAATTGGCTCCAGCCAACTGGCGTATTCCTCGGGAGCATCGATCAGCAGAATCCGGGCCTCCGGAGTGATCCCAAGCTTCCTGGCCACAGACGTGCCAGAATAACCGGGGATGGGAACGGGCATCGAACTCACCTGGTGCAGGTTCCTGTGCTGAGGACGGCTTTTCCGCACGGCGTGGTCAAAGAGCGTGTTGATAAGGCTCACGGCCCTGCTAATGCAACGAAGAGAATTCGCTGCTGTTCAAATAGGCCCAGAGCATGTCTTCTGTTGCGGTCTTCATCGCATCCGCTGGCGGCAAATTGCGAATCAGGGAACGATATCGATTCCTGAATACTCGTTCTTCTTTCTCGGTTGGCTCGCGATTCAAAGTCGCCATGGCCAGACGTCTCAGCGATTCCATGACGGCTCCGGACTCGTCTGACAGTGTTCGAGCAACTTCGCCGGATGCTGCCGTAATCGATTTTTGCAGGTCGGTTCCATTCATCAGTAACAGTGCCTGAGCGACATTGCTTTCAAACACAAGTGATTCATCATTCTCGTCTGTGCCATACGAGCGAACAAACTGCTCGACCCATTCACGTCGATGAACTGTTCCCACAGAAGAATCGATCGGCTGTTTGGAAACGGATCGGATGGCGATCCGGATCGAATCGTAAACCTGCTCCGGGCCCATCGGTCGAGGATACGCGCGAGAAAACAGCGGAACGCCGCCTTCCTGAGGATCATCAATGGCGGCGAACTTTTCGTCCTGAACACTGGAAAGGCCATAAGCCTCCGACATGGAGATCCAGTACATCAGCCGGTTCAAATCATAATTCGACTGAACGAAGGACTCGGTCAGGAAATCAAACAACTCCGGGTGGCTGGCTGGATTGTGCGGTCCGATATCATCAATCGGATTGGTAAATCCATAGCCAAAAAACATGGCCCATGTTCGATTCACCATCGCGCGAGCGACCTGATGTTCGCTATCGGCCGCCAGAATCTGAACCAGTTCGGATCGACGTGATCGTACGGAGGTCATCACTGCATGGCCGGCAAACTCCGGCATCACCGCCTGCTGTTGTCCTCGACGATTTTCAAAGAACGTCATTCCAGGCGAACCACTGTCCTGCAGTGACCAGATTTCCTTACCCTTCGCCTCCCTGGCGGTCTGCACGATTTCGCGCGAAGCCTGCTTGAAGAAGGCATTCAGGCTCCAGAACTCTTCCTGGCGGCGCTCTTTCGCGAACGGGTGATCGTGGCACTGAGTACAGTGAACCTGTCGGCCAAGGAAGAGTCGAGCGGTCACAGCTGTGGCCGGAGTTGCCTGATCGTTCAAATGAGCCAGCAGGAAGTTTGTTGCTCCATTTTGGTCGCTTCGCCCTTCTGCAGCGATCAGCTCGCCAACGGTTTCCATCCACGAGTGATTTGTGGAGAATCGATCGAACAGAAATCGAAACAGTGACTCCTCATCAACCTGACGGGGATTTGAGCGGCCGATCAAAAGGTTTGTCCAGACCACAGACAGATTCTCCGCGGTCCGCGGGTCAGAGACGAGCTGACGGATCAGTGCAGATTTCTTGTTCCTTACGGAGGTCTCAGTGTAGTTCGTTGCTTCTTCGAGTGTTGGGATTCGCCCGGTCAGGGACAGGTAACTTCGACGAACCCATTCATGGTCATCCGCCACCGAAGCGGGAGAAACATGATTCTCGTCCCACGAGGTGCGGATCATCTGGTCGATTTTTGACACGACCACATCGTCATCCAGTGGTGAATGAGCTTCCGGCTGTTGCATGATTGCTGCAAGGGCTTTCTGATCCGGCGGCAATGGAACCTCTGTGTTCCCCTCCCCCGTCGCATCAGATTTTGCCAGTCCATTCAACTGAATTGGTCGGATGTTATCGGGCAATTGTTCCTCAGCCCCGTTGGACCGTCTGTCCGGAACTGCAGGCGATTGCTGGGCAGTGCCGGAATTCGGATTTGGGGCCGGATTGCGCTGGAAGATCACCACAGAAACTGCCAGGATCGCGATCGCCGCCACAGCTGACCAGCGAAGAGTCGGCAGGAGGTTTCCGGAACTCGTTCGTCCAGACGCGGATGTCCTTGCAGGAATCGGAGCCGCCGGGCGAGCAGCCATCTCGTCCCTGGCCATCTCTTCAAGTTGCTTGTCTCGAGGATTGAGTGATGATCCCGCAAGCATTCCTGCATCCCAGTTCAACTGACCGTGCAGCTGCACCAGCTGAATAAACACTCGTCGAAGCTGGACGTCACTTCTCAGCAATGACTGCAGTCGATCTTTCTGGACTTCCGACAGTGTCGAATCGCACCAGAGACTGGCAAGGAAAAACACTTCTTCATTCTCTGCGCTCATGTGGCACCTCCGGCCGCCATGCGCCGACGAATACACTCCAGCAGAGTCCTGCGGACTCGCCCCAGAGATTGATACACAGAATTCGCAGGCCGTCCGAGCTGGTTCGCCACGTCATCTCCAGTCGCGCCGTCCGAATACCGCCGTCGGATCAGGTCCTTGTCAGATTCCCGAAGCTTCTCCAGGCAATCTCCCAGCGCGCGGCGCTGCTGTTCGTGATCCACAGGATCTTCTTCGATGTCTTCTGCAATCAGATTCATGACATCATCATCCAGCAACTGCAGGCGGTGAAAATTCCGTCGACGAAACCGAAACACTTCCAGTCTCGCAATCGCCCGGCACCATGCAAGAAAATTCGTACCGGCTTGAAATTGGTTCCATTTGCTCAGGACCACAACATTCGTTTCCTGGAGCACTTCTTCAGCATCTGCAGTCGTATGCACAAGCGGGAGGATGAAAAGGTAGAGTGAACGCTGTGACTGCGTAAACAGTCGAACAAATTCCTCATTGGGACCAGAAGGCATGGCTTCACTGTCCGGAGGACTTCGGTCTGCGTTGTTCACTGCCATTTTCGCCTCCCCTCCTGACGAAAAACTGGCCGAGAGAAGAATGTCCGTATGATTCGACGGACATTCCAGTCTCGGCCATCCTGCTTTTGCTGGCGTTGCACTCGATGACCTTCGGCAGAAGGTCATCGAGTCAACATCCATCAAGGTCTCAGTGACGGACTAGCCAATCAGTTCCTGAATTGGTGTTCCGCCATTGGCGAGCTTCATCGGGCGTCCACGCTTTGATGTGTGAACGGTGTTGACCGGAATGCCCATCGCCTGTGCAACGGTTGCCCAGATGTCGCCTGGCAGATACGACTTGCTGCCTTCCGCAATCTGTATACCGTCCTTATCGGTCGCACCGACGGCCTGGCCATTCTTCATGCCACCGCCACCCATCATGACCGTCCAGGACGCCGCCCAGTGGTCTCGACCGACATCCTGGTTGATTCGTGGAGTACGGCCGAATTCGCCCATCCACACGAGGACGGTGTTGTCCAGCATTCCACGCTGCTTCAGGTCAGCCGTGATTGCCGCGATGCCCTTGTCGAGCTGTGGCAGACGCTGATTCTTCAGAGTATCGAACACGCCGGCGTGAAGGTCCCAGCCGCCCATGTTCACTTCAACGAATGGCACACCCACCTGAACAAGGCGGCGAGCCATCAGCAGGCCCTGACCGAACGGGTTACGGCCATAAGCGTCACGCGTTGCGTCCGATTCCATCTCCAGACCAAGAGCTGGATCAGCCTTGGCCGTGTCAAATGCTGCCATTTGACGAGATGTCATAAGGTTGACGGCGTTCTTGTAGACGTCCTTGTGAGCTGTCGGCAGTTCGCCACGGCGAGACTGCATAAAGCCAGATTCAATTTCTTCCAGCATCGTGAGTCGAGCTGGCAGTCGATTCTTGGCTTCCTGTGAAGGTTCGTTTCGGATGCGTCCCGTGTTGTCGACTACGAACGGAGCATGAGTCATTCCGAGGAACCCGGCCTGGCCAGCACCACCGTCGATCGAAATGAAGGCTGGAATTTCCAGAGCCTTGCGGTTTCGTCCGATTTCGTAGCTCACAACCGAACCAAAGGTTGGATGGACAACAGTTGGGTTCGGAACATAAGCCGTCTGCATGTAGTAACGACCACGGTTGTGGTCCGCTTCACGAGTGCTCATGGAGCGAATCAGAGACAGGTCACCGAAGACCTTCGCCGTTTCCGGCATATGCTCAGAAATCTGAACGCCTGGAGCAGCCGTGTCGATCGGCTTGAATTCACCACCGTTCTTGGATTCCGGCTTCAGGTCCCAAATATCGATGGTCGGAGGACCACCACCCATCCACATCAGGATGCAGGCCTTCTGATTGGACTTCAGAACGTCAGCATTTGCCTGAACATGTGACAGAAAGTTCATCGCCGGGACGGTCGCCGCCGCCGTCGCCAGGTGCTGCATGAAATGTCGGCGGTTCATTCCGTAGTTATTCCAGAGTGACATGTGAAACTCCCGGTTAGAAAGAGCGTTCTGACGTTCGAACGCGGAACAGTCTCAATTGAGGCTAGTGGATTGTTAGTGGATGAACACAAATTCGTTGGAGTTCAGCAGAGCCCAGAACAGGTCCTGGTAACCATTCAGCTTGTTCTGCTTGTAGGTTGCCAGAGCCTTCTGGAACTTGGTGA
The DNA here is from genome assembly GCA_964538835.1 of uncultured Chitinophaga sp. Classification (GTDB taxonomy): domain Bacteria; phylum Planctomycetota; class Planctomycetia; order Planctomycetales; family Planctomycetaceae; genus SXXK01. The sequence goes on along the minus strand of CAZIGZ010000179.1, from coordinate 295 downwards.
TCTCCGTCTTCGTCGGCTTACGGCTGAGTGCCGCAAGGAACAGGTCGTTTATCTTTTGAGCTTCCGGTCCTGGCTTTGACATTTCCTCAAAGAGGAAGCTGCCTCGCTCAAGGCTGCAGGCCTTATCGATCAACTCGCTGTTCATCATCATCAGAGCCTGAGGAATCGTTCCATTGAAGGTTGTCGATTCATCATTTTCATCGTTGTTGAATGCCACAATAAACTGCTGCATCCAGCGACGTCGCTGCTCTTCCTGAGCACTCCAGTTTCCGTTGCCGGACTGGTGTGCATTGCT
>CAZIGZ010000178.1:0-11854 GCA_964538835.1 uncultured Chitinophaga sp. | reverse complement strand
CGCAACTTCAAAATCCACCGCTATTCCATCGTGGGTTTTGTGCCTGAAACAATCGGAGCCAACCAATCTGGTAGTGGTGGGACTTCGGGTGAATCCAGCAGCTCGCGCCATTGTTCGTCGGTAAGATTTGTGTCACTGCTGAATTCTCGATAGGCCTGCACAGCTCCCTTTGTCAGTATGGTGTCGCCATGCCATGGATAGAGCACAAAAATGGCCTGAGGACGTGACACTGCCACCTGAAGCCGCCGGTCGCTCACATTATTGGTGTAGACCATTGCAATGCATGGCATGTCGTCGGGATGTCCAAAGTTGCCTTTCACATTCAGGTCGGCAAGGACATCTCCAAACGACCTCATGTACCACCTCTCGTCCCTGGTAAGAGGTGCGCCGCGGAGTTGTTTGTGAGCCAGTGCTTCCAGTCGTCGACTGGTTTCGACGAACAAGTTCCACCGCTCCCTGTGATCATCAAAACCTGGATTCATGGAAGCGACGAGTGCCGGGTGTTTTTCACTCTGATCATTCTCACACTGCTCGATCAGTATTCGCACTGTACGTTGCCATTGTTCGCCAAAGTTCGCATCGTTGCCTTGCGTCGATCGGCTGACCTCGAATATGAGTCGAATTGCTTCGCGCTCGGAAATGATGTCGCGATATGGATCAATTTCCCGAATGTTCTTCTGAATGTCCGCAGCATTCAGGGCTCCCTCCAATCGTTGCAGAAGGCGTTTCTGAATTATTGGCAAGGCCCGATTGGTCACCTGGCCCCAGCGATCCGGCCATGGAAGCGAGTTATCTGGATACTTGCCCGTCAACTCCGACAAATGTGACAGGAGGTGACGAGTCTCCCAGGGCATTTCATCGCGGAGTTTCTCCAGCTTCCGATCGCATTCTTTTGAGGATTTCACATCGTCAGCAAAGCTCCGAATTGACACGAGGAATTCTTCCGAGAATTCTCTCTCCACGGCTCGCTTCCATTGTTCCTCCATCGTGCCGGGAGGCTTCTCTTCCGCGGAAACAAATTCCCAAATCGTCAAGGCACGGTTGTGACAATAATTCTCCAGGTCCTCACGCTCCGGAATTTTGTATGCCATCCATTTTCGATCCGCAGTATCGGCAGCAAACGCTTCGAGTGATCGGAGGATCGGGATCAATGGTCGATAATCCGGAGCGGCGGCGTCGAGATTGCCGGACGAATAAAACACGCTTCGAGTCGAGTCGCCCAGAGTGGCAAGCCTTGAGAAGAACTCAGGATCTGGTTCCACGAATGCTGGTGGAGGCTCTGGGCCACCGCCGGCCCCTCCTGCGACTTTTGCATGCAGAGCTACCGCGTGGTTCAACTGAGTCCAGCTTGTCAGGACCGTATTGCAGCTCTTACGTTTCCACGACACTTTCTTCATGAAGGCCGGGGCGTCAGAATCTGGTTCATCGATCAACGAATCGAGTGCGTGCAGCCAATGTCCAACTAGATTGTACGAGACAAAGTTCTCTGAGGCCGCGTCGACGACCCCAAGCACCCGTTCCTTTTCCGGTGTGCTGAGAAACTGTCGGGCTCCGGAAACATCTGTCGGGGTCATCCTGACTGGTGGCATGTCCGCGTCAGCGGCTGCGTCACCAAGTTTCTCCAATTCCTTCTCCCTGTCCTCCTTCGCACGAAGCCAGTTCCTGTGAGATTCGAGTGCTATGACGACTTCAAGTCCGTGGGGAAAATCTCGCTTTTCTGCAGTGGAATCCATCGTCTTTTGAAAGAGGATCGCAGTTGGCGTTTGACTTGCGGCGACAATTCGTAATTCAGCCTGAGAGTCTGCCTTCAGACGGTCATGATCGTTGATGACAAAGGAAGCCCTCGAAATCAAAGATTGCCGTTGCTCGCTCAACTGTGTCAAAGTGATCGAGTAAGTCCGCGAGGTTTCCGACGGCGCTGTTGGTCTGGCCAAGTCGCGCAGCCTTCGGTCAGCATTCACGATGAACTCCCAGGCCTCTGCGGCATCAACGATGTCCAGAGTGTCTGGTTTCCCCACCAGTTCATGTGCGTATCGAAAAATCGATTCTCGTCGGTCCTGTTCCTGCCGTTCTTCCCAACTCAGGTGCGGGAATTCAGACTCCGATTCCAATCCGTCCGGATCACCCGCGGCTTCCACACTCATCGCATGCCCGAGCATAATCGCTGACAACAGTTCTTCATTGTTGTTCATTCGGAACGGAATAGCCTGAAGCCATGATATGGCTCTGAAATAGCGCTCCAGAAGAGGATTGCGGGTATAAAAACTTCGAGGCTTGAATCGGTCGTAGTGAATGGTCAACAGGTGCGCCGACGGCGGTCCAAGCCAATCGGGCAGGTAGCTTCCTTCCGCGGATTCGATTCGAGTGCATTCCTCCCCGATTAGTACATCGAGCTTCGGATCATCGGTCCGAATCTCTGGCCGCAGTAGCCGCTCGGCAATTCCGATGACTAGTCGAGCACGAGTAATTGCGGCATTGGTCAGAAACTCTTCGTCTTTCACGATCACCTGGTGTTTTGCGAGTCGCTCACGGATGGTTGCGAGTATCTCTGAAAGGCGACCTGCTTGACGGGCTTCGACTTGAATCAGCGTTTCCTGCAACAGCGAGTGATACGCGGCCAGCATCGAGTCGGACGTAATGAACATCGGAATGCCTGGAAACTGATAGGCATCGCTGTACTGGTGAAACGACTCCTGAGTCACCAGCAGATCGTCTTTGTGCAGGGCTTCGATGTCAGCGTCATTCAGACCCATCAGCTTTGCATGCTGTCGCCATGTTTCTGGCTGATCGGACGCGGGCTCTTCCTGGAAGATCAGACTGGAACAGGCAGCGATCACACATAGTCCGGAACGCAATAGCCATATTGAGAGCATGGAGAGACCCTTTCGCTATAAGCCGGGCCTCCGGACCATGCCGTTTGTTGAGGTCCTTGCACTGCCGATACCTTCAATAACATACTCCATGGCCAGATTCGAATGAGCTTTCCCACCATTCTATGCAAAGCTGATGAAATCCCCCCCTGCCCTTACCCAAATGTCGAGCAGAAACCGAATCGCATACCGGGAAGCTGACGCATCCCGCTCGCCGATAGAGTGCGCCGGGCAGAAAGAAACGGAAGAATCGAAAAGAGAAGACGACAACCTCGACACCACTGGCTGCGATGATTTTCTGTCACACATCTTTTGTCGGACAAACACGAACGCAAACCGGTACACGTCCCTTCTTTCGTCCTCTTTCGTTTCTTTCGGCGAACACCAGGTCACAAATCGCATGCCGGGAAGCTGACGCATCCCGCTCGCCAGGATGGATGTAGAACGAGTACCATGCCTGATGGTAGATCACTCTTCGCAACGTGACCGTCTGCCGGGATCGGAAATTGAGCGCCTCTCATAGGGACCCTAAAGCAATCTCGACAGCCCACACGACCTCGCTGCGATGGCGTGTCTCGTGGTTCCTTGTCTGGGCGATGACGTTGACGCTGTGCCTGTTGTCTGTGGCAAGCCTGCTTTCTCGGTATCACTGGCTTGCGGAAATGCTGGCCAATCTGCGAGTCCAGTTGGTTCTGGCTCTGAGTATTGCCCTGGTAATCGCAGGTGTTGCACGGAACAAGAAAGCAACGATCCTTCTGGTGACCGTGCTCTGCTGGCAAGGCTGGGGGCTGCGCTCTGCATTCATTGCGAACGATGCTCCGATTCCACGGGTTGCGACCACAGATGGCTCGGCGAACCAGCCGCTGAAAGTCATGACGATCAACGTCCTTGCTGTGAACCAACGACTTGATGATGTCGTCCGCCAGATTTCCAGCGCGGAGGCGGATATCGTCGCGGTGCTGGAACTCAGTACGCCTCTGGCCGATCGCATTACCAAACAACTTCAGGCATCACATCCCTTTGCTTCGGTTCATCCACAGGACCCAGGAAACTTCGGCATCGGGCTCTGGTCACGTTTTCCGCTGAGGGACGACCACAGCTTCATTCTCAATCGTGACTGGAATCCTTCAGTCGAAGCGACGGTGGAATGCCCATCAGGCAGCATTCACATCATCGCGACTCATCCCGTTCCGCCGATGAATCGGAATCTCTTCGAAACCCGCAATGACCACATGAGTATGCTGGCTCGTCATGTGGCAACGGCAAGAACTCGCAATCCGTCGACGCCGATTGTTCTGGCCGGCGATCTGAATACGACTCCCTGGTCCCCGTTCTATCACCAGTTCCTCACAGACACGAACCTTCTCAGCAGTGCGACCGGACGCGGGCTGACTCCCACATGGTATCGATACCAGGCGTTTCCGTTCGGCATTGTGATCGATCACATTCTGTTCTCGGACGAACTGCAGTGCATCGATCGTCAGGTGCTTCCTGACATGGGTTCTGATCATCGAGCTGTTGTGGCGACGCTGAGGAGGCGGTGACGTCCAGCCGCTCGCCTTAGAGGCCGCAGGCTTTGAGCAGGGTTTCGTGGACGAGAAGGTCGTGCTGGCTGGTGAAGTCGGACGATTTCTCCCCGCGAATGACGTGGGCCATGTCGGCGGCGTCGTCGACGTAACGTGTGTACTTCGGGAATGTGACTTCCTGAGTCTCCGCTTTCCAGGATCCTCGCGGCTGACTAAGTGACAGGCGGGCAGAGGGATTGTCGAGCGGCTGAATGTGGAAGGTGCCTTCCGTTCCGCAGACGACCAGATGACGTCGATCAAAGCCTTCGACTTCCATCGCGGACGTCTTTACTGTGGCGGTCGCTTTGGGATAGTCGAGCACCGCCAGCATGTTGTCCTTCAGACCATCGTCCAGGGTCGATGTGTGCTTCGCAAAGGACGTCACAGATTCCGGACGGCCGAGCACTCCGATCACCAGATCCATGATGTGACAGCCGAGTTCAAACATCATGCCGCCGGGATACTTCGCGAGTTCTCGTCGTGTCTGAGGATCCACGACTTTGCTCATCACGGTATGAACTTCAAAAATCTCCCCGAGCCAGCCGTCTTTCAGCAGCTGCCGGAGCATACGAACGGCGGGGTTGTAGCGATACATGTATCCCATCTGAACCATCAGCTTCTGTTCGTCCGCGATGGCCAGAATGCGACGCAGGTGATCGAGCGATTCGCCGGCTGGCTTGTCGATATGAACGTGTAAGCCTGCCTTCACGCACTGTTCCGCGTTGCTCAGCAGATCACAGACATCCGTCTCGATCAGAACCGCCTGCAGCCCGGGCTGATTCAGCAGCTGCTCGGCGGACATCCAGTTCACACCACGGAACGCATCCTTCTGTTCTGCCTGCTGACGTCGCCCCGGATCAGGCTCAACAACTCCAACGACTTCATAATCCGACGACTGCCGATAGACCGACAGCTTCGTCGCATGGGCATGAGTCGTCCCAATCTGGCCGATACGAATGCGATCCTTCAACGGTCGGCCACTGGCCTGAACATTCGCCAGAGAAGCCGTATACATCGCTCCAAGAATACTCAACGCTGTCCGACGCGGAATCATTGCTCCACCTTTGTGGTATTCAGAATGCAGAACGATCCTTCAGTGCCGTTGAGTCAACAGCGCCTTCTCAGCCGTCACTCCTTACTGATCGTCTCATCCAGGTTCAGGATCACTCGAGCCAGTGCGGTCCATGCGGCCTGGTTGGCGAGGTCCGATTTTGCGGAAGCATCGGGCGCATCAGAGTCCTGCGAAGGCATTGCAACATCAGCGAGTTCTGCTGCGGCTTTCGGATCCTCTGCGAATCGAGTTCGCTGAGCCTTCAGGAAGGCTGTCAGCTTTGCCAGTTCTTCATCAGTGACCGTTCGAGTCACGCAGCGTCGCATGAGATGTTGCAGCTTCGCCGCATCGTCACCATCGGCCTTCGCAAGCTCTTTCCCGAGTGCTCGGCTGCATTCCATGAACAGCTCTTCGTTCAGCGTCGTCAGGGCCTGCAACGGAGTATTCGAACGCGTTCGACGCACACACGCTGTGTCACCTCGCGGCGTGTCAAAGTTCTGAAGCACCGGATACGGCACCGATCGGAAGCGAAACGTATACAACGCGCGGCGGTAGCGGTTTGCGCCCTTTTCCAGAGCCCAGGTCTTCGGACCGTAACTCGCCGGCGGCTGAAACAGAAACTCAGGCGCAGGAGGATAGACGGATGGTCCGCCCAGTTCGCGATTCAGCAGACCACTCGCCGTGAGAAAAATGTCTCGCACACCTTCGCCGGAAACTCGCTGCCGTGGTCCGCGCGCCAGCAGGCGATTCTCCGGGTCTTTCGCGATCAGCTCACTGTTCACAACCGACGATTGCTGCCACGTTGCGGACGTCACAATCAGTCGGTGAATATGCTTCAGACTCCAGTTGTTCTCCATCAGCTCCACGGCCAGCCAGTCCAGCAGTTCGGGATGGCTCGGATATTCGCCCTGAGTTCCCAAGTCTTCGGCGGTGCGAACAATGCCGATTCCGAAGTATTCCTGCCACAGTCGATTCACGATCGCTCTGGCGGTTGTTGGTGCTGACGGACGTGTAACCCACTTCGCCAGTTCAAGACGGTTCGTCGGGATCGGCGCGTGATCGGTGTTCAGAACTTCCGGAATGCCGGCAGAGACCTGTTCCGCCGGCTTGAGGAAATCGCCACGAGTCAGGAAGTAGGTTGGTCGCCGCTTGATCCGTTCTGACAGAACCAGTTGTGTGGTTCCCTGAGGATGCTGCAGCCACAGCGCGTCGATCTTCTGATTCGCTGCTGTAAACTCCGGCACGCTGGAACGCCACGCGGAAAAGGCCGCGTCCATGTCTTCACGACGCAGGGAGTCCACTGCTCCCGCCATGCGTCGCACGTCCGAAGGAATCACGTCCGCTGCGGGATCGGCGTCTGCCGTCACCGACAGCCGAAAGCGACCGAGATTGTTGTTCTGATTGTCGTCGCTGTTCCATCCACCATGCATTTGAACCAGCTTGAAGGTGACTCGAAAGCCCGCATCGCTGGTCAACGGCGACTCCGGCACGAAAACAGCGTTGCGTGGAACGTTGCTGCGTCCGCCACCAGCATCGATTCCCCACGCGGTCAGGTTGTTGCCATCCATCGCGTACGCAACCGGCCCGGTGACTCGACGATCTTTCGATTTGTCACCATAGATCGCTGCAAGTTCGCGTTCAGCGGGATTCACATCCGCCGTGGCGGACTTGAGCTTCACTGTCTGACTCTTGCCAGTGCTCTTGTTCGTCACAACCACCTGAAACTCCGACAGCGCACACAGCCCATCGACAGATCGACCGGGGCCGCCGTGTGGAAGGTTCGCGTCATTCAGCAACTCAATGCGAAAACCAGTCAGCGTCTTCAGGTCGGTGTCCGCCGTGAATTCCGTTGTGTGCTTGGTGGGTGCGTAACCCTGAGCCAGGATGGAGCCGTCTTCCAGCAGATAGTGTTTCTGGCCACCACTGGCATCCAGCTCAGGCCGCATGATGGTCCAGTCGCCATGTTGCTTTGGCATTGTCCGGAGCCACTCCGTGAGCTTCGTTGACCATTCCGGATGGGCAGCCTTCAAGTCCTTTTCGATCTCGGCGATCTCATTCAGGATCTCCGTTCGCTTTGCCAGTTCCGCGTCCGTATAGACCGTCGCCTGAGCTTCGTCACAGTTATTCAGCAGCGAGAACATCTGATAGTACTCCTGCTGCGACACCGGATCATACTTGTGGTTGTGACACTGAGTGCACTGGATGGTCAGGCCAAGCATGGCTTTCCCGACGGCGTCCATGCGATCGAACATGGCTTCCATGCGAAACTGTTCCGGGTCAACTCCGCCCTCTTCATTGATCATGGAGTTTCGCAGGAAGCCTGTGGCAACAAGCTGATCCTGAGTTCGTCCGGGCATCAGATCGCCGGCCAGCTGTTCCTGTAAAAACTGATCGTACGGCTTGTCCGCATTCAAAGAACGCACGACCCAGTCACGATAGAACCAGACGAATCGAGGCTTATCCTTTTCGAAGCCGTCGGAGTCTGAATATCTCGCGGCATCCAGCCAGTGCCTTGCCCATTTTTCACCATAGTGCGGTGAGGCCAGAAGTTCGTCGATCGTCTGCTGCCACACCGCGTCCGTCAGACGTCCCCGATCCAGCTTCGATTCGAAGGAAGCAATCTGCACTTCCGTCGGAGGAAGTCCGATCAGATCCAGGTAGGCTCGCCGAAGCAGCTGCAACGGAGCTGCAGTCTCCGATGGCTGAAGTGACTCCTTCTGAAGGCGATCGAACACGAACGCATCCACCGGATTCTTCACGCGTCCGACAGTCGGAATTGGAACATCAGGCCTCACTGGTGGAACAAAGGACCAGTGCTGCTGATACTCCGCGCCTTCCTGAACCCATGCCTTCAGCATTTCCACCTGAGCAGTCGTCAGAGATTTACCCGAATCCGGCGGAGGCATCTGCACATCAGGATCCTTCGCCACGATTCTGCGAACAAGCTCACTGGCATCGGGACTTCCCGGAACGATGGCCGCCTTTCCTTCGTGCAGCGATGTGGCTCCGCCGAACGTGTCCAGACGCAGGCCGCCTTCTCGCTTATGTTCGTCGGCCCCATGACACTGCAGACAATTGGCGGCCAGAATCGGCTGAATATCGCGCGAGAAACGAACGTCATTCTGGCCGGCATTCAGCAGGCCGTTCGAACCAACCAGAACAACAACGCCCATGACAGCAGCACGTGGGTTCATGGCAACATCCGGCGGGAGTGGAGTGGCAGGAAGGAGCGTAGGAAGCGGCGGTGACGTCATCCGTCCAGCTGCTTCCTGACAGCGTCACTCTACCCTGCCCCACAATCCATCGCGAGCATTCTGCAGCGTCGTGTCGGTTTGTCCCAATTGGGGCAAATGACGCAAGACAACATCACCCGCGAATGAAGCGGAAGGGCGCAAGCCCTCCGGTGAGTGTGTCGAAGAAGACGCCTGGCGGATCGCACGTTGTCGCGAACACCACCGGTCACATCGATTCCGTGCCACGCTCGTGATCAGCGTTGAAGGCCAAGCTTCTGAACAATCTTTTCACGCACTTCCTGCAGCGTCGTATCCACCAGCAGAGCAACCTGCGGCTGCAGAGACATGTTCAGATCCCTGGATCTGTGCTGGCGCACCGCGACAGAAAACTCTTGAACCTGTGAAGACGGACCGGAGACCGTCACGAGCAAATCTATGTGGCAGTTCAGCCCTTCTCTGCATTCTTCCGTGACGAACGCCGGAGTCTGTTGTGGCAGATCGGAGTAGCTCACAAGATTCTGAGCCGATCTACCAACTTCGCGGCCGGCGATCGCAAGAGCTTCAAGCATTCCGGAAAACAGCACGTCAGCGAAGGATGTGTCTTCGTCTTCGTTTTCAAACATGGCCCGTTCAGCTTCCAGAGCTTCTCTGCGTTCTTTCTCACGCTCGCGGCGTTCATCTTCTTCGTACCGTTCGTTCTCCAGAGCATCTCGACGCATTTCCTGATCACCAAACTGCAACTGACGCTCATCGAACACCACATGAAACGAAGTGATCTCAATACGAACAAAGATCTCGGGTGGCAGAATAGCCTGCATCTTGGCCGCAAGATGATCGGCCACAGAAGGATCAAAAGCCTCAATCGGCAACATGGTGACTGCGTCGCGCCAGTGCCGAGGTTCATTCAGCCCAGGATAATAGGCCTTCTCCTCGGAGGGCCTTGAATCGAGTACTTCGACAGACGCCCACTTCTGAAACGAAACACCGCGAATCTTCGGCAGCGGATCCAGACCGAAGTAGGGGGCCTGACTGGCAGGAAGAACCTGCAACGCCGGCTTCGATGAAAACAGATGACAACCGGCCAGAAAAGGAATGACTGTCACGAACAGACATACGCATCGATATGACATTCGCGTTCCTTTCCTTCCATCGTACATCGTTTCAACCGGCACAGCACCTTGCGCGCTCGTTTCGAGCACGCAATATCTGATCGCGAGCATTTCCGCAGCAGGAATTACTCAGTCGACGCCCAAGCCGAACCGCCAGCCGACGAAGTTTTTGCTGAGGCCGAGGCATGGAAGCGGATCACCGGCAAAATCTGCCGGTTCTCCAGCGCAGCATGCATGGATCAAATAGCGGAAGGGCGCAAGCCCTCCGGTGAGTCCACAACATACGCCACCACATGCCTTGCGACAGCGTTTAGCTCACTGGAATCCCGAACAATGCTTCATCACGTCAGAATATCGTGCAGCACGTGGCCATGGACGTCGGTGAGTCGGCGATCCACTCCGTCGGTACGAACCGTCAGACGAGTATGGTCAATGCCCAGCAGGTGCAGCAGTGTGGCATGGACGTCGTACACCTGAGTCGGGTTGTCGCGATCGAGCGGCTTGTAGCCCCATTCGTCTGACGGACCGTGAGACACTCCGCCCCGGATGCCGGCTCCACACAACCAGTTGGTGAACACATACGGATTGTGATCGCGTCCCTTGCTTCCCTGTGTCGATGGCATTCGGCCAAACTCCGTGGTCCAAAGAATCACAGTTTCATCCAGCAGTCCTCGTTCTTTCAAATCACGAATCAAAGCCGCCGCGCCGATCGCCATTCCCATCGCCAGTGGCTTGTGATCGCGTTCAATGTCTTCGTGACTGTCCCAGTTGCGGCGAGGAAATCCGTTGTCGTTACCGCTCCAGATCTGCACGAAGCGAACGCCTCGTTCCAGCAGACGTCGTGCAATCAGGCACTTGCGACCGAAGTACTCTGCCTCTTCCGGAATATTGATCTCCGCCGGATATGTCGACCCCGCACTGTCGAGCCCGTACATCTTCAGTGTCGCTTCCGTCTCCTGCGAAAGATCAAACGCTTCCGGCGCGCTGAGCTGCATGCGAGCAGCCAGCTCGTACGATCGAATGCGGGATTCGAGTCGTGAATCACCTGGGCGCTGTTCGTTGTAACGCTGATTCAGAGTCTTCAGAAGCTGCTGACCATCCTTCTCACCCGACGGCGTGATGTAATCCGCAAAAGCCTGCAGATCATCGATCGGTGTCGATCGCTGAGGAAAGATCATGGTCCCCTGAGTACTTGCTGGAAGAAACGCCGAGCCCCAGTTCTTGGGCCCGTTGCTCGCGAATCCTCGATGATCCGGCAGCACGACGAAGGTCGGGAGGTTCTCGTTGAGCGATCCCAGAGCATACGTGACCCATGCTCCGACACCGGGGAAACCTGGCCGATCAAATCCGGTCGACTGCAGGTAGGTCGCCTGACTGTGCACTCCGGTCTTGCCCACCATGTTGTGAATGAACGCCATGTCATCCACGACATCACCCAGCGGCGCAACGACTTCGCTGAGGTGCTTGCCACACTGGCCGTACTGAGCAAACTTGAACGGCGATTTCATCCATGGACCGAGTCCATCCTGAAACGCTTCCACGTGTTCGCCAAAGTTCGACGGTTCGCCATGATGTTTCTCCAGCTGCGGCTTATAGTCGAACAAATCCAGATGGCTGGCCGCACCTCCCATGAACAACTGAATGACTCGCCGCGCCTTCGGAGGATGATGCAGAACTGTCAGCTTTGCTCCGGAACCAATGGCATCACGCAGCGGATCCGATGCCTGCTGAGCCCGCGTCTGATCTTCCAGCAGCATGACAGCCGCCGCAAGTCCCGCAAAATCCTGAGCACTACTCAGAAATCTGCGGCGAGTCCCCGCAGGACGTTCAGCGTTGAAATTGAAGGGCCCCATGATCGCTCCTGAGTTTGTGAGATCGTGAGAGTGTAGAGCGATGGAATGCGCGTCGTCGAGTCATTCCATGACTCGAACTCCTGTGTGCAAGCCGTATTGTCAATACCCGCCGCCCAGTAACAAACAACCTCGTCAGCACACAACACAATGTAGCGGAAGGGCGCAAGCCCTCC
>CAZIGZ010000177.1:0-11920 GCA_964538835.1 uncultured Chitinophaga sp. | reverse complement strand
CGAGTCATTCCATGACTCGAACCTCGTTCCCTGCATGCAGTCATGACAAGCTTGCGACGTCTGCTGAATCGACTCGGGAAAGCCAAGCCGCCTTCTGAATTCGTCACAGCCCGCTGCGTCAGCGAGGGATCGTGCCGCGCCCGCAGCTGATGCCACAATGAATAGCCCTCGCCGCAGGCGGCTCGATCAGCTCTCGGTCATGGAATGACCGAGCTAAGCGTAGTCGAGTTATTCCATGACTCGAGTTCTTATCCCTGCAAGCGGTGATGCCGAATGTGCGTTGTCGTCAGAACCCGCGTGAGATTTGTGCGCCGGTATGGGCGTGGTGCGGTGGTGAACAGTCCTCGCCGCGTAGCCGCTGGATCAGCACTCAGTCATGGAATGACGGAGCTACTGGGGGCCCGTGAATACGTGGCCGGTGGCTTCCATGGGAACCGCATAGACGGATTTTCGAGCGGTCACGTACAGCGTCTTGCGGTCGGTACCTCCGAACGTCACATTCGCAGGCTGTTCCGGAAAGCTGATGACTCCCAGAACCTTTCCATCCGGGCTGACAACCTGGATGCCGAGCGATGACGTGATATACAGATTGCCGTTCGTGTCGATTGTCAATCCGTCACCGCCGCTGGATTCCCCATTCTTTTGGCGCAGTTCGCAGAGAACTCGACCATTGGCGGGCTTTCCCGGCTCAGCGACATCGTAAGCCCACATTTCCTTTTCCATGCTGGGGATTACGTACAGCGTTTTCTCGTCAGGAGACAGAATGACTCCATTCGGGGCCTTTCGATCTTCGATCAGGCGTGACACCTTTCCATCTGCGGCCCGGTAATAGACAGCTTCTTTCCCCTGAGGCCATGGGTCCGGTGCGCGGAAGCGAGGATCGGTGAAGTAGATGCCTCCCTGTCGGTCAATGACAAGATCATTCGGAGCATTGAAACGCTTGCCGTCGAACTGATCGGCCAGAACAGTCTCAGCCTTGTCTGTCAGGCTGTATTGTTTCAGACGGCCATCCATTTCGCATGCAAGCAATTTGTCTCCTACCAGCATCAGTCCATTGCAATGTCCCGATGGTTCGACGAACACCGACAAGTTGCCCTGAGCATCCAGCCGGTGGATTCGGTTCTTCGGGATATCTGTGAAATACAGCGTCCCATCTTTATCCGAGGTGGGGCCCTCTGTGAATTCGAATCCTGTTTGAACCTGCTTCACCGGGCCGACCGGTCCGACACCCGGAATCGGATCATCGGCGAGCACAGTACCAACCAGTGTGAGCATGAGGCAGATGATTCGGATCAGCATGGGAGACTCAACAAAAGTCGAAGACGCGATGGAGCAACACGCAGAAATACACTTTTCGCAGGGTAATTGGATTCCGTCACCGTTCAAGTAGTGGAGCAATTGTCGTTAGCTTTGTGGGAATCGAGATTCTTGACCCATTCATCTTATTTTTTCTTTTCGCTTTTTGTTGCCTGTGCTTCCCAGTTTATGCAGGTGGAACAAACGGAAGAACCGTTTTGTTCTGAACGAAATCTTAACAATTCCTTCACAACGCCCGTATCCGTCAGAGGCCGATCAACTTCATGGGCACTGTGCCAAGCCTGCACACCTTTCCTCGGATTTATCCGCTGGAGTTTGGCAACGTGTCATTGGGGCAAAGTCTGCAGCCCTCTGGGAGTACTTCACGGATGAACTGGTCTTCAATACTGCGACCGACGTATTTTGTCGCAGCGGCGTTTTGGGCGTCATTTTCGGGAGAAATCTCTTTCGCAGAGGACCCTGGGTCTGCGGAGAACACCAACCAGTCGTTTGAGGACCGTTTGAGTTTTCTGGCCGAACGTATGCAGGCCCTGGAATCTCAGAACGAAGCGCTTCAGCAGGAACTGGATGGCTTTCGCAATTCCGGTGCTGGTCGAGCATCGTTTACTTCTTCAGATGAACCTGCGGCTGTGGACGAAAACGGTCCGCGGTCATTCGACGATGTGGTCAAGCTGTCCCAGGAGACGAATCGGCGGCTGGATGAACTCGTAGCGGAAATGGAAGCAGAAGCAACAAAGGATGCTGAAGCCGCGAAGAAGAAGAAGGAAGAAGACGCGAAGAAAGAAAAGAAGTGGTTCGAGAAGTACACGATTCGAGGGTACGCGCAGTTTCGTGTCAACCAGGTGCTGGACGATGAAGCTCCCGCGCGGCCACAACACGTTGGAGACAGCTCTGTTGGTGATGATCAGAGCTTTCTGATCCGTCGGGCCCGACTCATTCTCTCCGGCGACGTTTCTGAGCATCTCTCTCTGTACTTCCAGCCGGACTTTGCTTCCAACGTACCCGGCAGTCCGGATGCCAATCAGTTTGCTCAGATCCGGGACTTGTACGCCGACGTCTTCCTTGATGATCAGAAGGAACTTCGGTTTCGCGTCGGCCAATCCAAAATCCCATACGGATGGGAGAACCTGCAGTCGAGTTCCAACCGACTTCCCCTCGATCGAAATGACGCCTTGAACAGTGCGGCCAGAAACGAACGTGACCTTGGCATCTTCATGTACTGGACACCGAAAGATGTTCAGGACATTTTGAAGTACGTTATGGATGAGGGACTCAAGGGGTCAGGCAACTACGGGATGTTCGGGGTCGGCGTTTACAACGGTCAGGGAGGTTCGTTTCGGGAACAGAATGACAACATGCATGCCATTGCCCGGTTCACATATCCTTTTTGGCTGACGGAATGTCAGTTGATGGAAGTCAGCATGCAGGGATACACCGGACAATACACAGTTCTTTCGTCCCCCATCAGTCCGCTGGGCGTTGGCCCGGCCGTACGCCCGAGCGGAACACTGGAAACCAATGGACGTGACGGAGTTCTTGATGAAAGGCTCGCATGGACTCTTGTGTACTATCCGCAGCCACTCGGCTTTCAGGCAGAATGGACAGTAGGACGCGGGCCTGCACTCAATGATGCTCAGAGGGCGGTGACCGATGCATCGCTCTATGGTGGTTACGCCATGGTGATGTATCGCCAAAAGCTTGAGAAAGGTGAACTGTGGCCGTTCGCCAGATGGAATTACTACAACGGCGGATACAAGTCCGAGCGGAACGCGCCGATGTCCGAAATTCAGGAGTGGGAGATTGGCACCGAATGGCAGTTCTCCAAGTCACTTGAACTGGTTGCCATGTACACCTTAACCGACCGGACCAACACAACGGCCCAAAGCACGGCCAATGTGCGTTCGTATGACCAGTTTGATGGTTCGTTGCTACGATTTCAGGTTCAGGTCAACTATTAGACTTCTGTGAAGAAGTCCGTGGTAAACCCACCAGGGACTGCACGCACTTTCTGCCGAAGCATCTCTTTTCGCAGATCCGCAAAGTTCCCCCATCCTGACTGATCAGACTCTGAAAACGGGCTCGAATGTTCAGTCCTCAGTCTTAACAAATCTGCATACCCCTGAGCTTAAGTGTGTTCCGATCTGAATTCCTGAACAATTCGTTCACAGAATCCTAATGAGGGCTGAAAAACCCTGCCAGTTTTGGTTCTGACGTCATACCCGCTCCAGAGATTCAGGACGAATCCGACGGAGTTGAAACGGACTTCATCAGGGACATCGTATGCTCCGCTTTTCATGGAAGAAGATTGCTGCTGCTGCACTGGCGGCTTCTTTGTGTCCAGCCACCTTCGCCGACGATCTGTCAGATCTGAAGGCGCGGCTCGATGCGATTGAAGCAGAAAACAAACAGTTGCGCGATGACCTCGACGCGCTGAAGAGTGCTGATGAGGCGATGATTGGTCAGATGTCAGAACTCGACAAGGCCGTCGGCGGTAAGGCTGACAAGAAAGCTGATGACCCACTTTCGTTCTCCTCGAAGTGGAACAACGGGTGGGAGTCATCAACCAAGGACAAGAAGTTCAAGTACCACGTCGGTGGTCGCGTCCAGTTCGATACCGTGTTTCTGGAAGCCAGCCGCGGTGCATTTGCGGGGACAGGTCCATTCACCGATCAGGATTCCGTCGGATTCCGTCGTGCACGACTCCGTGCTGACGGCACGATGTACGAAACCATCGACTGGTGTGCCGAGTTTGACTTTGTGAACTCCGTCAATGACAACCCCGGCACGACTCCCACTGAGGTCAATGTCATTGCGGTTCCCGCACCGACGGACCTGTGGCTGACATTTCGAGAAGTTCCGGTCGTCAACAATGTTCGAATCGGTAACGTGAAAGAACCGATCGGCTTCGAGCACCTGACAAGCAGCCGTTATCTGGACTTCATGGAACGATCCTACAACCAGGATATCTTCTATGGAGCATTCAACAACGGCTTTACGCCTGGTGTCGTCGTTTGGGACAACTGGGCAGACGAACACGGAACATGGTCGACGGGCGTCTTCAAGAACAACTCCAATGGTTTTGCCTACGGCATTGGCGACGGTGAATACGCCTGGACCAGCCGCGTTACGTATCTTCCATGGTTCGAGGATGAAGGCCGCTATCTGACTCACCTTGGCGTTTCAGGCAGCGTGCGAGACCCCAACAACCGCCAGACTCAGTACCGTGCTCGAGGCTCACTGCGAAACGGCATGGGCGGTGTGAACCCGACGCTGGCGAACACCGGCTTGTTTTCCACTTCCGAAGTGGAAATGGCCGGACTGGAATTTGTCCATCAGATGGACTCCCTGATGTTCCAGGCGGAATACACCGGTGCATGGAACAACAAGTCCATCGGAAACGGAACCAGTGCTCCGGCCGGCGCTCAGCTTGGCGACGTGTATGTCTACGGCTGGTATGCTGAAACGCTGTACTTCCTGACCGGCGAACATCGCGAATACGAAAAGAAAACGGGTGTCTTCGGGCGAGTCATCCCGAAGAACAACTTCGGCAGCTGTGGACACCTCGGAGCCTTCCAGGTGGGTGCCCGTTACAACCAGCTGTGCCTTGTTGACTCCGGCATGGATGGCGGTCGACTGGACGACGTGACTCTGGGACTGAACTGGTTCCTGAACCCGAACCTGAAGATTCAGAGCAACTACACCTACACCATCCGAGATGCTCAGGCGGCTCCGGGTGGTGGCGACTACTACGGCTACGGAATGCGACTGGCCTGGGACTTTTAGTCCTGCCTGATCTGAGATTGACTAATCCCAGGGACCAGACTTCTTCGGAAGCTCTGGTCCTTTTCATTTTCCTGTGCCCCCCGTTGCACTGTCAGTCTGGAAGAACTCGAAGACGAAGAATTACAGCAATGCCGATGGCCGCCAGAAAGGCGACGGTCCAGCGGAGCCAGTCCGTCACAGGAGCGATGAAGCATGTGACGCCGACGGTCATTGCCACCACAAACAACGCGATCCATCGGGTTCGCCGCGTGATGCCTCGATGAAGCCGCCAGTTGCGGATGACCGGGCCGAACAGGCGAGAATCAATGATGGCTCGTTCGATCCGAGGTGACGACAGGGAGAACAGCCATGCCGCCAGGAGTACAAATGGAGTGGCTGGCAGCCCCGGCAGAAGGATTCCCAGGAATCCAACGGTCAGGCACAGGAAGCCTGCGGGGAGACACAACCATTTGACCGGACCGGACGGCATGAGGATCTTCTTCTGAAGCATTGAAAGGGCCTGCACTGACGTTTCGATGGCGGAGAGTTTGGCCGATCGGCTACATTCCGGCAATTCGTATACTTCTCGGTCCGGTTGCCAGAAACGTCCATGTCTCTCATCAACTCTACGCTTCTCTTCGGAATGATCCTGGCGGTTCTGCCGGTGATTCTGCATTTTGCGATGCGTGCGAAGCCGAAGCGTGTGGAGTTTCCCGCACTCCGGCTGCTGAAAGCCCGGCAGCCATCGAATGCCCGCCGCATGAGACTTCGGCAGTGGCTGTTGCTGCTTCTTCGTATTCTGATGATCGCAATTCTCGTACTGACCCTTGCGCGACCATCGCTGCCGGCAGCAAACTACAGTCTGAGATGGTGGGAATGGCTTGGCGCGGCTGCGGCATTTGCTGCAGCAGGGGGCTGCTATTGGTGGCTCGGACGGAATTCGTCCGCAAGTGCCACCGGATCGGTGGAACGAACAGATCGTCGCCAGCGCCAGCGAGTCCTTTGTTTGCTTGGGGGTGTTGCCGCCGCGATCCTGGTGGCGGGTCTTCCCTGGGGGCTTCGAGTTCGGGCAGAACTGCTGTCGCCCCGCGCGGAAGGTGCCGAGGATATTCCCGTCGCGGCAATTTTTCTCGTCGACACAAGTCTGAGCATGAAGTACCAGCATGAGAACAGAACGCGGCTGGAACATGCGGCTGAGGTTGCACGCGATCAGATCGGACGGTTTCCGGTCAACAGCCGCGCCGCTGTCTCGGGATTGAGTCAGGAAGAGGACTTCATTTTCCAGGCTGACCTTGCCGGCGCTGCGTCTCGACTTGATTCCCTGGAAGTGACAGCGGTTCCGAAAAAGATCAATCAGCAGCTGAAGACCGCGATTGAAGCTCAGATTGAAGATCGCAGGCTGACTCAGGAACAGGCGGGAACTGGCGGCAGTTCGGACTTGTACGCACGGGAGATCTACGTACTGTCCGACTTTTCAAAGTCCGCCTGGCAATTGCCGGATGAAAGCGGCATTGCGGACATGCTGGCGCAGATTGACTGGCTCCAGATCTACTTCATTGATGTTTCGGTTGATCAGCCAGTGAATGCTCGAATCACGGACCTTACTCTGTCGGAAGAGACCGCGGTCGCCGGGCGTGAACTGTTGCTGACAATGTCGGTGGCATCGACTTCGGGGCTGCCGCAGATTTCGACCATCGAAACCAATCTGATTAACGAGGCCGGCGTCGAAACTCGTGTTGGCGCCCCGGTCGTCGTGAAGCTGGACGGTAACGCCTCGCAGGTCATGACGACGGTTCGCGTTCCTGCCAGCACGAATGTCCTGGAAGGGACTGTTCGTCTCACGACGTCGGATCCCTTGCAGGAAGACAACGTTCGCTACTTTTCGTGTGGTGTTCAGCCGACGCCGAAAGTACTGTTGATCTCGGACAGGCTTGAGGAATCTCGATACGTCCGCAACGCTCTTCAGCCGGAAGATCTTGAGCTGGCTGGTGTGCGACTTTGCAACTGCCGCAGTGTTGTGACGGCGAGTGCGGGGGATCAGAACTTCAGCGAATACGACGCTGTCTTTCTGATTAATGCTCAGCGTCCCGACGCAGCACTTTGGAACGCGCTTCAGAAGTACGCTGATCAGGGTGGCGGAGTTTTTGTCGTTGCTGGATCAGCTCGCATTCAGCCGCTGGCCTGGTCAGCACCTGAGGCGAAGTCGCTGCTGCCGGCTTCACCCTTGACGATCGTTCGATTTCTGAAAGAACCGGCAGAGCTTCAGTTGTCGAATGGTACTCATGGTCTGGTGCGTGCCTTTGAGAAGGATGAGACGCTTCGGGTGGAATTGCTGGCATGTGCGTTTGATCGCTGCTGGGCCGTTGAAGCCGATCCATCTGCAACGGTGCTGATGCGATTCAGTGGTCCTGCCAACCGACCCGCATTGATGGAACGCAAGATCGGACGTGGCCGCTGCATGATGTTCACTTCGGCCATGGACAACATGACGGATGGCGGAAGCGAATGGAACAATCTCAGCAACAGCTGGAGTTTCCTTGTGCTGGCGGAAAAGGTCCTGCAGCAGATGACAGGAGCCTCGGATTTTCGCAGGAACTTTGTCGCCGGGCAGATGATTGATCTCCCTGTTCCTGTGGCACAGCGATTCGAGCAGTTTCTGTTGCGGCGCCCGGGACTTCGTCAGACCCGGGGATCGCTTCCCGCCGAGCAATCGTCGGTTCTGATTGATGATGCCGACGAAGCCGGCCATTATCTGGTTCGACCGTTCGAATCACCGAGCAGCTTTGTGGCAGGATTCAGCATTAATGACTCTGATGAGGAAACCGATCTGGCTCGCGTCCCGGACGACCAGCTTCAGGCCATTGCCGGACCGGACCGAGCGACAATCCTGCATGATCCGACGGAGCTGCAGCGTGCTGTCCGTGCCGGACGTCTGGGCGTGGAGGTCTTTCCGGTACTTCTCGGGCTGCTGCTGATTCTCTTCAGTGCCGAACATCTGATGGCCAACTTCTTTTACGACGAAGTCCAGCGGAAACCCACGGCAGCGCAGGCCTGAGGATGTGGGAAGTGGTGTTGCGAGGATCGCAATGCAACGCCATGAATTTGGTATTCCGGGCCAAAGCGTCATGCCATTACGATTAATCCACCGGCTTTTTTTCAATCGCCGTTTTGATCAGGTACGTTGCGCCGCCCGCCAGCATGATCTGGAAAATCGGGAAAAAAATTCGAAGAATCTGGGAGTCTGTCCGGTGCCGGTGGGAAGGAAACGGATCACGATCGGAAACGTGATTGCTGCGGCCCGGAACCCGAGGTTGACGACGAGGATCTTGTTCATTGGATACTCCTTAAGCAAATGAGGGTTCGATGACTGCATCGCACCGGTTGGAAATGCACAGTGAGTCCGGTGAATTGGTCCGCGGTCTCGCAAGTCGTGACGCAGGCTGTCGTGCCTGTCCCGAATTTCTGAAACAAATTTCATCTGCGACAGGCTTTGTTCGTTAGAGTTTTGCTCTGAATCCAGGGGGCCTGGGCCGTCATGTGATTCAAGTTTGCAAAACTGAACAAGGCGGCCAATGTGCGGCGGAAATTGTTTGCGAACGGCAGACTTCGTTTCCCTGGAAGACTGTGAAAGTCTCTGATGTTCGTTCCCATCAATACTGATGCACCGCTCTATCACTTTCCATTCGCGACGATTGGATTGATCGTTACCAACGTTCTGTGCTTTGCGATCACAGGATTTGCGATGGAGGGAGATCGGCTAGAGCCGTGGCTGCTGGAATACGGCAACGGATTGAATCCGGTGGAATGGGTGACGTCCGCCTTTGCTCATGCCGGCTGGACTCACCTGATTGGCAACATGTTCTTCCTGTGGGGCTTTGGGCTCGTGGTGGAAGGCAAGCTTGGCTGGCGTCGTTTCCTGCCGCTGTATTTCGTGCTGGTGCTCTGCTGGGGCGCACTTGTGGATGTGCTGACACTTCATCGAAGTCAGAGCTACGTACTGTCTCAGCTAGGCTGTGAGACGACCGAGGAATTTGAGCGGAAACTAGCCGCCGGAGATGAACAGCTTTGGGGGCGACTGGAACAGCAGGGGTTGCCTGTGCCGCCGATCGAGACCATTCGTGAGGAGATTCCGCCGGACGCGTTCCATGGCCTGGGGGAACTCATTCTGAGTCGCTTGCAGGGACGCTGTCTTGGGGCCTCAGGAGTCATTTTTGGTTTGCTGGCGATCTCGCTTGTCTGGGCGCCCAAGAACGAGATGCAGATTGTGGGGTTTATCTTTATCAGGCCGATCTGGTTTGACGTCACCATCATGACGTTCGCGTTCTGGTACCTTGGCCTGAATATCTTCTCCTGGCTTCTGGCCCCGACGATGGGCAGCTCCGGGCTGCATCTTGTTGGAGCGATCACAGGTTTTGCGGCCGGTGTTTATCTGTTGAAGAAGAACTACGTGGACTGCGAAAAGTGGGACCTGTTCTCCGTGCTGAGCGGAAAGTACGGTCGGTTTGCGGACGATGACTGGGTCCTGGGGGCTCATGGAAGATCCGAGAAAGACTATTCCCAGCTCCCCGTTCCGGAAGTCACCGAAGATGATCGCGGCCGTCGAAAGGCACAGGGGCGAAAGAAGAAGCTTCAGACCGTTAACGCCCTGATTGACTCGGGCGATGTACTGACGGCGGCAGAAGAACTGCTGAATCTTCGGCTGGAAGATTCAGATTTGTGTCCCGACGAAGATCGGACTCGTCGGCTGGCGCTGGGGCTGTTGCAGGCCGATGCATGGGATTACGCGGAGATCTGGCTTCAGGAGTTTATTGACCGCTATCCCGATGATAACCGGTGGGCGCGCATCAGAATGGCCCAGGTGCAACTCCAGAACGGTCGTCCCCGGTCTGCGATTGAGTACTTGCGAGGACTGTCGCTTGAGGGTTTGGATCCCGCTTTGGTGAAAAACGCAAAACAACTGGCCGGGAAAGCGAAGGAACTGGTCAAACGCGGAACACCGGACGCAGAAGCGGACTGGTGATTCCAAATTCAGGGAGTCGCTTGCGAGATCAGAACTGGGGTGTAGATTTTCGGCAACTGTGAGGGAGTGAATCCAGCCGCGACTCGACCGGAAAGAACGATCATAAAGGTGCCGGCTGGACGGAATGCAACGTCTCGATTCCGGGAAATGCTCTATCAAAATTCCGGCCTCTTTGACTCCATTTTCCGAGCCCCCTAGACTCACGACCCCTTTCAGAGAAATCCTGTCATGGGAGCCATCACAGTGGACCCCATCAGTTCTCAGAACGATCCGCAATCCCGTCAAAGATCAGCCTCGCAGATTGCTTCGGCCTATCAGATTGCTAACGAGTTGTTGACTCATTCGTTAGTGATTGGGCTGCTCATTTGGGGTGGCTATTGGGCAGACGGAAAGCTTGGTTGTTCACCGTTGTTGATAATTTGTGGTGCCTGTCTCGGATTTGTCGCGGCAGTTCAGGCAATTCGACAGATCGTCGTTCGTATTGAGCGTGAGTCTCGATCGCGAAAGGCAAAACGGCCGACATCACGGTGACTTAAAACTGGTTGGTTGGAAATTGGATCAGCAGCGGACAATTGGGGCGGCAATTGGATCTCTCGTCAGTTTTCTGGCGGTAGTGTTGCTTTGCTGGGCGGTGTCGTTCTGGCCTGCCGTGTGGCTCAGTCCGAAGAGCGGTGCTTTTTGGATGACCATTGCATTGGCGGCTTGTGCGATTCCAGGATTCGTGAACGTGTGGCTTGCCGGTCTGGGGAAGATTCGTAATCCTCTGGTCGGAATGTGGATTCAGATGGGGCTTCGGGTGGCCGTCGTAATGGCGACGGTATTCGTGGTTCGGGGTGTGTGGCCTGAAGTTGGCATCCGTGAGTTCTACGGGTGGCTGATTGGCTTCTATCTTTGCACGATGGGGCTTGAGGTCTGGATGTTCGGGAAGTCCATTGTTCCGGCAAAGTCGGTTCAGGATCGGGATCGTCAGTCCAACTGAGTTAACGCAGGATTCGCAGAAGCGGTCGCAAAATGAGTGGCGAAGACAATTTTCATCACGTTCGCGATTTCCCTTTCTTCGAGGTGCCAGGGTTCCTCACGTCTGCTCATCACTACAACGACATTACCGAAGTTCCGTGGTATGTGATTGATGCGCTTCATCTGCATGATCCATCTCTGGAGGAGGTGAATCATGCGATGGTTGGGAAAATCCTGATTCCTCAGCCGCTGGCCGGAAAGTTGCCCCAAACTGGTTTGGTGGTCACCAAGTTCATGGTCCTGCAGGTGTTGGTGCTGATTCTGTGCTTGTTGATTTTCCGGGGACTTGCTCGGCGAATTCGTTCCGGTGAGCCTGCAAAGGGGCGTTTCTGGAACTTCTGGGAAATGGTGGCACTCGCAATTCGCGACCAGGTGGTTCGGCCTACGATTGGGGATCATTCTCATGATCATGGAGATCATGGGCATGACGATCACGGTCATGGTGGTCACGAGTCTGGTCACGGACACGCGCACGAACACAACCATGGTCATGTGGCTCACGGTCATGCGGGCCATCTAGCGCTCGGGATGCATCCGGCTGACAAGTATCTGCCGTTCATCTGGAGTTGTTTCTTCTACATTTTGTTCTGCAATTTGCTTGGTGCGGTTCCTGCTCTCGGGTCTGCAACGGGCAATATTAATGTGACCGGAGCTTTGGCTCTGACTGCGCTGCTGGCCTCGTTTGGGTATGGCGTGCAGGCGATGGGGGTTGGCGGGTTCTTTGCGAATCTGATTCCGAATACCGGCATGACCGGGGTTGGTGCGATTGCGATGTCGTGCCTGATGTTCCCGATTGAATTGCTC
>CAZIGZ010000176.1:9304-12278 GCA_964538835.1 uncultured Chitinophaga sp. | reverse complement strand
GTCGAGTCATTCCATGACTCGACCTCCCGTGTGCAAGCCGTATTGTCAATACCCGCCGCCCAGTAGCAAACAACCTTGTCAGCACACAACACAAAGCAGCGGAAGGGCGCAAGCCCTCCGGTTCCGCTTACCAGAACTCCCACATCGTGCTGCTCACTGCCAGATCATGTCCCGGCGAAATATACCCAACCGGCAAACAGCACTCGCCGCAAGCGGCTCGAAAAGCTCTCGGTCATGGAATGACCGAGCTACGGGGATTGATTACCGTTCGCGTGAGAATGACCGAGCGACCGTTTCCACTTTCACCACCACGTGTTTCCATGCAGACTCTCCGAATAGCGTTCATCATCTGGCTCCTGGCAGCGACTTACAGTGCATTTGCCGACGAGCGACCAGCGCCAATTGAGATTCAGGTGGTTGACCGCGAGACCGGTCGAGGCGTTCCGATGGTGGAACTGGTGACGGTCGACGATCTCACTTACATCACGGACAACGCAGGGCGTGTTGCGTTCGATGAACCGGAAATCACCAGCCAGACGATCTTTTTCCGAGTCACGTCCGCGGGGTATCAGTGCCCAAAGGATGGCTTTGGAATCGAGGGTGTTCGGCTGAAACTGGAACCTGGCAAGTCCCATCGCATTGAGCTGACTCGCACCAACCTGGCGGAAAGACTGTATCGAATCACGGGACGAAATCTGTACCTCGATTCCGTGCGACTCCACAAACCCGTGCCGCTGAAGAACCCGCTCGGAGCCGGCATGGTCCTTGGCCAGGATTCCGTTCAGACAGCCGTTCTGAACGATCGCATGTACTGGTTTTGGGGAGACACCAATCGACTGTCGTATCCGCTGGGGCTCTTTCGTACAGCAGGAGCCGTGTCAGCTTTGCCAGGGCAGAAAGGAAATGTGCCTTCCCAGGGCATTGATCTCTACTACTTCACCAACGAAGAAGGATTCGCACGTGCGATGGTGGATGTCCCTCAGAAAGAAGGTGTCGTCTGGATCCATGGGCTCTGTGTTGTGACGGACAAAGACCACAAGTCGAGAATGGTCACGCAGTACTCGCGTCGAAAGGGACTTGCGGAACCATTGGAACAGGGACATCTCGTCTGGAATGAGGACCGCCAGCTGTTCGAAATCCTGGAAGTCATTGATCTTGCGGAGTCATGGCGCATTCTTCGAGACCACCCGATGCACGTTACTGATAACGACTCGGACTATGTCTGCTTTGGCAACCCGTTCCCGGTCACGCGAGTTCCAGCGACGCTTGAGGCCATCCAGAATCGAGAGGCTTACGAATCGTGGACGTGCGTCGCATCAAACAATGCGGCGGGCGACACAACGCTGGATCGTGATGAGTCCGGGCAACTGATCTGGAGTTGGAAGAAAGCTCCACCGGTAACTCAGCAGGACGAACAGAAGTGGATCAAGTCAGGCCTGATGCAACCTGAGGAAGCTCGGCTGCTGCCAATCGATGCCGACAAGCCAGATCGTCGAGTCCTGATGCATGCGGGCTCTGTATTCTTTAATGCGCACCGAAACCGCTGGATCATGATTGCGAATGAAATAGCATGGGATAAAACCAGCCCGTCACATCTCGGCGAGGTCTACTATTCCGAAGCGGATTCTCCCACAGGCCCCTTCATGAAGGCCCTGAAGCTTGCGAGTCATCCAAAGCAGAGCTTCTACAATCCTCTGCATCATCCGGAATTCGATGAAGACAAGGGACGGCGTATTTACTTTGAAGGAACCTACACGAACAGCTTTACGAACTCCCCTGCGACACCTCAGTACAACTACAACCAGCTGATGTACCGCCTGGACCTGGACAGTAATAGGATCCGCGAAGTGTTCAGCAGGTAGCACCAGATACGGAGTTTCGATGGCCAGCTACGGAATGGCACCAGCCGTCCGGTGCCGCAAGACCGGCGGGCTCACACTGACTCGCACCCGGATATTGATAAGTCCTTCGATCTTCCTGAAGTGGCGTAATGCCTGCTCATGAAATCACGGCTGTGCATGCTGCACAATGGCGAACCTTAGAAACGAAAAGGTGGCTGGCTCAGAATGATCACCGGGCGATGTACTTGAATCGATCCGTCTCTTTCCTGTTTGCCACCTTTTCGGCCTTGATCTTTTCGATGGCGGCGCGGACATCAGCTTCCCAGGGAAAAGGCTTGTCCTTTGCAGGGTCGTATGGCGGCAGCACGGGCACTGGCACGTTCATCTTATGGAGGAGTTCGGTCGTCCTGGTGAGTTCGTAGCGGTTGACATACGGTTCGCCATCGGCCCATGCCCAGCGGTAGGCAGCCAGAGCGTGGTGCTCAGCTTTCGGTTGGTCGCCGAGGGCGAACCAAAGCAGGGCGAGATAGCGGTTCGAGGTGAGGTTGGTGAGGCGTTCGGCTTCGCGGCGAGCGGCGTCGCCCGTGAACTGGCCAAGGTGGTGTCTGGCCAGGGCGAGACCGGTCTCTGACCACTGATCCACGAGGCGGACCTCGCGGGCCATAGTCACGGCAGTTTCGAAGCTCGCGGCGGCGAGCGTCCATTCACCCTGCTCCAGCCACGAGGCTCCGCGCAGCCGGTGGAGATCGCGGAGGACGGTGCGGTTGTTGTCCTGCTCCGCGAGCGTGGTGGCGGTGGTGAGGTGCTCCTCCTGCAAACGGCCCTCAAAGAACTGTGACTGCGCGAAATGAGCTTCCGCCATGCCCTGGCGATACACAGTCGGACTCCAGGCACGCCCCATGGGATCGAGCAGCCTCCAGGTCGCCTCCGCTGCCTCCCACTGGCCGAGGAGGGACTGTCCAGCAAACAGGATGAGTCGGTTCATGAAGATTGACTCGTCGTCCTCATCTGCGGTGGCGAGATCGAGGGTGAGTGCACCCACGCGCAGAGATGCGGCCAGCAGGTTCTGTTCCGACAGGTTTCCGGAGATGTTCAGGAGACTGCCATTGGCATGTTTCCAGTCCTCAGTCTCT
>CAZIGZ010000176.1:0-9294 GCA_964538835.1 uncultured Chitinophaga sp. | reverse complement strand
AATACAAACGCAGTGCGGCCCGATAGGCACCGAGGGCTTTCGGGAGTTCGCCGCAGAAGCCCAGGGCAATCGCGGCATCATGAGCGAGGTATGAGGCCGTTGAGGCATCCACATCCTGTGGCAGCGTGTCCCAGCCAGCTGGGAAGAAAGGGCGCAGCAGCGCGAGCATCTCCACATGGGCTTCGAGATTGAACGTGAGCGCACTCGCCAAATCACCGAAGGCATCCGCAGCCTGCTGATAGTGGCCGAGCTTCAGCAGCGTGCGGACGACGTGCAGGCCGCTCGCCACGTCCTCCATCGTCCTGGCCTGTTCATACGGCGGGTGCGGCTGGGCATTGAAGTGATCCACAACGCGCTGGCCGTAGCGTTCCTTATCCTTGTCTTTCATGCCACTCATCGCCACACCGCGAACGACGGGATGCAGGTCATATCGTCGGGTGCGGACATCGTATTGCACCAGGCCGCGGCGCTCGAGGTCCTGCAAGGTCTCGTCCAGCTTCGTTGGTGCCTCGCGAACGGCCGGTGAGTCGCGCCAGGCCTGCATCGCCTGCTCATAGGCTTTGCGTTCTGAGAGGACGGCTTTGTATTCCTTTCGGAGCCATTCTTTGCCCTCTTCATCGTGGTCTTCCCAATCCCAGTTGTCTTCCGGCTCCATGGGTACCTCCACCTCCTCCGGCTCCGGTGGCAGGTGGGGATTGAAGGCGGCGACGGTCGCGTAGGACACAGCGTCGGTGAGCAGGGCGAGCGTGGAGAGCAACTGACGGCTGGGGGACTCAAGCGCGTCCATCGCCGCGCGCAGGATATGGTTGCGGCATTGGATGAGGTTGAGGCCGGCGAGGTTCAGCTTGGCTCCATACTCTGGCGCGGCAGCCCAGGCGTCGAAGTGGCCCCGGTGTGGTCCCGGTGAGTTGATGAGACCCGCAAGGACGCCGATGACAAGTGGATGGTTATCACAGAATGATTTGAGGTAGAAGTGGACGTCGGCGGAGGTGCCCCGGATGCCGCAGACCTCGCAGAACAGCCGCTCCGCGTCGGCATCGTCCAGCCCTGGCAGCAACAGCGGCCTGACACCGGAGAGCGGCAGGCCGGAGGGATGCAAGAGCACTCGCGGGATGAGCCGGGAGCTGATGAGGATCTTCGAGGGCCTGACACCGACCAGCGCGCGGAGCAGTTCGGTGTCCTCAGGGCGAATGGCATCGCAGGGATCGCGGTCGAGGATCTTGTCGCTGGGGCGGTTCACCTCTTCGTCGAGGACTTCGGCGGCGTCGATGCGGTGATAGGCCACGAGTACGCGCTCCAGGCCATCGAGGATGAGCAGCCAGGGGCGGGCATGAAGCTGGGCGAGCAGGGCCGTGCACAGGTCCGCCATCGGCTTCTTCTTGAGGCTCTCCAATCGCTCCCGCGTCATGTAATGCAACGCGTGCAGGCAGAAGTCACGCATGCCGGCACCCTTCTCATAGAACGAATACCAGAAACGCCCGGCCCAGGGTTCATGGCCCGTGCGGGCTGCCTCCGCGTGCTTCGTGGTCCATTCCCAAGTCAACATGCTCTTGCCATTCCCGCCGATGGCCTCGAACAGCAGAATGCTGGTGCTGTCCGTGGGCTTGGCCCAGTCCGTAAGCACCTGGAGCTGCACGGTGCGGCCCACGAAGTCGTGACGGCCGATGTAATCGGGCTTGGCGTAGAAGACGGGAGGCTTGGGGATCGAGGAGTGGAGTGTGGGAGTGGTGGATGATGGAACAGCGGCTGGCACGGCTGTGGAGGCCAGGAGATGACTCAGCTCATTCAGTGAAGAGCCGATCCTGGCCTTGAACTCTTCAAGGCTGTTAAAGACGACATACACGCCGTTTGTCGGGGAACCGGGAGTGATCTTCCTGAAGCGCTCACGGAAGGCGTTGAGCTTCTTTTCCTTCCTCGGGTCTCGCTCGATGTTGGCTATTTTGACGGGATGCTCCTCTCCCATGATGAAAAGGAGAACTGGCCGCTCGAGGCGCTGGGCTTCATTGAACTCCAGTTCGGTGATGGAGAGATTGTCAGGATTGTGGACCTTATTCTCAGGAGTCTGGTCATGTTCGAGGCCAATCATTCCAATGTACGCGTCGCTGCTCTGGACCATCTGAAGTGAGACTTCGATGAGATCCGCGAGACATACGAAATCGTGCGCCATAACCTTTGGATGGAGTCCGTGACCGTTGATGGCATCGACGAGCGCTGTGAGGTGTTCCTTCAAGTCAGTGAAGGTGCTCGACACCATGACCTGCGGGACAGAACCGGGAGCGGAGTTGTCGGGCATGACGATCGTCGGCATAGGAAGGCAACGGGCAAACGGGCGGTGATGTTTTCTCAGTCGAACCACTGAGATGACGCTGAAACCGCCCTGGTGGTCCCGGACAATTCCATAAACATGTTTTCAGGTAGACCCAGTGTACAATTACCGCGGCGTCCACTTCCAAACAAGCACAGGGCAAACCGCCCCCAGTTACTCAGAAGCCCGAACCTAAGAACGCAAGTGTGACTGGAAACCAAACACGGTCCCTTTTTGTTCTGCCATGCTGGGTAGTGCGAAGCCGTGGACCCACCAGGATAAACCAGATGGCGGACGAGCCAATCGCCACTTTGCGGCTTGACCGCCTGAGGCGATGATTGATGCGACTACGGAGTTGTTTCGTTGCTTGGCCGCTAATTCGGGTTCTTTACCAGCCAGCCGATCAGTTCATTCAGCTTCGGCGGCTTGCCCTGCCACAGAATTCCGATGCGGTAGATTCGGGCGGCTGCAATGACGCCGATCGCGGTTCCGACCAGCAGAATCACGATGCTCAGCAGGATCTGCCAGACGGGAATTGTTGCTCCGGTGGCCAGTCGCAGAGTCATCATCAGAGGGGTCGATGGAGGGAAGAAGCTGAGCGTCGTTGCGAGCGTGCTGTTGGGTTCACGCACGGCATTGAACCAGACCATCAGCGGCAGCATCATCACCATCCACACCGGCAGCAGAAGACTCTGTGCTTCACGCAGCTGACTCACGCACGCGGCAATCGCCATGAAGACCGAACTAAACATCAGCACGGCCAGTACCTGATAAATGATGAACCATGGCACGATGCTGTAAGGAATCGACTCCCCGTAGCCCTGATAGTTTGCGAACGCCAGGCCGCCAACCGCGTACAAAGCAAACACGGTGATCGAACCACCGACGTTGCCCAACAGTTTGCCTGTCATCAGTTGCTGAGCATTCGCAGACCCAAGCAGCACTTCAGAGATTCGAAGAGTCTTTTCTTCAAGGACGCTCTCGAGCATAGGCTGAGCCGACATCATGATGATCATGAACATCAGCATCATGATGCCCATCGGCAGGAAGATCACGGCCAGCTCATTTGGCTTTTCCTTGCTGACAATCTTACCGTCCGCATCTCGATAAAACAGCCCGCCACCGCGAACCGAGGCACGTCGTTCCAGTTCGACCATGACTTTGGGCAATTCGATCGGAGAAACAGACGTTGACAGTCGGTGAGCACGAATCAGCTGATTCAGACTGGTTTCGGCCCATCGCTTGGCATCCGCCAGTGCAGCATCTTCAGCGACGTAGGAAATCTCCGGCAGCTTCAGGGAATCGGGATTCAGCTTGTCCGGCTGGCTCAGATCGGGCGTCGCGGCTGTCAGGACTTCTGCAGGAATTTCGATGAACGCATACAACTTTCGATCACGAATCTGTTCTGATAGTTCCAGTCGTTTTTCATCGCTGAAACCTTCTGCCGGAATTTGCTCCAGCACATAGCGATGAATCTCCTCCATGCCCATCGCCTTCTTCGCTTCTCGCTCTTCGCGGTCTTCGGACGACATTTTGGGCTGCCCATCAGCAGCTTTTTCCTCAGCCGCTTTGCCATCCGCTGGCTGAGCTTCCGTCGCTTCTTTCCTGTCCTCGGAAGTCTCTGCCTTCAGCATCAGGTTGCGCTGATCGGCCGCCATTTTCAGAGGAAGGAAGAGTTGACCGGTGTGGTCGATCACGGCGATCCG
Organism: uncultured Chitinophaga sp.; assembly: GCA_964538835.1. GTDB lineage: Bacteria > Planctomycetota > Planctomycetia > Planctomycetales > Planctomycetaceae > SXXK01. The sequence continues at coordinate 5,283 of CAZIGZ010000176.1, read as the reverse complement.
TCGATCTTCCGCCTTCTCAATGCCTCGCAGCAGCTTGGGAATAATCATGCCGCCCAGCATCAGGATGGGCATCATGGCCATGCCGACGATAAAGGCTTTCGTCGCCACCATCGCCTGGTATTCACGTCGGGCAATCGTCAGAATTTTTTGCATTGTGATGCTCAGAGTCAGTTGTGTTCGGAATCAATCGTGTTGATGAAAGTGCTTCGCCTGCCATCGCCGTCAGTGGCTCTGTCGAATCGGAATCCTGGACAGCACAACACTGCGGCTTCGTCCGTAATCAAACGGCCGTTGTCTTTGCGTCCGCAGGGACAGCAGCGGCGGGACCGGCAATACGAATAAAGATGTTATGCAGAGACGGACGCAGGAGTTCAAAGTGCTCCACGCGAGTCGTCGAGGCCAGATGTTTCAGCACATCATCCGCGTGTTCGCCCGACTTGAGCTTCATGTGCAGAAATGGTCCTCGAGTTTCAATGGCTTCGACACCGGAAATGAACTGCGGGGTCGACTGGCCTTCTGCAAAGCGGATGCGAACTTCATCGGCCGGGTAACGCCGCTGAATCTCCGCGACGGTTCCGTCCAGCACCTTGTTGCCGTTGTGAATCATGAAGACTCGCTCACACATGCGTTCGGCAACGTCCATTTCGTGCGTTGAAAAGATGATCGTCGTGCCTCGACTTCGAACTTCCTGAATGGCTTCACGCAGAAGTTCGAGGTTCACCGGATCAAGCCCGCTGAATGGTTCGTCCAGAATCAGCAACTGGGGGCGAGCAATCACGGAGGCGACAAACTGCACCTTCTGCGACATCCCTTTCGACAAGGACTCAATCTTGCGACTGCTCCAGTCTTCCGCGCCGAGCCGTTTCAGCCACCAGGTGATTTCGGAGTCACAGTCTCGAAAGCCCTTCAGGCGAGCGTAATACTGCAGAAGATCGCGTACCTTCATACGTCGATAAAGACCTCGCTCTTCAGGAAGGTATCCGACGCGGTCATCCGCACATGTGCCTTCCGCCTGGCCCAGAACTTCCACTCGTCCTCGATCCGGAAAGAAGATTCGCAGAATCATCCGAATGGTCGTTGTCTTGCCGGAACCGTTGGGGCCGATGAATCCGTAAATGGATCCCTCGGGAATCGTGAGATCCAGATCTCGCACTGCTGTGTGTGATCCAAACGTCTTTGTCACACCTTCCAGCCGAACCGCGTTGTTTGTCATAAAGTGCTGATGCCTGATGAAGAATCGACACAGCGGTCGTTCGCTGCGCCTGAATATCTGTTAACTGACTTCGCTGGGCCTGCTTCTACGGGAGGTCAGAACGCAGGATTTTGCCCGCGGATGCCTCGAATTTCGAAGAATGCACCAGAATATTCACCGGAATTCGCAAACTGTGTCCCGCGTTTCACTCGTTTCGCCTCGCCGGTCTGTTTCCCGCCCAAAGTTGCCTGCTCCGGAACGCTGTTCTAGGAATGCTGAACGCTCGTTAACATTCTCGCCGCACATTTTGATCTCAGACGGACCTCAGGCTGAGGCCTGTTCGGTTTCCCAGTCGCTCAGCGCGCGGGATTCGGGCGGGCAGGCAGCATGAGCAGCCAGCAGGCGAGATTGAAGGGATGCACAGAAAAGGCTGAGGAAGGCGATGCGCAAGGTTCTGCTGAGATTTGTGTTCGACAATGCCTGGCAATGGCAGTCCACTGGCAATGAACTGCTCGTCGGCGCCGGATGGTTGATTCTGCTTTGGCAGGCTGTCTGCATCGTTGCGTTTCTTGCCATGTACCGTCGCACCAAAAACGCTGCCGAGTCAGCATTGTCGACCGCGTTCTGGCAGATCATTCCGGCGATCTTCACTTTCCTGCTGATCGTGCAGCCTCAGATCGGGCTGGTGAAATCCGGACTGCCTGTGTTCGGCTACGGGTTCATGATGTTTATTGGTTTCTCCTCGGCAAGCTGGCTTGCCTCACGACGCGTCCAGACGATTGGCCACCCCCCCGACATTATCTGGGACATGATGATGTGGGCGTTGATCCCAGGCCTGATTGGTGCTCGACTCTATTACCTTCTGGAATACGGTGCTCAGGTTTATGGACGAGCCCCGACGATGCGGGACAAACTGATTGCAACCATCGCACTCTGGGACGGAGGCATCGTCTTTTACGGAAGCGTCGCGGGCGGCATCATCGGCATTCTGATCTTCTGCCGCCGTCGTGGCATCAGCCCGATTGCGATGTTTGACGTGCTGGCACCGTCGCTGTTGGTGGGCGAAGCTTTTGGACGCATCGGGTGTTTTCTTTATGGCTGCTGCTTTGGAAAAGCCTGCCAGCAGCCATGGGCCGTGAAGTTTCCTCCGGACAGCCTGACGTTTGAGAAACTGGTGGAATGGAAAATCATCAATCCCGATGCGGATACGACGATTCCTCTGCATCCCACACAGCTTTACAGCTCCGGCATGGCATTTTTGCTGGCCGGGATTCTTGCCTGGTTCTACCGACGTCGGCCGTTTGATGGCAGTGTGATGTGTCTTGCCTGGATTCTGTACCCCATTAATCGTTACATTCTGGAAACGTTTCGAGGTGATGTCGCACCGGGGAATGTCGGCCTGAAGAAAGCTCAGATCATCAGCATCATCCTGGTCGTGACGGGGATGGCAGCGATGTACTACCTGTCGAAGCAGCGAAAGCTGACCAGGAAGTCTGACAACGGAGCCACCACAGGCATTTCATCAACACCGCAGTGATGCACTGCGAAAGCGGAACGATACGAGTAACAGCAAGAGGCGTCCGTGAATCCGCGAAGTGACCTGCAACTGATTGACGAAGCACTGCAGGGCGAGACTCACGCATTTGACGAACTCGTGCGCCGCTATCAGGAACGACTCGTTCACAGCCTCGAACACTGTCTCGGTTCCCGCGAAGACGCGTTCGATGCCGCTCAGCAGGCGTTTACGCTCGCATGGAGAAAGCTGTCTTCCTTCCGACGTCAGTCAGGCTTCTATTCCTGGCTGTACCGCATTGCTCGAAATGCGGCCGTCAGCAATATGCGAAAGCAGCAGTTGCCATCTGGTTCGCTCGAGCAGATGAACGATGCCGCCGGCTTTGAACCAACCGACAGCCGTCCGGACGCATCTCCGGATCACGCCATGCAGCAGGACGAAAACGTGCGCATGGTACGTCTGGCTCTTCAGCAGATTCCCGAAGAGTTTCGTGCGCCACTCGTGCTGAAGGAGATCGATGGTTTCTCCTATGAACAGATCGCCGAGGTGCTCGATATTCCTCTGGGGACCGTCCGGAGCCGCATCTTCCGAGCTCGCCAGGAACTGCTGGAACGGCTTGAGCGACTCAAACAGTGACAGGCTTCACGAGAGTGCGGCGATTGGCGAAAATCGCCTGACGGGAGTCCTGGGAAAACCGATCGAACCAGACTCAGCGCTTTCCACTGGCTCAGGCATGCCGTAGAATTTCCCGCCTGCTCCTCGCCCTGCACCTGATCCCTCCCGGCAAATTCCTTCTGTCACCTGGCTTCCGGCCTTGCTGATCACTGAGGTCCCACCATGCCGACATTGCTTCGTTACGCTACCACAGCCATCGCCATCATTCTCGCACTGTCGCTTCAGTCGCGAACCGTGCTGGCTCAGGTGGACTTCAACAAACAGGTTCGCCCGATTCTGGCCGAACACTGCTTTGCCTGTCATGGGCCTGATGCCCAGAAACGCAGCGGAGACCTTCGGCTGGATGTTGAAGCCGATGCGAAACTGGCGGCCATCGTCGCGGGTTCGCCTGAGAAAAGCTCTCTCGTGGCTCGTATTGAAACCAGCGATGTTGAAGCCGTGATGCCTCCTGTCTCCACCGGCAAGACGCTGTCCGCAGAACAGAAACAGATCCTGAAACAGTGGATCGGCGAAGGCGCAAAGTACTCCAGTCACTGGGCGTTCCAGCCGATCGCCTCTGCGCAGGAAATGCTGAAGACTATTCCCGCGGCGGAATCACCGGACGCTTCTGTAGTCGACCGATTTCTTCTGCAGCGTCTTCACGCAGCCGGGCTTGAATACTCTCCGGAGATCAGTCGAGCTCAGTTCATTCGCCGCGCGACGTTTGATCTGACAGGCCTGCCTCCGACATGGTCCGAGGTCGAGGCGTATGTGAACGACGCGTCACCGGACAGCACTGAGAAACTGATCGACCGCCTGCTTGAATCGCCTCGCTACGGCGAACGCTGGGGACGACACTGGCTGGACATCGCTCGCTACGCGGATACTCACGGCGGCGCAGCAATCGGCTTCACGACGTTTCCATTTTCGTACACGTATCGAGACTACGTGATCGGAGCGTTCAATCGTGACCTCAGCTTCGAGCGATTTCTTCAGGAACAAATTGCAGCCGATCAGCTCGGCCTGCCCGAAAACGATCCGGCGCTGGCGGCCCTGGGCTTCCTCACTGTTGGCATGCAGTTTCGAAACTACCACGACACGATCGATGATCAGATTGACGTGGTGACTCGAGGACTCATGGGACTGACCGTGACGTGCGCTCGTTGCCATGATCACAAGTTCGATCCGATTCCGACAACCGATTACTACGCACTCTATGCCGCGATCGCTCCCAGCAAGTCCCCCGCGATGCTGCCGGTGATCGGTAATGTCAGCGATGAAGCCGCACGTCAGGCCTACGATCAACAGCTCGCGGATTTGAAACTGAAGTATCAGCAATTCGCCCGTGAACAAGGTGAAGTCCTGCGCCAGCGATTGCGCATGCAGGTGGGACTGTACCTGGCAGAAATGGCCAAGGGGCTTGGCGAACAGGATACTTCCACGGTCTTCCTCTCCTACCGCACCGACGACATCCGCCCGATATTGTACAACCGCTGGCGAGATTATCTGGCAAGCCTCAAAAAGGACGATCCCGTCTTTGGACCGTGGCTGGAGATGCAGTCATGGGGTTCACTTCCGGAAGAAGATTTCCAGAAGCGCTGCGACGAACTCATCGGACGCCTCTCTGCGGAACTCGATGCCGCCGGCCGAACTCCAGACAAGCTGCATGCTCTGCGGGCCGAACCACCAAAGTGGAATCCGTTCGTCATCGACGCCCTCCTGGAGAAGAAGCCGGCGTCGTTGCTGGACGTTGCCGGGATCTACGGTCAGGTCTTCGCAGCTCAGCAGAAGCAATGGCAGCAGGCCCTGATGGAGACCGCCGCTGAGGCCGCTGCAGATGGCGTTGTTCTGCCGGATGATCATCCGAGTCATCAGGTCATCAACAGTCCGTCACATCGTCAGATTCGACATCATCTGATTGGTG
>CAZIGZ010000175.1:0-12371 GCA_964538835.1 uncultured Chitinophaga sp. | reverse complement strand
GACTTCTCAGTCAGTTGGTACGCACGTTCTTTTTCATTCCAGATTCCCGTGCGTGCCATCGTCGAACCATCAGCGGCGGTGCGCTGAAGGTTCCATGAAAACAGCAGCCCGCTGTTCGTCTCGATCGTTTCCAGATGTGCGGTGACGGAAACATCTGTCCCGAAGCGGCGAAGTTTCAGTCGTGTCTCACGAACACGACGAAGAAGTTCGGGCGGCAGCTCCTGAGCATCCTGGCTGGCAGTTCGCTGGGCCACAGACGTCCGAAGAGATTCGTATCCAACGTTTTTGCCGTCGAACTCGATGCGAAACCACTCTTCAGACGTTGTCGACTTCGGCGGAACGGAAGCTGGTTCCTGGCGAGTGCTTAGTCGAGGACCGCTTCGTCCCTGAATCTCAATCTGTTGAGCCTGGATGGGTGAAAACGAGTTCATCGCCGCGACCATCATGATGATGCGGGCAATGATCGAGCTAAGCCGAACCGAGGGAAGGCAGACGTTCTTTTCCATGCCGAACAGTATCACACAATCTGTCGATTCTGACAGCCGTAATTTCTGGGACATCAATTCCGATTGTGTCGAGCGCAGGGACTGCCGGAACAGGTTCTCTCAGCGGTACGTTCGTGTTCAGGATTCAGAGCTTTCCCGCAAATTTGACGAAACATCTAAATCCCGACGGCTCGGCTGACGGCGAGTGCTACGTTTCGAGAAGCGGGCTCTCTTGCCATGATTCTCTCTGCGCCGGATTAACGTCATGGGCTTTCTGAAGAACTTTCTGAAAACAAACTATCGCGATGGGGCTGCTCCAAGTGGAGTCAGCAGCTTCCGGAATCTGTCGGAAGACGAGCTGGAAGCTCACATGGCGATTGCCCGGTACGGCGACTTCACGCTGACGGATGCTGTGCGTCCATCGTACAACCTGGAAGTCGTTCCTCGCACCGGATACCGCCATGAGTGGTATGTGGATCAGGAAACCGGTGCGCGTATTCCCGTGCTGATGGCATCCGTCTCACGGGAGAAGCTGTTTGATACATTTTTGTCGCTGCTGGATCCGCTGGGCGAAACCGTTGACGTCGTGCTGGAAACGAGCCACGACAAGAACAACGGGCAGCATACGGATCTGTACCGCGAACAGATCGACATGCCGGTGCTTCAGAGCATTCTTTACGACTTTGAAGATCTGCTGCTGGATGACGGATGCTGCGGCATCGCCATCCTGAATCCTCGCAAGCCGATGGAAGTTCAGCTGGACGAACACAAGCTGTTGTTCGTCTACGGCAAAGAGAACGTGGAATGTGAGCGAGCACTGAAAGACAACCAGATTCAGTGCATTGAGAATATGCGGTTCATTACCGAAGCCGAGCACGTTCATTCATCCAGTGATGAACTGCATGAGCGATTTGAACAGTTGTGTTATCAGCTTGGTATTGAAAGCTGATCGACGGAAGTTTCTGCACAATTAGCTGAAGTGAGGTTCCGATGAAGTGGTCCCCTCCACGCATCGCTGACCGACAGTCTGTTAACACACTGCCGGCCTCAGTGGCTGCGGTCGTCTTTCTGTCCGGATGTGCATCCATCCCGTCTCTCCCTTCTGCACAGGGCAGTGTGTCGTCTTCGGCTCCGATGACGAATGGGCAGTATACGGATGAAGAAAAGATCTGGCTGTCCCAGATGCCGGCCGTTCCGTCGTTCGACGAAACCCGACCGGTCCCGACACCAATCGCGGCCTCGCCCGCGCCGACTTCCAGCACCGGTACTGTCGCCCCTGGCGCTGGTACGAACAACATGGTGGCTCAGAGCAGCCCTGTTGCCTCGGGTTCTTTAAATTCCAGCCCGGTTGTTTCCAATCCAGCGACTGTGGCCGCCACAGGATCACAGGTCCCCGCCGCGGAACAGAAGGGTACTTCGGCAGTCGTTCCTGCTCCTCCGAAGGAAGAACCCGAAACAGTTGCGTCACAGCCATCGACGTCTGCTCAGCCGACGAAACCGCCAGTCCTTTCGCTGGGGGCCGAACAGAAGCCAACGTCAGCGGAGCCCACTCGCGTTGCCCTCGCAGAATCTCCTGCAGCCAGTGACATGAAAACGGCTCAGGGAAATCGAAAGTCATCAACGACCGACAGCAAAAAGCCAGCCCCCTCCGACAAAGTTAACGCGCCGGTGGCGTTCTCATGGACCAAAGTGGGCAAGTCTTCCGGCGGCCAGACCTTTGAGATGGCTCAGTCCGGCGAAGACGGATATCGCACACTGGTTGTGGGAAGCGTTGGCGGTCATGATCCTGCGGCCATTGCCATCGTTGACCAGCTGGCTCAACATCTGCACGACAACAGTCTGATCCTGGGCGGTTACGATACAACCTTTATTCGTACTCTGAACCCGGACGGAATGAAGAGCAAAACGGCTCTGAATTCCAAAGGTCAGTACATCAATCACGGCTTCCCAAAAGCTGGCGATACACAGAGTGTTGATCAGCCAGTCGAAGCGGCGTTTCTTATGAGTCAGCTGAAGCAGCTGCAGCCTCAGCGAGTCTTGCACATCCGCACGATCGAAGGCGATAAGGGCCTGATTGCATCTAGCGGGAGCTGTCAGAAGGTCGCTCAGGAAACCGCCCAGATTATTGGCTTCCGCTACGTGGCACTTCCTGAAAAGGCTGTGGCGGGTTCCTTTGAACGCTACCTGGCAAGTCGAGGATCGTCCGAGATTATCACTCTGGCGATTCCTGCGAAGACCAAAACGGCTGAGGCTTGGGAGCTTTATCGTGATACGGTTCTGAACCTGCTTCAGCGCGACGATCTGACGACTCGCGAACTTGCTCGAGGACAGGAAGAGAAGGCTTCGGCGGACCGTCGCAACGGAAAATAGGGGACTGTCGCTCGCAGGTTCAAAAACTGAACCGCGATGGCACGGAACAAATCAAAAGACTCTCGTTACAAACCAGCAGTGTCCCTGCTGGTTTTTTGTTGGAGTCAACTCGTGCCACGGATCTTCACACATGTCTGGTGGCAGTGGGATCCTGACGCGGCTGACAGGTTTTCATGGATCTACCACTGGTTCAATCTCCTGGAATGCGCTGCGTGGCTGGCGTTCGCAGGATTGGTCTTGCGCCGATGGAGAACCTGTCGAAAGTCGAAGTCTGAACTTTCCTATGCCTCCGTGTTTGCTGTCTTCGGCTTCACAGATGCTCTGGAAGCATGGCAGCAGTCAACTCCGCTGATCCTGTTCAAGCTGGTTAATCTGATCGTGCTGCTGCTGCTCCGAAGACACGTCATGCGGCTTTACCACAATGCGAGGCTCTTCTGATGAGGGCCGAATCTCCCGAGGCATCATGACGAGCCCAGCCGTATCCTGCCTACCTGGCTCGTTTGTAGAACGGCAACGGAACAACCTCGGCAGTCACCAGCGTTCCTCGCAGGTTGACCTCCAGTTTCTGGCCCTCGCTGGCCAGGGCCACCGGAACATAGGCCATTGCGATCACCTGCTGCAGAGTTGGTGAAAATGTCCCGGAGGTCACTTTGCCGGCTTCTGCACCGTCATACAAAACAGGTGAATCTTCCCGAGCAATTCGTCGACCTTCCAGCTTCAGGCCGACACGTCGAGTCTTCAGGCCAGCGTCACGAATTTGTTCCATGGCTGCCTTGCCGGGGTATTCCGGCTTGTTGAACCGTACGGCGAAATCGAGGCCAGCTGTCAGCGGATCGATTTGTTCGTTCAATTCATGACCGTACAACGGCATGGCTGCTTCCAGCCGCAGAGTGTCACGGCACCCAAGTCCTGCCGCCACAAGTCCCTTTGTCCCGCCAAGCTCCAGCAGACGGTTCCAGACCGGGACAGAAAGTTCATTGGGCACGACAAGCTCGAATCCGTCTTCACCGGTGTAGCCCGTTCGTGAGATCAAAACCCCCTGGCCCTGATAGACAGCATCCTTCGCGGAATAGTACTTCATTCCTGCGACATCGATCCCTGTCAGTTCCGTCACAAGGCCAGCAGCTAGTGGCCCCTGAACGGCGATCATGCCGGTTGCCAGCGTTCGATCGACAAACCGGATACTGGCGAACCCCGCACAGTGTTCCAGCCACTCGCAGATCTTCAGGCGGTTTGATGCGTTAACCACCAGTTCCCAGCGATCCGCCAGGCGGTAGACCAGAACGTCATCCAGAATTCCTGCATCGTGATTGCAGACAAGCGAATAACGCACGTCGCCGGGCTTTAGTCGAGACGTGTCGTTGGTGACAACGCTGTTCAAAAAATCTCCGGCCGTTTCCCCGAAGAACTGAAGGCGGCCCATATGAGAAATATCAAACAGGCCGGCTGCGTTTCGCACGGCATTGTGTTCTTCCACAATCGACGAATACTGCACCGGCATTTCCCAGCCAGCGAAGTCCACCATTCGACCATTGTGTTCGTGATGCCACTGATTCAGAGGCGTCTGGTTCATGACGAAAAAATTCCTTCCAGCAGTTTCGATGCGAGCAATGTCGCGTTGAGCATCAATCTTGAGTGAGAATGTCGTTCGAAGTCGCGCCCGGTTGACGCACTTCGGGTCAGGCTGGTGGATTGCCGACATTCATCGTTGCAGAGGCGAAGTCTAACTCTGCAGAAGCCGGAAAGCAGTGAGTTGTGCGCCAAATTCGATTGCGTCGATCAGATTGGCCAAAAACGAAAATGGCCGTAGAGCAAACCGTCCAGTTGGCGTCCCGGTCACTGAAGCCCGGAAAACGGAAACGCTCCGGACCGATCGAAACCGGAGCGGAGCGTCTCTGGCGGGGAGTTTCAGTGCATCTTCGAAGCGGATCTCAGACGATTCCCACATCATGGTCTGAGAGTTTGGGAGTCACTTCGCAGCCGCATTCCAGACGATCAGCCGGAAGACTTATCGATTCGGGAAAACGTGAACCGGCCGACCGGCGGACTGCGGCACCTGCTGCATTGGCTGAACAGGGCGAGGCACGGTGACTGGCTGAGCTTCGTAGGCGATTGGACGAACAGCACCGGCGGGAACCACCGGAATCTGGGGCTGATAGATCAGAGGCTGAGCACCCTGCGCCGGTGTAGCCTGCAGTTGAGCATGCAGGTTGCCGTCCAGATAGCTGCCGCGATACTTGTTCCAGAACTGCTGGGAGTAGGGCATGCCGTGAGACATTCCCCAGCCGGTCGCAATCTGTGTCTGCGAAAACACATGCCGATAGTTATATGGTCGGAAGCTGGAGAATCCGCCGTAGGCCGGATAGCGCTGGAAGTAACCATGGATCCACGGATCCTGCTGGTCATACGGGTACTGCTGCACTCCGTCTCCCGCAGCCACCGAATAGGAATAATCGATGCCGGGAGTGCCAACCTGAGCCTGCGCCTGAATGGCATGCAGCAGGGTGATGGCGAAGGCAAAAACGAGTGATCGACGCATTGAATCCCTCCGGTCGTCGTCTCCAGCAAGCGTCGCTGACCATGTCCGTGATCCGCGATGGCTCTAAACTCTCTCCGATCATCGGGTCTGCCAGGACCAAGACTTCTTTGAAAGCCAAAGAAACGCTGTGTCCGGAGAAGTCCATGCCATGTGCACATTTCGAACGGACCGACCGTCATATTTTTACTTCGCTCTGTTCCGGAAAAATACGGCTGGCACTTTTTCTGCCACCGTGTAGATCGGAGTGCCGTGGTTCGCGCTGTCGTTTGCCACGGTCCGCCTGGAAACTGGGACAGCGCGCCTCTGATCGGGAGTCTCATATGAAGTCATTGCGTGGTGTTGTTCTTGGGCTGGCGGTTCTGGCCTGCCAGGTCTCTGTGAATGCAGGTGATATTTTTCGATTGCACGGATTTGGCAAAGGCTGCGACTGTCAGGGGGCAGCTCCGGCGCCAGCGGTTGTGTATTCAGCACCAGTGTTCCATGCGGCTCCTGTCGTGGAAGCAGGCTGTCTTTGCGGAGCGGCCTTGCCGACCTGCTGTGCCGGCGGTGTGGCCAATGCAGGCCTGATTCATGGTCTGGGCGGCGCTGGATTTGTTCACAATACTCATGCCGGACAGTTTGGCGGACCGGCTCCAGGCTCATTCCTGAGCGGCTTTGAAGGGATTCCAAATATGGATGGCGGCGGAGTTCATCATCGCTATCCATATCACAGCTATCGTCGTCCGTGGGCTCACCCTGGTCCACCGTCCAATAACATCACTATCGTTTGGTAAATCCTGTCACCAGGGCTGTGATCAGTTCCAATCCGGTAAACTGGGCGAATTCTGAGGCAGCTTTAGGGCATCCCGACTCGGTCTGGATACCCTTTTTTTGTTGGTTTCGGCAGAACCTGAATTCTCCCGATGTTCGGATCATCTTACGCAATCGGACCAACTATTGGGCCGCTGAAGATGTTCGTTCACTTGGCCTGCCTCGGGTTGAATCCAGGCCTGGCTCGAGACGATACAACGGAGGAATCCTGTGCCTGTGCTGCATTGAGTCTGCAGTTTGTTTCGGAGTCTGATTCAGGGATTGAATCATCCGGGACTGGAGGGGCAAGGAAAACGCGACAGAGCCTCAACGTCTCTCGCGAAGCTGCTACACGGAAGGAGCACTTCGAATGTCAGTCGATCACGCGGGTCCGGTCTCTTTGCTGCGAGCCTGGCAAAAGTCCCTGCGATGCAGGTCGATCGGACGAATCCTGGCAGGAGCCGCCGCCACATTTTCGCTGGCACAGGGTACGCTTCTTGCGCAGCAGTTCGCTCCGCCTGCCGTTCCCGCGCCGGTTCCATCGTCGCAGGTTCAGAACCTGCAGCTTGAAACACCTGCGATCTCGGGAAAGGTTGATGCGGTCCACAGCCCGAATGTGGAGCAGATGCTGAAGCCTCAGTATCACCTGGATATTGAGCGTCGTCACAGCCAGCTGGTCATCACCAGCAAGCGAGTTCGGCGTATCGCCGTCACTGATTCCACAGTGGCCAACTATGTTCAATACTCGGAAAACGAAATCAGCGTTGTTGGTCTGGAACTGGGCAAGACTGACCTGACGCTCTGGTTTGAAGGGGAAGATACTCCTTCAATCTATGAAGTGTCGGTGGTGCGTGATGCCAGCCTGGAAGAACAGCGAACGATCGACTTCGGAAAACTCGAACGCCGCCTGAAGGATCTCTATCCGAACTCAACCTGTGCTCTGATTCCAGTCGGTGCTCAGGTGCTGGTTCGAGGAACCGCGTATGACGCCGAAGAAGCTCAGAACATTCTTCAGGTTGTCCGAACCGAAGTTTACCGTTCTATGGGTCGATTCAACGACCTTGATAACGCCGGGGGCCTGAACGTCTTCGCCGCTTCCGGAAACCTCGCCGGAGGTGCGGGTGGCGGTGGCGGTAACAACGGAGTCAACAACGGGTTCCGAGATATCCTGATCAATGAACTTGTTGTTCCAGGCGAATACAATATTACTCTGCGAGTTGTCGTCGCCGAACTGAATCGATCGGAACTGCGAAATGCCGGGATTGACTGGCGAGTGCTGTTCAACGACGGTCGTCATGCCATCGGCTCAAACATGGGCGGAACCCCCAGCACTTTGAGCGGCATCTTTGAGAACGGAGAGATCCAGATCTTCGTGAAGTGGCTGCAGTCCAATGGCTCTATCAAGATGCTTGCTGAGCCTCGGCTGACTGTGCTGAGTGGAACCGGTGCAAGCATCCTGGCCGGTGGTGAATTTGCTGTTCCGACAATCATTGGACTGGGTGGCGGTCAGGCCACGTCGTTCCGAGGATTCGGTACCAGCCTCGTGGTAACTCCAACCGTGATTGACCGCGACCTGATCCGCATGCAGGTCGTTCCTGAGTTCAGTGAACTCAATAACAACAACTCCGTTAACGGAATTCCCGGCACCAACGTCAAGCGAGTTCAGACAACTGTCGAACTGCGAGAAGGTCAAACGTTTGCGATCGGCGGACTGATCTCCCGGCAGACGCTGGCCGAAGTCAGCCGAGTCCCGCTGCTGGGCGACATTCCCTGGGTTGGCCCTCGAATCTTCCAGTCCAAGAAGGCTTCCGAAATCGAAACCGAACTGCTCGTTCTGGTGTCTCCGGAGATTGTCCGGCCGATGGAACCGGATGAAGTGCCTCCGGTTCCAGGCTTCAATGTGACTCATCCAAGTGACGAACAGCTCTGGCACCGAGGTCAGACCGAAGGTCCGCCGGATAACAACGTCTACCAGATTGCACCGTTCGGAACCGGCCAGATGACCGGAGTTCCTCAGGGATACAATCTGTACAATCCGGCAGTGAACAGTGGTGGATTCGTTCCTCCAGCGGGCGACATGTCGGCAACGTATTCCTCCGGACCGGTTCAGCCATTCGGCGGATCGATGACTCCTCAGCCGGACTACAGCGTTCCTCCGATGCAGTATCAGCCGCAGATGCAGCCACAGATGCAGATGCAGCCACAGATGCAGTATCAGGGAGCACCGATGGGAGTTCAGGGACAGCCGATGCCCGGCTATCCACAGGGTGCACCGGGTATGGCTCCGGCTCCGATCCCGCAGCCCGGTTCACAGCTTCCTCCTGTTCCTCCGGCTCCAAACTGGCCGGCTCAGGGACAGGTCAGCCCGCAGTCTCAGCAGAAGCCGTCCATGCTGACTCGCATGGGGTCTGCGTTCCGACGCGACAATACGGCCAATGGGACTGTGAAGAACACCAGCTGGTCTCGCTCCGGATCAAAGAAGTAATCATCCAGCGAATCGTGGTCTCCTGAGACCCGATGGTCTGAATTCACTTATCTCACGACTCGGTCTCCGGACTGATCGTTTCAACGGACAGGAAGAGCCTGATATGAAGCTCAGAAGATTCCGACGTTCTCCATGGGCCCTGCTGGCTTTGGGAGGACTCCTTTCGTCCGGGTGTGTGTCTACGAATGACTGCTGCACGACTTCCGAGTGCACAACATCGGGATGCAACTCCTGTGAGACCTGTGACACGGGTTGCGGTACCAGTTGGTGGCCGTGGAGCAAGAAGTACTATCCCGCATCACGCTATGCGATCCCTGATGTGATTCCTTTGGGAGCTGTCAGCCGCGCCCACTGGCACATGCAGGAAACTAACGGCGAAGCGGCCGACTTCGTGATCTATCGCAATGAATTCGTGGATAACTCCTCCGAACTGACTCCTTATGGTCGCGATCACATCATGGAGATCGCTGCCCGCATGCCGTCCTCTCCGTTTCCAGTGATCGTCCAGCGAAGCATGAACAATGCAGATCCGGAACTCGATCAGATCCGACGCGACATTGTCGTGCGAGTCCTGACGGATCTGGGGAATCCGGATGCTGACCGACGTACAGTGGTGTCACAGCCGTACAGCAACGGCATCAATTCCATGGAAGCCGAACAGGATTACGGTCGATTCCGCAATGTCCGAGGATTCAACAACTTCGGTGGCGGCGGAGTCGGCGGTGGCGGCTTCTAGTCGTCCCCAACCCCTGCTTGATCCAGCGAAGGGCCGCCCCGTGCGGCCCTTTTTTGTTGGCATTTGGGCCGTTTACGGAAATCTTGAAAATCTGCCCAGGAGTCACCATCGTTCTGCGAATACCTGCATTCAACAGCGAACTTGTGGACTCTGGACCCATCGCTGGAGTTGGGAGTCCAAGTGGGAGAACGGAACGATGAACTGGGGTGCCTTCTTTCTGAATCCATCTGTCGTCTGGATCACGATCCCTGTGGCCTACATTCTGATCAGCGGCATTCAGGAACTGTGTCGACAGTACTACGAACATCAGGAACGCCTGGCCATGATTCAGCAGGGCATTGTTCCGCCCGACCGCGCTCCTGAGAAGCAGGATTGCTGCGGCTGATCAGACTCGACACTCAGTGGCTTGGCTCGTCCACACATTCTCCCAGTCTCCGCGGTGATGGGTCAGGTCGTCTTTTCAACTCCACCTGCCTTGGCGAGCGGGATGCGTCAGCATTCAGGTATGCGATTCACCTGCGCAGAACGCATTTTGAACCGCGAATGGACACGAATTGACGCGAATAAGGCAACGAGACAGTCGCACAACTTTCTGCCCACCATCCTTTTGCCCGCACCTGAACTCTGATGATCGTGGCGGATGTTGGACAAAAAATGGGTGACAGAAAACAATCGCAGGCAATGGCTACGACGTACATTCCGCTTTCCGCTTTCTTCCGTTTCTTTCGGCTCCAAACCAACTCACCCGGCGAGCGGAGTGTGTCAACGCTCCGGTACTGAAGACTTCGGGTAGCACAGGTGAAGCCTGTGACGCGGAGCGGTCGGAAGCCGAAGGGACAGCGTGGTTATTCCAGTGCACCGTGTCCCAACGTCAACTTACTGAAAACCGAAAACTGAAAACTGAAAACCGAGAAGCACACGCCCTTCAGGCGTGCTACCCGACTTACTGAAAACTGAACACTGAAAACTGCAAACTGAAAACTAGCAGCAAGGACCTACAGCCTGAAAAACACCGCAAATCTCCCCCCATTCCCACCAACTCAGGATTGACGACCAGTCCCCCTGGGAGTTCAATTCCTGGGAGAACTGCAACCTCCTCACTGGCCGTCCTCATGGGTTTCTACCGAATACTGAAAACTGAAACCTCTGCCGTCGTCTTCCAGCGTCACCGCGTTGCGGGCTCTGGTATCCAGTTCCATGAGTGAGGCATAAAGTGTCGTGCTCTTGCCACTGCCGGTTGGCCCGGTAACCAGCACCAATCCATGTTCCTGACACACGGCACGGCGATACCGTTCCAGCGTCGCAGCGTCCATGCCCAGTTCCTGCAGCGTGTAGAGTCGGGCACTCTTGTCCAGCAGGCGAATCACAATTCGTTCGCCGAAGCTGGTGGGCATCGATGCGATACGCAGATCGATGAGCCGCTGACCAACCTGAACGGTAGCTCGACCGTCCTGAGGCAGCCGCTTTTCCGCGATGTTCATCCGGCCCAGCACTTTGATGCGTGTCAGTACTTCTTCCTGAATGGCTTTGGGAAGTGTGTGAGTATCAAATAGAATGCCATCAATCCGCATGCGGACGTTGACATAATCCTCGACAGGCTGGACATGAACATCCGATGCAGTCGCTCGGACGGCTGACACCCTTCGAGTTTCGACTTGAATCAGAGAATCTCTGCGATCCTGATCTCCCAGAAGATATCTCCGATTGTGTTCAGGGACCGCTTCGCACGACTGGTGCAGAGCTTCCTTCGTTTTCTTCGAAGGTGCCGACTTATCGTGCGGTAAGTTCGGAAAAACGAGGCCATGATCTGTTCCCGCTGACGGCACGGTGTCTGAAAATGAAGTCCGGAACAAAGGGTCTTTAGGTGCCTCCGGGTAACCAGAGCCCTGCCGTTGTTCGTCGCTCGGCCGCTTCTGAGGATGGTCGTGGTCTCCGTCGAGCCTTCATACGCAGATAGGGCGGAATGAAACGGCCTCGATATCCGAAGTGACTGACATCCACAGAATAGTCCGCTCGCTTCGGCTCCCGAAAATCCTCGATCACAAAGCCTGCTATGCAGAGATCGCCGATCAGCGATTCCAGACGATGCAGATACTCCGTGGTGCCGGCTTCCCGGTAGGCGGTGTCCTGCATGTTCGGCAGCGGTCCCTGATGATAGTACTCCACGCCAATCACGAACTGATGTCGTTCATTCTTGTGACTAATTTGCAGACTGGTCGGCTGTTTGTGCTGTGAAATGTACACGCCGTCGTCTCGCAGAACCCGAGCAACCTCCGCATAGAGCTTTCTGACATCAGGAATGTAACAGCTGCTGACAGGCTGATGCACGATGTCGAACATTTGATCCGCCAGCATGCTCAGGTCTTCCATCGACGTCCGCACAATCTGGACCTTCAGTCCGCGCCGGCGGCTTTCCTGTTCGTCCAGCTTCAACATGGAATCGCTCAAATCCACGACCGTGACATTCGCCCCGGCGCAGGCGTATAGAATAGATTGCCAGCCACCTCCGCCGGCCAGACACAGCACGTTCAGCCCCGCAACGCTTTCCGGAAGCCACCCGCGACCATCCAGCGTCTTCAGTGGCTGACGACATTCGTCATCCGTGGCGGTCTTCGCGAATACGCTCCCGGTTTCCGCCATCGTGTTCCATGCGGTCTGATTGGCCCGCAGGTGATTATCCGTCATGTCGTGTGAATCCGCCGAGTTCGAGGAGTTGCTGTGGATGAGTCATGTTCAATCCGAGACTTCGACGACAGTCTAGCGATCGCTGCGGAATCACAAACAAACCTGACGCATCGCTCACATCCCTTTCCCGCAGAAAGCCAACGTAGGTGCCGCTTGCCGAGCGGCACCTTGCGGCCCCGCCGCAACCATCGACCGGACGACGTGCTATCTGATCGCCGGTGGCCGTGGAAACGCATCGCCAGCCCAGGCTTGTTCGCTTGAAGCAAGTGGCTTAGGCATTTC
>CAZIGZ010000174.1:0-12449 GCA_964538835.1 uncultured Chitinophaga sp. | reverse complement strand
GAAGACCATGCGTGCCGCGCGGGCAACTTCTTCGTCGATCTCGCGACGAGGAACGAACAGGCGTCGCAGGGACGTGATACGATGCGACAGAAAGACTCCCACGAGGAAACCGAGAACCATTCCGGCAAGGATTCGGCCGATCAGCAGGTAGCGAGGATCCGGGCCCCAGCTTCCGTGTTCGCTCGTTTCCGCAGGCCAGAACCAGAGTAACACGGTTGTCACAAACATCGCGCCCCAGAGCCCCGCAATATCCTCCGCCCGATCATAACGGCCGGAATCGCGAGCAATCACAGGGACAAACTCCGCGTTCGTCATTGACTCCGCCCTGGCAACCGCCTTCGTGAGGCTCGCTCGTTCTGCTTCGGTCAACATAAGTCTCGCCTTGATCCAAAAGTGCCACCCGGCTCATTGCAAATTCATCGCGTCATGCAGTTCGCACGTTTCGAACACGCACCCGTTGTCCTTCGACTACCACGATCCGCTGGCACCACCACCACCCGAAAATCCGCCGCCGAACGAGCCACCGCCAAAGCCTCCGCCGCTGCCACCAAAGCCACCACCACCCCACGGAGATCGTCGATCATGATTGGTCATCATTGACACCAGGAGATAGCCAATGACACCAAACACGCCGGCCCACAAGATCCACGCAAGGCCCTGACTGCCTTTGCGAGCAATCGAAACCACTGTGAAGACGGCCAGACAGGCAAGCGCAATCAGGATGCCTGGATGGATCGAAGGTCCTGAACCATGCTGCGGCTGATATCGAACGGACGGAGTGCCTTGCGTCGCGGATGGATCTGCAGAAGGATTTGTGCCCGTCTTCCCCGGCATCTGAATTCCGCCAGACATTGCCACCAGCTGTCGCACGCCTTCACGAATTCCCTTTGAATAATCTCCCCGCTTGAATTCCGGGATGATCGTCTGATCCATGATCTCCTTACAGCGCTGGTCGTATTCATGTTTCCAGCCACCGCCAAGTTCAATGCGTGCCTTTCGGTCATTGCGACTGACCAGAAGAAGGATGCCTGTATTCCAGGAAACTCCATTCAGCTCCGCATGACCTACTTCCCACTGGTCAAACAGGAACCTCGCGAAAGTCTCGATCCGCATTCCCGCACCGCCATGACTCTTCATGTCGTTGATCGTGACGACAATGATGGGGGTCGCCTTGTCGTTCAGCAGCTTTTCGCAGTCAGCAACAATCACGGTCTTGTCCTGAGCATTCAGAAGACCAGCCTCGTCGCGAACGAACTCCCTGTCGCCGGGTCGCTTCAGATCAATCTGCTGAAACGCATTGGCTTCCGGCGCCAGTAACAGGACAAGCGAAGCCATCAGCAACATCAGTCGATTCATGGAAAGTTCCTTCGCTCAGGATCCCGAAAATTCAGCAGGACGTACAATCTTGACAAACGTACGGTAAACGTCCATCCGCTTCGCCAGGATCACTCGAATTCAAAGAATTATCCAGCCTCTGCGGCCATTCGTTGGACTTGAGCCGTCTGGTTTCTACCTTACCGTCCCTCATTGATGAACGGCACGCGGCGGGAGACATTGGCCATGCAGGTGAATGAAGATAAAGCGATTCGACGAGTTCTTGATTTGATTTCCATTCAGGGCGGAAGCGGAAACGAGCTGGAGGTCTCCGCCTGGATTCAGAAGCAGCTGATCGACGCCGGCGTTCCGGAGTCTGCCATTACGATCGATACGGCCAATAAAAAAAGCCCTGCAGGTGGCAACACCGGAAATCTGATCGTCAAGCTGAAGGGCACCATCAAGGGGCCTCGACGCCTGCTGATGGCTCACATGGACACAGTGCCTCTGTGTGTCGGATGTCAGCCAGTTCGCGAGGGCGACTGGATTCGCCCGAAGTCCAAAGAAACTGCCCTGGGCGGCGACAACCGCGCGGGATGTGCCGTCGTGCTGACAGCGATCCTGGAAACACTGAAGCAGAACCTGGATTACCCGCCGCTCACGCTGCTGTTCACCGTGCAGGAAGAAACAGGTCTCCGAGGCGCCCGGTACCTGAATGCATCAAAGCTGGGCAAACCGGAGCTGTGTTTCAACTGGGACGGGCGAGACCCCAACAGTCTGATCGTCGGAGCGGTCGGAGCCAACAATCTGCAGATTCGTATTGAAGGTATCGCCAGCCATGCGGGTGCTCATCCGGAAGACGGTGTCAACGCGGCGGTGATTGCGTCGCTCGCCATGGCTCAGCTTCAGAAAGGTGGATGGCACGGACTGGTTCGAAAAGGAAAGAATCGCGGCTCAAGTAACCTGGGCATCATTCGAGGCGGTGATGCCACCAATGTCGTAATGCCACTCGTCACGATTCAAGCCGAAGCGCGAAGCCATGACAGTCAGTTCCGACAGCAGATCGTCGCCGCCTGGCGCGATGCGTTTGAAACAGCCACCGACAGCGTCACAAACGCAGCCGGCCAGTATGGCTCACTCAAGTTTGTGGAAGATGTTCGCTACGAACCTTTCCGGATTGACGATTCATCGGCCTGCGTGCAGATCGCGAAAGCCGCCTCTGAAGCCGTTGGCCTGAAGCCGAAACCTCAGGTCTGCGACGGAGGACTGGATGCCAACTGGATGGCAGCTCATGGCTTCCCGACCGTAACGCTCGGCTGCGGACAGCACGATATCCATACCGTCAAGGAACGCCTCCACGTACCAGACTATCTGGCCGCATGTCACGTTGGCCTGCGTCTCGCAACCGGCGCCGAATCGTAGAGCGACTGTCCTCAGTCGCTTCCCCTTCAGTCACCCAGTCTGAACCATCCCCGAAACCCGATCGCACTATCGCTCCGGAATCCAGGGGTTCCACGACGCGTAGTACATCGCTTTCGGACTCGCGGCATCCAAAAACTGCTGCGTCATATCGGGTGGCTCAGCAGCGGCGCCAATCAGAGCATCGACCAGACCCGGCGTCGAGCGGTATTCGAAGGCAGCATAGTCTTCCCCGAGACTGAGGTCCTGAACCATGGAAGCGATGGCGTCTTCGATGTACCCAATCTCGTCGACAAGGTGATTGTCGAGCGCCTGCTTTGCTGTGTAGACCTGCCCCGTCGCGAGTGCTCGCACGCCCGCATCGTCCAGTTGAGGACGTCCGGCATCAACGATTCCGACAAAGCGGTCGAAGGCATCCTTCAGGATCGCATCCCAGACCTGAGTTTCTCTTTCGGTCATGTCGCGGAATGGATTCAGCGTATCCTTGAGTGGTCCGGTCACGAGCGGCTCCACTTTGACGCCAATCTTTTCCGCGAGTTCTCTGGCGTTATACCGAGCAATGATCACGCCGATGGATCCGGTCCAGGTCGTTGGCTCCGCAAAGATCCGAACCTTCTCTCCTGGTGCCATGGCGATGTAGTAACCTCCCGAAGCAGCGATCCGTTTCATGGAAACGTAAACGGGTTTGTCTTTCGCCAGCTTCTGAATCTCGCGATACAACTGATGACTGTCGGCAACAAAACCGCCAGGACTGTCAATCGACAGGATCACCCCTTTGACGGATGTGTCTTTCGCGGCCTGTTTGATTTGTCGCAGCCAGCGTTCAGTGAATGGAGGAGAGATCGTGCCTTCAAAGTTGATGATGGCGATGCGATTGTCGGAACCCTGAACGCCGGAAAAATGCTGTTCCGGAATTGAAGGCCGCGAATAGCTCAACGGATCCAGAAGGAACCACGCATTCATCAGCAGGGAAACAGCCAGCAGCACAAGGGCGATTCGACGAACCCAGCGTCGAGAACGCGGAGGCTCAACACGAATCACAATCGTGGATTCGCTCGTTGACACCGACGCAGAATTTCCGGGCGACACACTGACTTCCTTTGTCATCGTTCTTTTCCAGCTCACAAAGCTCAGGACCACTCAACAAATGCATCGTTCGCTTCGGCACGTTCTGCCGAACAACACAGAATGACTGTTCAAACGCCCCCACTCATGACTCACAACTGTGAAGCCAGGAAGACTGGAGCAAGTCTTCGGGTGATTCCGGTTGTACGTATCGTAGCCATCCTGTCTGTCATAACGACCTCAAAACCAGACCAACTGGAACAACCGGACTTTTCGGAACCGACGATAGACAACAGCGGCGTCTCGATACTGTGCTGAATCAGTGTCGGAAGGCGTCGAGCTGTTTCAGGCCTGCCCCGAAACAGAGTAGTTCTTGAGTGAACAGGGATGGGACTCATGAAGACTCGCCGATTCGTCCGCCGCGCGCTGCTGGCCGCGGCTGTTACTACGACTTCGATCCAGTTTAGCTCCGCAGCTTTTGCCTTCCAGGCTGCACAGCAGCAGGGTAATCCTGCTCCCGCTCCCGCTCCCGCTGGAACGGTTGAGCAGGAGTTGCAAAAGCTGTTCAACGAAAGTGGACAGCCGATGCCGTCAATGAAGCAGAATGAGCTGCCCAATGCCCAGCAGCCAGTTCCTGCCACCGTGCGTCCCAAGCCTCAGACGCCGCCTGCAAAGAAGAACTTCCTTCAGAGGTTCGTTGGCAAAATCTCCGGCCAGGAAAAGAAGGAAGCCGAAGCCGCCATCGTGCCTCCAGTGCCGCCGGATTACAAGGAGCCTGCTCCGGCACCACCGGCCGGGAACATTCCGAGCAATGTCGCTCAGAACCGACCAAACAACACGATGGCTCAGCCGAAGACAGCTCAGCCAAAGACCGCCGTTCCTCCCGTGCCAGCCAATCGACAGGCTTCCGCTGCCCCTGCAGCCAATGCTCAAATTCGAAATGGTCAGCCACAGAATCGGCCAGTCAACAACACTCCACAGGCCACGGCACAGACACCTCCGCAATCTGCTCCGCAGACAGCCGCACGGCCTCAAACAGTGCCGATGCAGAAAGGCATGCCAGTTCCAAGAACCCAGCCGAATGCTCCTGTCGTTCAGAAAGCGCCTGTCGGCAACCCATCGCCAGCCGCTGTGAATCCACAGAACCAGATGCGAACGGCATCAACGGTCGGTGCTCAGAACGGCAACGTCAATCGAACTCCTGTTCAGGCACCAGTGACCGCAGCGCCCAACGCACAGCCTGTCCAGCAGAAGTTCGTGCAGCCAGGCTCGTCACCGTCGTTCATGCCACAGGTCGCCCCGACTCCTGCACCGGCTGCGATTCCCGGAGCGGCGGTCAATCCGACCAATTCCGTTCCGAAGCAGGTGACTCAGCCAGCGGTTCCAAACGATGACTTCGAGGATCCGTTTGAAGGTTCTGAGCCTGCGGAGCCATCGGATTCACTGGACCTGGATTCTCTGGTGATCCCAGCGCCTGAACAAACTGCTCCGAAAGCAGAACCAGCCGCTGCACCAGTGGCCACACCATCGGCTGCAGCTCCATCCACAATCATGCCGGAACAGAAGACGGCTGCTGAACCATCACCAGTGAAGCCTTTCACTGAAGGTGAAGAAGAGGCTCCAAAGCCCGAAGAAAACCCGTTCACCGGAGTACGTCTCAACGACGATGAACTGGAAGTGTTTCAGCAGAGTGTGAACCAGACTCCGACGGAAACGAAATCCGTCGAAGCCGTCACTCCGGTGAAACCAGTCGTTCCGGAATTCGAAGAACCCAAATCCATCCTGCTGCCACGTGCAGAAGAAGCTGACATGCTGGGAACACCCGTTCCCCCAGTCGAAGACTTCGATCCGAATCTTCCGGCAATCGCTCTGCCGCCAGTGGAAGAGAGCGAGGCAGCTCCTGCGGACCCGGCAACGAATCCTATGCTGATCGTGCCTGATCTGGACGAAATGCCTGCTCAGAAACTTCCACCTGTGGAAGAGGAAGCGACTGCACCTTCAGAACTCTCAACGACGCCGAATGCGGATTCAAAGTCAGATGCTCTGATGATTCCTTCTGCAGAATCACCTGCTCCGCTGAAAAATGTGGAAGCTGAAAAGCTCCAGCAGGCCGCCGAACAGGATCGTCGCCTCCGCCAGCAGCGACTGATTCAGTCTCGAGCCGACCGAACCGGCTTCAAGGGATTCTGCCCGGTGGCCCTGCGTGATCGTCGCGATCTCGTGGATGCTCAGGCAGAATACTCCGCCACCTTCGGACTGCAGACCTACGAGTTCTCATCAGCCGAAGCAAAGGCAGCCTTCGAATCCGATCCGTCACGATACGCTCCGGCCGCCGGTGGCAACGACGTGGTTGTGCTGGTCAACAGTGGCGAAGAACAGTCCGGTATGCTCGACTTCGCTCTGTGGTACCGCGACCGCCTGTACCTGTTCCGGTCACGCGAAACCATGACGCTGTTCAACAAGGATCCTCAGAAGTACGCGAATCAGTACTAGACCTCAGCAAGTCTTTTGCTCTCTCGCCGAACCCAACACCCAACCACCTGCCTCGCTTCCAGCGACCGCAGGTGGTTGTGTTATTTCAATGCCAAGGCCTAAGGCCAAAAATTGAAAACTGAAAACTGAAAACCGAAAACCTCCCTTACCTCTTCCGTCCACTCGGGATGGGAACCAGTTCCGGAGTCTTCTTCTGACCGCTTCCCACTTTGGGAGGTTCCGGCGGCAGCTCGGCGTCTTCTCCGAAAAGAGCTTTGTTCCAGTTTGTGGTGAGCAACAGATCGAAGCCTGGGCTCTGCTCTTTCACCTGGCACGAACAGGCGCCGCAAAGGAACTCCGTCAGGTCATGAATCAGCTCTGCGGAAAGTTCGGAGCCGGGAATCACCTCCAGCGCGCGGCCGCGGCCGAACACCGGGACAATCAACGGCTGCCCGGCTGCGGCAGCTTCCGACTGAAAGCCTGTCAGCTGTCGAACGAGATAGGCTTCCTTCGAATCGGAAGGATCAACTTCCAGAACAGAAAACTGCAGAAGCAGCGGCACTTCGGAATACAGCTCCGAACCTGGCAGGCCAATTCCCTCCGGCAGCTCTATTTCTCCCGGCAGAATTTCGCATTGCTGCTTCAGCACTTCACGAGCTTTCGCTGTCAGCATCTCATCTTTGGATCGAATCAGCAGCCACACAACTGCATCACCATTCTGCAGCCGCTTCACCAGCTCTTCTCGCACAGGAGACGAAAGAAGCCCAGCCTCACGCAGCTGAGCCAGACTTCCACGCCAGTGATTGACCACTTTATCTTTGCCCCTGGCCGCGCGAGCCACCGCCAGAGGCAGTGTTGGCATCTTGACGCCTCCGGAATTCTCAGCGTTGCCTGCGGCCTGCATTGACTCCCATAGCCGCTGATTCTCGGGCGTCATCTCCCGCCGCACATCCTGTCGAATGACAGCAAGATTCGATGAGCCACCCCTTGCGACAGATGACTCTTCAAGCTCTCTGACGAGGGCCTCATCCTCCGGCGACAGCGTTGAATCGAAGAAGACGACAAGTTCGCTCGCATCAGCCTGCCATCGTTCCAGAGCAAAACGAAAGACAGGAACGTTGCACGCCACAGCCGCAGCAGACAACAGCAACGTCAGAGCCATCGCAACACTCAACGTTCGTCGGTTCATTCCAGAAAGTCTCTCGCGAGAGGAACATTCAGCCAGTCATTATTGGAAACAGATGACTCGGCCATCCAGCGTGGTCAGAAACAGTTTACCGTGAGCACCCGCCAGCCCGTCCCAGGACGGCAGCGTATCGAGCTCTACTGTATTCTGGATTTCACCAGTCTCCGAGTTCACGGTGACGAGCTTGCCACCCTGCTTTCCTTCGATCGCCGCATCCTGAGTTTCCAGCAACTGTTCAACAGCCTTGTCTTTCGCTGCGAGCTGTTGGAACGTTGCTTCTTCATCGATCAGGTCTGGCGGACCAACGATGTACAGGTTGTAGCCCGCGAGCACCATGGCTCGCACATAGATCGGAACATCCACGTTCCATTTCGGCTCGACGATCGTGCCACCAGCGTTGCCCGCATTGGCGTTGCCCTTCTTCTGAGCCGCTCCCTTTTTGCCGCTGAACTGAATGGCCTGACCAAACTTGCCGGCAACCACTTTCCCACCGCTCAGCGTTCCATTGTTTCGATTCAGCGACATGTCCCGCGCTGTGCCGTCGTCAAAACTGACCACTAGCGCCGGATCAGCATTCATCTCGGAGGCTTCTTTGAATCGTTCCACCACGGCTTTGGCATCCACCGCATGAAAGTACAAACGCACTTCGTCAATGATGCCCACAAACTGATTGGGAGAATCGTATTCGCCAACAGCTCCACCAACGTCGTCACCAATCTCAAGACCCTGAGCAGGATCTTTGGTCAGTAACGCACTGGCTTTGCCTTCTCCCGCCAGTTCACCATCAACATAAAGCGTCATCTTCAGCTGCTCATCGACAACACCGACCAGATGATGCCAGCCGCCGACGATTCTCTTTGGACCGGAGATCGTGCTGAGCGTGCTGCCGGATCGAATGTGGAACGTCGGCTTTCCTGTTTCCAGAGTCAGAGCAAATCCTTCCGCCGGACCTCCTCGCGCGACAATCACACCGTTCGGATTTGTTGCAGTCATCCAGGCTTCGACCGTGATCGGCTTACCGGCTGGATTCAACGCGGGTGCTTTGACGAACTGAGCAAACTGGCCGGTGGGTGCCGCGTTTCCTTCATTGCCCTTCTTGATGAATCCTTCTGGTACCGGAGGAGGTTCAGGAACGGCTGCATACAGTTGACGCTCCATCGTCGTCGTCCAGCGGAAGTATTCCGGCTTGCGGCCATATCCAAACACATAGCCTCCACCGTTCACCAGCAGATTGCCCGATGGTGTGAAACGGCCTGCCTGATAATACCCGGCATGGCCACCGGCGAAGTTTCTCCCAAGTACCCAATAGGATCGATGGAACCAGCTGTCATCCAGAAATCCCATCGGTGCAAACAGATGCACGCCTTCGCCTCGCTGTGCTGAGCCTTGTTCGACGAAGTCACCTGATACTGGGCCGATCTCCAGACGATTTCCCTGAAGATCAAACTTCTGTGACTTCATGTAAACAAACTTGCTGTCCGCCACCAGAATGTCCGGCAGGCCCACCGGCATCTGCAGAATCTTCAGCTTCTCCTGCATGTTCTTTCCCGTCTCGGGATTTGTTTCGTCCATGATGGTCTCGGACAGCTTTCGACCTGATGCAAAATCCAGTCGAACCAGTCGCAGGCCACCATCGAGAAAGTTGGATCGTCCCGCCACGGCCCAGATCACGCTGTCTTTGATCAGCACGCTGCCATGAACCGGCCAGAGAGATTCCAGCTGCTCGAATGCCATTGCTCGACGATCCAGCGGAGCAACTCGATAACGCCAGATGAGCTGACCATCATCTGATTTCAGACTGTAAACCCAGCCATCCGTGCAGCCAAACACCACGCGACCACGATGAACGGTCGGCGGAGAATCGATACGAGCTCCTGCGACGAACGTCCATTTCGCGCTGCCATCAGTTTCGTTCAGTGCATGCAGCGTGTGAGCATCCGTCTGAGCCACAAACACACATCCATCGGCAATTACCGGAGGTGTCAGACGTCCGCCAAGCTTGATGTCCCATCGCGACTGGACTTTGGCAGCGATGTCCTGGCGAGTCGTGCCGCTGCGTCCTTCATCATGGCGAAACGTCGGCCAGTCATCTTTGCCGTCAAACTCCTTCACTGCCGCCAGCGATGATCCATATGCGGGGCCCTGTTCGAGCCGACCTTCTTCCGGAACTTCACCGGGAATTGGGCGAGTTTTCGCGAGCGGAGCCAATGCGTTGAAGCCGAACAGCTTGGCTTCCGGATAACACGCACAATTATGAGGAGGAGTGTAGGTGAGTCCGTTGCAGGGCATGACTCCATACAGGCATCCGCCGCGCACCCAGTGATGAATGTCCCAGTGCTCTTTCTTGTAGTCGACAAATTCCACCCCCGTGCGAGACGGGATCAGAAAGTTGTCGGTCGCCTTGGAAATGTAGCAGCGGTGATGAAACCAGTAGGTGTCGATGTCCGGAGCAAATTCCTTCTTTACTTCACCCGTACGAGGATCCCGGCCTTTGAAAATTCCCGTGTCTTTTCCAGACGTCATGGGTGCACACCAGACCAGACCATCAACGACCATCAGGTCCTGAGGTGACTGGTAGCCGGAATTCGGATGCTCAGCTTCCCACAGCTGCTTCCCGCTGGTTGCATCAACACTGATCATTTTGCCGTCGCCGCCAGCGTACAGCACAACGTCACCATGCACGACCAGTCGCGGGCCGAAATTGAACGTGAATTGCTTTCGGCGAGTCACCGGTGTGGTTTCCCATGCGAGTTCGCCGGTTTCCTGATTCAACGCGTGCAGAATTTCTCCGTCATGGAAATAAAGCCGACCGGAATCAGCGGCCAGCGTCAGCGGAGAAATTCGAGTTTGCTTCGCCCACAGTTTTTTTCCGGTCGACGCTTCGAAGGCCATCACGACCCGCGGTGCTTCGTTCCAGAAAAACTCCTGATTCACTTTGCCCTGATCGCCGACGCGACCATTGGCCGGGGCGTAGTTCGCGAGTTCCGCCTTTCCTTTACGCACGACTACGAAAAGTCTGTCACCTGTGAGAATGACTTCTTCTGTCGCATCTGTGTCTTCGTAAGTTCGCAGCGTTTCGCCAGTTGCAGCATCCAGAGCAAGCAATGGCCCGTTGTAGCTCAGCGGCGCATAAACTTCGTTGGCTGCGGACACCAGTCGGCGAGAAAGCTGGGTGGGACCACTTTTCAGCGGCCAGAGATGACTCTGCCAGTCTGAAATTTCTCGTTTCCAGAGAATTGTGCCGTTGAACGCATCCCGCGCAATGAGTTTCCACTTGGAAGGAAGCTGGATGGAGATCCGACTTCCTTCATCCATGATGTAGAACATGCGACCGTTCGTGGACACCAGCGCACTCATGCTGGCCATACGATCATGATGCCGGGACCATCGAGGACTTCCGACCCACTGCAAATGTCTGGGTGCTGCGACGACATCATCGTGAGCCACCGCGTTTCCCGTTGCGTCATGCAGATAATGCGACCATTCGTCGATTGACTCCGGCCACGGCTTCACCAGTTTTGAAAAACTTCCGTCGGCCTGCCGCTTCAAAGCCACTCCGTTGGGAACCAGCACCCGCAGCACTTCCTCGTCAGCCACCGCACCTTGTTGTTCGATCACGATCAGATTGACCATGTTGTCGACGTAGGGCAGTTCCGATCCCGAGAAACCAATGACTGAAACGTCTCCATAGCCACCGGCTTTCCGAACCTCCTCGCGCGCTGCCGCAACCTGAGTGTTATCCGTTGCCAGTCCCTGAACCTGAAATGATTCGTTCAATCGGAGTGCGGCCGTCAGTTGCCCATCACCACTACCGAGATGAACAACAAATCCACCACGAACCCCTGACAGTTCGAAAATCCCGGCGGCGTCCTCCGACACCTCAATTGCGGTACTCGTTTCCTGGAAAACCAGCGACACCAGCAAAGCAAAAACAACCCGACGAGCCCGCTCAATCATGGCTAACCTCATGAAGCTCAGAGGCACAAAATCCAAAACACAAGCCAGACTGTAGCGAACCCCACCGAAACCGAAAACTGTTACCAAAGCCATGAGCCTTCGGCGCTAGCCGAAACCCCAAGCTTCACCTGCCCACAGCCAAACCCGGAATGTGTTGAACAATGCAAAGGCGAAGTTCGAGACTTCCAAATTGCGATAACCCAAAGTCACTGAAGTTCGAGCAAATCCCGGCAGTTCCGAGCTCGAAACTTCCGCCGCTCCAACGGGACCATTCCGAAGGAACCATCGTCGGGAAAAGTGCTGTTGCGGACTCCCGAAGCGCACTCGAACGTGCCCCGCGGATTCATCAATCAACGTCGGGGCATTCAGAAGCCGGAAGCCATAAGGCAGGCGAGGTGGCGCAGGAATCGCGCAAGCGCAAAAAAAGAGCGCGCACGAAAAAAGACGACCAGCGGAAGCCGCTGATCGTCTTTTCGTATAAACAGATTGAGTTGTGAGCCAAGATCTTGGTGAATCGTGGTTTGGTGATCAGCAGATCCGAAGATCTGTGATGGAAAATCCTTAGAAAGGAGGTGATCCAGCCGCAGGTTCCCCTACGGCTACCTTGTTACGACTTAGTCCCAATCACGAGTCTTGCTTTAGGTATCGCCCCCCTTACGGTTGGGCAAATAACTTCGAGCACTCCCCGCTTTCGTGGCTTGACGGGCGGTGTGTACAAGGCTCAGGAACATATTCACCGCAGCATAGCTGATCTGCGATTACTAGCGATTCCAGCTTCATGCAGGCGAGTTGCAGCCTGCAATCCGAACTGAGCGACGCTTTTTGAGATTAGCTCCCCCTCGCGGGTTTGCTGCCCTTTGTACGCCGCATTGTATGACGTGTGCAGCCCTAGACATAAAGGCCATGATGACTTGACGTCGTCCCCACCTTCCTCCGGTTTGACACCGGCGGTCTCCTTAGAGTCCCCAACTGAATGCTGGCAACTAAGGACAAGGGTTGCGCTCGTTAAGCGACTTAACGCGACGTCTCACGAGAC
>CAZIGZ010000173.1:0-12513 GCA_964538835.1 uncultured Chitinophaga sp. | reverse complement strand
TTCGCTGCGGCATTCGTTACCTGATCAGCGGCAAAGAAGCCGAATTTGTGGAACTCATCAAACCCGAACGGCGTTTCCTCCGTCAGGTTTTTGGGCTTCCGGAAGAAGGCTGAAAACCAACATATCTCTCAGGCAGCCCATCATTTTGGCGAAAAAGAAGAATTTCGCCTAAGAAACTTCGCACTGGCGGGTCTTGTCTTCTGAGAGGATGAACT
Organism: uncultured Chitinophaga sp.; assembly: GCA_964538835.1. Taxonomy (GTDB): domain Bacteria; phylum Planctomycetota; class Planctomycetia; order Planctomycetales; family Planctomycetaceae; genus SXXK01. The sequence goes on along the minus strand of CAZIGZ010000173.1, from coordinate 12,298 downwards.
CGTCGTGATTCGAACGTGCCATTCGCCGCTATCGAGATTGATCTTGGAAACGACTATCCGAGCCAGCCAACCTGTTGCTCCGGGCGTGAGTCAGCTCACGCTTCAGTCGTTGTTCGAGTCTGAAGAGACGCCTCTGCTGCATTATGCGTTTTCGCTCGTTCGTCGCCGGGCGGTGGCGGAGGAGATTGTTCAGGAAGTCTTTCTGCAGCTGCATGAGCGATGGAAAGACGTGGATGCTCCCAGAGCCTGGCTGTACCGCAGTGTCCGGAACCGTGCCTTCAATCATCTGCGTGATCATCAGCGGGAGGTGCTGGGGGACGCAGGTGAAGCGGCCGAAGAGGCATCGGCGGTTGCTTCTGAGGATGATCCTCCTGAAGCCGCGATCACTCGCATGGAAGCACTCAGTGCGCTTCGGCAGTTTGTGGACGAGCTGGATCAGGACGATCAGGAACTTGTGAAGCTCAAGTACTTCAACGACCTGAAGTATCGGGACATCAGTCAGAAGACGGGACTGAACATCGGCAACGTGGGATACCGGTTACATCATATTCTCAAAGGGCTGGCGGCGCGGCTGCGATTGCTTGGATTTGGTGAAGAGTCATGAGCGAAGAACTTCACAACATTCCGATCGAACCGGAACTCGAAGCCCGCATCGTGGCTCTCGTGCTGGGCGAAGCATCCGACTTCGAAGCCGAAGAACTGAACCGCCTGGTTGCTCTGCGTCCGGAGCTTGCGGCATTCAAGCTTCAGGTGGAACAGATTCACGGAAGCCTCAAACACGTCAGCACCGGGGAACTGGAAACTCCGGAAGCAGAATGGAAGCTGCCGGCCGAACGACGCAGTGTGGTGATGGCGGCGATTCGAGGTGAGACAACACACGTGTCAGCAGCGACTCAGGCTGCTGCTGAGACTGGGCAGGCGGCACTCGGTGCGGAAAGCGTTGTTGGCATTGAGGGCCGAAGTAATCAGGGCGTCACAGCTTCGGCCGATTCAGGGAAAAAGCCAGGATCAGCGTGGCTCACGAGCCGGCTTCGCAACCTGTTTGCAAACTCTGTCGCTCCGCTTGCCTCCGTGGCCGCGCGAAGGCTGGGTAAGCCACAAGTGAAACTTGCTGCTGCAGTTTGCGTCGCCGGGTGCATTGGATTAACAACACTGGTGCGATTTCTGCAACGGGATTTCCCATCAAATGGTGGATATTCGGCAGACGCATATTCAGAGGGTATGGTTGCATCAACGGATAGATCCTCAATCAAATTGCCGGCGGCGAATCATGATCAAGCCCTGAGATTTGGGTTTTCCCGGGAGCCCGCGTCTGGCCCGACGGAAGTGACTGGCATTGAGGTTCAGGAAAACTTGATTGTTGATTCCGAACGGTTTGGCAGAGCAACGGCGTCAACTCAAGCGCTATCGAGTTTGCGTCAGACTCTGAGTCGCCAGGATCTTTCAGCGAATTCAAAGAGTTTGACGTTTACTTCAGACTCAGTCAATAACGTTGATTTGCCGTCTGCTGCCGTGCGGGAACCGTTGTTTGAAGCGCCTCTTGAAACGATTGTTGGAGAAGAGGACAGAACGATCGCTGCCATCGATCATCCTATGGAGAGCATTGTGATGGGTGCGCTGGATGCGGGACGGGAAAAAATTTCTCCCGTTGATCAAACAGGCCCCGTGACAGCCCCCGCGATGATTGATGGTCTTCAACTGGGCGGCGATGCGGCGCCGGCCGAAGGACGGAGAGAACTGGCAGAACTCGGTTCCGGCAATAGTCCATCCGGGGTTCTGTCACTTCCGGAAGGGACTGGCAGGGACAACATGGCCCGCGACGAGAAGGATCGTTACGGTACGGAAGCGATCAGGGTCGAAACGGAGGCCAAGATCCGTATCGAGCCAGGCGACGCAGAACGGGTCGACGACGGATTCGGTGGTGGCGGACGGGGCGGCGAAATGGACGGCGAGAAATCCTCGCCGGAAGCTGGGCAGAAGCTCAGCGGCGATACTGTGAAGAACTTGACGGAGACGTTTCAGAATAAGGAAGTGGATACTCCCACCGACGTTGCTGCCAGCGATTTTTCAACGCTTCGCTCACGTGGAGAAGCCGGTCGACGATCCGGTGCGTCTGCCAGGAGTGACGGGCAGCCTGAGGTTGCAAAGAGCTTTGAAGGCAAAGCCAGCCAGCCACAGTCTGAAGCAGAAGTGCTGGATGAGGTTGAGAAACTCGGGAAGCAGGTTAAGGAACTGCCCGGCCAGATTGATACATCACGAGAGCTGCAAGCTGCAGGAAAGAGTGACGGCAAAGAAGACGCAATTCATCTCGGGCATCGCTTTCAAGCTGTTGATGACTTCGATTTGCAAGAGTCCAAAATGCCTGAAGGTGCCAGGCCATCAGAAGAAACTGTGACTCGCTCGAACAGAATCTCGGTGACCGAGCCAGAAGCAGACATCCGAAAAGGCGGCGCAGATAAATCGCATCCGGAGGAGCCCAACGTTGTGAAGGGCATGCCTGACGATACTGTTGTTCAACTGGAGCAGCCGGAGAACTCACCAGCAAAGCCGTCTAGAGCTGCGCGACCTCTGCTTGGACGTGTGTCCAATGAAGAAAGTAAAGCCACGACTTCGCCAGTCGCTCCCCCAGCCGGACTGAATGAAACCAATGCCGCCGCCGAGTCCTTCTCGACGTTCTCCCTGCATGTCAGTGATGTCTCATTCAAGCTCGCTTCGGCCGCACTTGCGAAGGGGGAATGGCCCGAGGCTTCGAAGATCCGCATTGAAGAATTCGTCAACGCGTTCGACTACGGCGATCCGCTGCCTGGAAAGAACGAACGAGTCTCCTGTGCGGTCGAACAGGGCATTCATCCGTTCCTGCAGCAGCGAAATATGCTGCGAGTTTCCATGAGAACTTCAGCCGAAGGTCGTGCTGCAAACACGCCCCTGCGACTGACGTTTGTCCTGGACAACTCGGGGTCGATGGAACGAGCAGATCGTCAGGCTACGGTCCGCAAGGCATTTGCATTGCTGTCACAGCAACTGACCGCGATCGATCAGGTCACGCTTATCAGCTTTTCACGACAGCCTCGGCTGCTTGCGGAGAACATCAGCGGCACCGAGGCCGGGAAACTCGTGCAGCTGGTGGAACAGCTTCCCAGCGAAGGCGGCACGAACATCGAAGCGGCTCTGCAGCTGGCCTTCGAAAAAACAGCGTCCCACAAAACGCCCGGTGCTCAGCATCGCATCGTGCTGCTGACTGACGGAGCCGTGAACCTGGGCAACGCCAATCCGGAAAGCCTGTCACGTATGGTCGAATCCATGCGAGAATCCGGGATTGCGTTCGACGCCGCCGGCATCAGTGCGGATGGATTGAATGATGAAGTCCTGGAAGCACTGACTCGCAAAGGCGACGGCCGCTATTACCTGATGGATTCTCAGGAGGATGCGGACGACAGCTTCGTCCAGCAAATCGCCGGGGCTCTGCGTCCGTCGGCCAGCAACGTCAAGGTGCAGGTCGAATTCAATCCAAAGCGAGTTGGTCAGTACAAACTGCTGGGCTTTGAGAAGCATCTTTTGAAACAGGAAGATTTTCGCAACGACGCCGTCGACGCCGCTGAAATGGCCGCAGCCGAAGCTGGCGTCGCGATGTATCAGTTTGAAGCCAGACCCGATGGTGAAGGCGATGTCGGTTCCGTGTCCGTGCGGTTTCGAGATTTATCGACGGGAGCAATGGTCGAGCATCGCTGGCCCATTCCATACGAACCCGATGCCGCTCGACCGGACCAGGCAACACCGTCACTCCGCATCGCCACCGCCGCCGCAATGCTCGCCGCAAAGCTCAAAGGCGAAACGCTGGGAGAAACGGTCGATCTTCAAACGTTGTCTCGCATGATCGACGGAATCCCTCAGCACATGCAAAGCCACCTTCGAATCCAGCAGTTGAAGGCCATGATCGAACAGGCTCGGCAGCTGGAGGCGAGGTAGCCAACGTGGCCGTCACTCTCCGAGTGACGCATTGCGATTCCGCCACAACGGGGCAACAACACTCTGCGATTTTGCCCCAAATGGGCAACCACATATGCCCCGGGCTGGTTTGTTGTTGGCCCTTTGGGCCGAACCGCACGGGTCACAAACGGATGGCCCGTTGGGCCGTGATGAATTCGATGAACACTGATGTTGCGATTCAACTGAAACGGAGGACCAATCACACCATTACCAACTCTATCGCGAAAAATGGGTCCCACAACCTCCGACTCAGCCACGTCGGAGACAACCACAACCTGCGATTCCGCCCCAAAGGGGCATCAACAAATCAGCCTGGGGCAACGCCCCAGGTAAGACATCAAAAGAAGCATCAAGCCCCAACGGGGCGGCACATAGACTCGACAACACAGGAGCAACCAGCAATGCCGCAATCATTGGTCAAGAATCTGATTCACCTCGTGTACAGCACTAAGGAAAGAAGGCGATGGATTCCAACGGACGTTCAAGAACGCTTGTGGGCGTATCAGGCGGGGATTTTCGCGAATCTCCAAAGTCCGGCGCTCATCATCGGAGGCTTCGACGATCATGTTCACGCGTTGTTCTCGTTGTCGAAGAACTATGCGTTGAAGCACGTCGTTGAGGAAGTCAAGAAGAGTAGTTCGAAATGGATGAAAACAAATGATGGTACTGGAAATGCACTGTTCACATGGCAAGCCGGCTATGCGGGGTTCTCCGTGAGTCAATCCAATATTCCGGCCGTTAAAGAGTACATCGCGAACCAGGCCGAGCATCATCATCGAATGACGTTTCAGGATGAGCTCCGTTTACTGTTCCAAAAGCATGAAGTGGAATTTGATGAACGATATGTCTGGGACTGAAGATGATGTTGATCCGAACCTGTTGGGCCAAATCATGCGGGACAAAATCCGTGCCGCAAATTCGCCCCAACGGGACAATGGAAACCTGCGACTCCGCCCCAGCGGGCCAACGACATATCAGCCTGGGGCAACGCCCCAGGTAAGATATTAACAGACGCAGCAAGCCCCAACGGGGCGGCACAATCGAAGGTCGAAGCCGGTACCAATGGTCATCGAGACAGTCACGTCTTACGTTCATTTCACACTTCATCAAAACCCATGTTGTGTCGCCCCTTCAGGGCTCAACATCGTGATGGTCTGCTAACCTGGGGCGATGCCCCAGGCTGGTTTGTGGTTGGCCCTTTGGGCCGAAAGGCGCGGATCACAAACGGTTGGCCCCTTGGGCCGAAGAACACAATCAAATCGACCCTGTCCCATAACACGCAATCACATCACCTTCGTTCTCGGTCAACTCCCATGATCAAAATCCGAACCTTTGCTCTGACCGCTTTTTCTTTTCTGTCACTGCTGAGCATCATGCAAAACGGCCGTGCTCAGGAACCGAGCACCGCCAGCGTGAACACATCGATCGGCGGTGATGGGACGGGCACGATCGTTGTCGAAGCGCATGGGCAGCTTCCGAAGCCGCCTGTGTTCTTCACTGCGTCTGGTAACGCGACGGCTCAGATTGGAACCGAGCACATCGATCAAACGATCGACCTAACGCTGAAGGTCGTTCAGGGTGACGCGACAACACTGAGCCTCGGGCTGGCTGGATCGGATACCGTCACGGAAGTTGTCGGTGAACAGCTCAAGTCGTGGTCGGTGCGACAGGAAGGAGGCACGCGGTTTCTCGACCTGAATGTGAATCCAAAGACAACGGAACTGAAGGTGCAGGTGAAGACTCGATCTCGCCGGCTGGACCTGAAGAACCCGGATGTCATCGAACTCACGCATCTCACACCCGGCAATGCCGTCGGGTTCAGTTTCAGTGTCGCATTGCAATACTCACCAGGTGTCGAGGGCACCGTGATCGAAGCCAACGGTTTCGCTCCGGTCAGCGAAGCATTGGCCGCGACGACTGGAAAGCCCAGTCGTTTTCAGTCGACCACTGGCGGTGTGCTGAAACTGTCCGTGAATCGCAGCGGAGCAACCCCCGCCGCGGTGGAACTGACCGAAACGAGTCTCACTGGAGCTGTTCACTCCAACGGAAACTCCGTCGCGTTTCAGTACCGCGGCAAAGCGACCGTTGCAGTGGATAACGCCGAGATCACCGTTCTGTCCGGAGCTGCAGCGCCGGGGGCACTTCCTGCGGACGCCAACTATCGACTTCGACTGGTCGTTGAGAACGGTGTACCGGTTTACAAGCTGTCGTTTCCAAAGGCTGGTGAGTTCCCGTTGTCGCTGGATTTTGTTGCCACCCTTGGTCAACCCGCCGCCAACAGTCGAAACTTCGATTTCACAGTCGCGACCAGTGCCGTGGTTCCGCTGACGCTGAATGGACTACCTTCTGACCTTGATTTCCAGCGGGATCACGAGTCCGTAGTTCCTCTGAAGAATAACGATTCGTGGCTTGGATTCCTCCCGGCGACGGGGCGAGCAAAGCTGCAATGGAAGTCCGCTCGTCAGGCCGGCGAAGGGAAACTGTTCTTCTCCACATCCGCCCGCATTGAATCTCAGTTGGGTGCTGGATTGCTGCGCCAGGATCATCTGATCGACTATCAGGTGCTCCAGGGAGAACTCAAGTCGATGCAGATTCTGCTGCAGGGCCCCGGCGAAATTCTGGAAGTGCAGGGCGGAACAACGGTCGTCGGATGGAATGTCACAGCGCAGGGAGACAACCGACTTCTGGAGATTACTCTGAGTCAGCCCGTCACAGGTTTCAACCAGATCAAAGTTCGCAGTCAGACTCCGCTCGGTGCGTTTCCTGTGACCGTCCAGGGACTTCGACTCAACCCGGTCGGCTCGATTCGTCACTCGGGGCACCTACGGCTTTCCAACATCGGATCGGTCCGATTACAGCCGACCGAATTGAAAGGACTTTCGCAACTGGCCCCGGAACAATTCCCTGGCGATGCCATCCAGGCACGGCAGTCATTCGTGTACCGATTCCCGGCGGCTGACTACGCGTTCTCCGTCACCGCAGACAGCATTGAACCGGAAGTCAGTGTCTCAGAAGTTGTGGTCTACGAACTGACAGAAACGGATCGCATCATCACGGCAGACATTGAACTGGACGTGCGAGAAGCCGCGATCCGCGAATGGAACTTCAGCATTCCTGCGGACTATTCCATCGTCTCCGTGACCGGGGCCAGCGTGGCGGATTACGTTGCCGCGACGACCGTGGAGGAGAATCGTCGCAATCTGAAAGTTGTTTTCAGTCAGGACGTGCTCGGGCGCCATCTTGTGTCATTGCGACTCGAAAAGAGCGAAGCGGCCGCCGCGGGTGCATGGCCCCTGAGCCACATTGAATATCCAGGAGTCAAGTCGGTCCGAGGCGACATCGGAATCGTCAGCGCACCGGGTTTTCGGATCACGGCGGGACAAGTCAATCTGCTGGTGGAAAAGCCATTGTCGTTCTTCCCGAAGCCATCGCCTCACCTTCAGCAGGCGTTTCGAATTCGTGAACCAAACTGGTCCGCAACGATGCAGGTGGAACTGCTGGATCGCAGCATTCAGTCGGATGTGTTCCATTTGTTTTCACTCAATCAGGAAACCGTCTACGGCAGCGCGCTGATCAACTACTTCGTCACCGGTGCGCCGGTGTCTGAGTGGAGAGTCGCGGTGCCGGAATCGATGGGCAACGTCATGGTCGAAGGTCAGAACGTGCGAACGTGGCGACGCGAAGCCGATACTCTGATTGTGACTCTGCATCAGCCGGTGATGGGTGCTTACACACTGCTGGTCACGTTCGAAGAGAAGCCGGACAAGGCAAGCGGCACGTTCCAGGCTGGTCGTGTTTCGCCCACAGGAGTGCAGGGCGAGCGAGGCTATGTGCAGGTCGTCAGCCCGATGCAGGTGGAGATTGAAACGGTCAATGTGTCCGAGAGCCTGCTGACTCTGGATCCTCTGGAATTGCCGGCAGAATTTCGATTGCTCAGCACCGCACCACCGCTGGGAACGTGGCAGTACACAAACCGCCCGTTTGATCTGAACCTGAAGGTCAGCTGGTTTGAACCGGGGACAACCGTGGATCAGGTCGTGGAGTTCTCGGAAGCGCACAGTCGAGTTTCCGCGGACGGTGAGTTGGTCACGGATGTTCTGTATTACGTGAAGACTCGCGGTCAGCGAACGATGAAGCTCCAGTTGCCGGCGGAACCCGTGCGACTCTGGGCCGTGACGGTCAATGGTGCTCCCGTGACAGCTCGCCAGGCCGATGATGCCACACTGATTCCGTTGCCCGGAGGAGTCGATCCGAATTCGCCGGTGGAAGTTCGCCTTCGCCTTGGTAAGCCAGCCGTGGATGAAACGCATCCGGAACTCGCGCTGCCTCTGGTCGATGCCCCGGTTCTGAAGACCGAGTGGAGCATCAGTGGTGACGAGAAGCATGTCCTGATCCCGACCGGAGGCACTGTGTCCCCTCCGGTGCCCGTGCAGCGACCTTCAGGATTTGCATGGCTCGCACGTCATGGACTGTTTTTGCTGTGCGGCATTTGCTTCTTGGCCGGCATCGGAACACGGGTCATGAACAAATCCATCAGCTGGCAATTGGCGGGCTGTGTCTGTGTGATCGCGGCTTTGGTGACGTCCTTGGTTGCGGGGCAGTCTGCGTATCAGGAGATGGCACCTCCCGAGCCTTTGAAGCTGAATCTTCCCGTCGCCAGCGCTGGCGAATCGGTTCAGATCACCGTCAGCAATATTCCGCTCTGGCAGGTCAATCTGTCGTGGGTCGGACTTGGTGTCACGCTGGCAGGCATCGTTCTGTTGATCATCTCTCTGCGAGCCAAAGTGATGCAGGGACAGTCGCTGTTGCGTTGCGGCGCCGTGCTGATGATTGCTGCCGGCATCCTTCTTCACGGTGACAGCGCAGTCTGGTTCTTTGCGGCGGTTGGTATTGCTCTTGTGGTCCTGCTGATCCGGATGCTCGCCAACATCGACTGGCCAAAGAATGTTCCATCGCCGTCACCGATACCGACACCTGCAGATGCCCCGCCGGAATCCGGGTCAGGCACCGCGACGATCACGACGGCACTGGCGTTCTTTGCCATGATCCTGTCGTCAGCGGTGGTCAACGCAGCGAGCATGTTCGATAACCACGAACCGTCCGATTCGATCGTTCAGCAGTGGCAGATTGCCCACCAGGATGCTCGACTGAAGGCCACTGGTACAATCACATTGACGGGCAAGTCAGGCGATCAGTTCCTTTTGCTTCGAGCCCCCGCGGTGCTGACCAAATTCGAAGGTGTCGGCCTGCGAGTGACTCGACGCGATGTTCCCGGCGCTGGGCTGTGCTACGTCGTTCATGTCGGCTCTGCGGACAACGCAAATGGCGGAGACGCTGCTGCAGTTAAGACATACACGGCCACGTTCGAATACCAACTGGAAAGCGTCAGGCCCACCGAAGGTCTGGCTGTTCTGACCGGTGCAGCGGCCGTGCAGGAAGTCACGGTCAGCTATGACGAAGCTGGCTGGGAAGTGGCCGGCCCGACCGCGATTCGTATTGAACAGCTCGAAGCGGCAGGCGATGTGACTCAGGCGAAAGTCCTGCTGGGACCTGGCGCTGGCAGCCTTGTGCTGAAGCCGCGAACGCGCGACGTCACCATGGAGAAGACTCAGTTCTTTGTCGAAGCATCCAACCTTTATCTGCCCGGGCCTGGAGTTGTCGACGGCCGCCACCGTTTGAACATTCGACCTTCTCAGGGACAGGTGACGGCTCTGAACGTCGTCGTTCCCAAGGGTCTGACGGTCACGACTGTCGCGGGCCCTGTCACATCATGGCAGTTTGATGCGGACACAGGCGGACTGACGCTGGCCATCGAGCCCGCTCAGGCTCAGCCATTTGATGTCATGATTGAAACACAACGAGGTTTGGATCCATTGCCGGCCGATGTCATTCTTTCGCCGCTGCGAGTCACCGGAGCCAATGGTGAAGTCGGGCTTGTCGCGGTGGCGTTTGGACCGGAAGCTCGACCGGAAAAAGTCGAACCGAAGATCATGACGATCGTCAATCCCGGCGACTTCGATGCGGCGATGATCAATAATCCTCAGGCGACCCTGCATTGCGTCTATCGTTATGGCACGGATGGCGGCGAGCTTGCCGTACGAGTGGCTCCGGTGGCGTCGGAAGTGCGAGTCGTCAGCAAGGAAGTTGTGTCGCTGGGTGAAGAACGAGTTGTCCTGGCCAGTAATTTCGCCGTGGAGATTTCACGAGCGGGACTCTTTGAACTGAGCTTCCCTCTTCCCACCGGTCTGGAAGTTGAATCGCTGACCGGCGATGCTCTTCATCACTGGGCGGAGCGAAGTGAAAATGGCGTGCGCCACATTGTTCTACATCTGAATGGCCGGACGCTGGGAACTCAGACCTTTGCACTGACGCTCACGGGTTCCGCTCCGACGGATGTTGCTCAGTGGCAGATTCCGCGGTTTGAGCTCAACGAGGCAGCAAGGCAGACGGGAGAGCTGGTTGTTCGCCCGGCAACGGGGCTTCGACTTCGCACCGTGACGCGTCAGAACATTTCCGAGACTGATCCGCGGGCACTTGGTGGCGATGGACAGGGAGCACTCGCGTTTCGCCTGCTTCAGAAGGACTGGAATCTGGTTCTGGGCATTGAAAAACTGGACCCGTGGGTGACCGGCCAGGTACTGCACCAGATGACTTTGCGCGAAGGGCAGACACGATCGGCTGTCACGGCCAGTTTCAACGTGCAGAATGCTTCGATCGCTTCGATGCAGGTCAGTCTGCCACTCACGAATGCGGACGAAATCCGAACAGTTCGGGCTGTCGGCAATGCCGTCAGCGACATTGTTCGAACGGCTCCTGATTCGAACCTGTGGGAGATTCACTTCAAGCGACGCGTCGTTGGCGCACTTCAGTTCCAGATTGAATTTGAACGTCGAGGTGATCGGCAGAACGATGAGGAGTCTCTGAGCCCGCTGAGTTTCCCGGAGGCTCGCCAGATTTCGTACTTCTTCGCCGTTCGTGCGGGTGGTCGGCTGGAACTGGAAACAGGCGACTTGTCCCAGGGCTGGCAGAAGGTTGACTGGAGCACTGTTCCTCAGTCGCTGCGAAACGCTGAGAACCGGACGGCACCAGCACTGGCCTTGAGAGCCGTGGATCCTCCGGCAGCACTCACGGTTCGTGCACGACGACATTCGCTGGCCGATGGCTTGAAGCTGCGAGTGGCTGAAGGTTCGCTGACGACCGTTCTGTCTTCCACTGGCGATCAGCTGACGGCGGTCGACGTCGTGATGGAAGTGATTCAGCGAAGCAGTCTGGTGGTGAGTCTTCCTAGGGGCGGAGAACTCTTCAGCATCTTCGTGAATGGCGAAAGTGTGAATTCGATCCGACAAAGCAGTGCGGAGAATACCTGGCAGTTTTACATTCTGCCGGGAATTGATGACCGAACGGCGAAAGTCCGATTTGTGTATTCCGTACCTGGTGATGGCCTGAGTGGTCTGCAGCTTCGAAGTCCTCAGCTGAATGTTCCGCTGGAGAACATTTCCTGGAACGTGATTGCTCCGAAGGGATTCGAACTCAACGACAGCGATGGAAATCTGGAACTGATTCGGCAGAGCAACCAGAAGGACTATGACCGTGACTCATATCTTTCCGCTGCTCGAGGCCAGCGAGAAGCTCAGGCTCAGCAGGCGACTCAGCTTCTTGAACAGGCAAATCAGTTTCTGCAGAGCGGTGAGCAAAGCAAGGCGCGATGGGCTCTGAACAGCGTGGCGAATCAGTATGCACTGGACGCGGCGTCCAACGAAGATGCTCGCATCCAGCTGGAGAATCTTCAGACACAGCAGGCCATTGTGGGATTGAATACTCGACGCCAGCGGCTGTATCTGGACAACAGCGACGATTCGGTTCCGGTGGACAACAAGCAGCTGCGTGAAGCCGCCGCGGAGAATCCGGTTCTGCAGCAGGACAAGCTGAACTTCCGGCCACAACAGCTAAGCCAGCTGCTTCGAGGGAACACGACGGAAGACAACGTCGTGCTCCAGCGAATCGCCGCTCGACTGGTCCAGCATCAGCACACCACCGAACCAGCCCCACAGGCCATCATCATCAGCCTGCCCGAAGAAGGAGACATCTACACCTTCGGCCGCACCGTCCAGGTCGCCGAAAACGCCCCGCTCGAACTGGAACTGGAGTTCCGGTCTCGCCAGAGCCTGCCTCTGTGGCAAAGCGGAATCGTCGCCGGACTGCTCGTGCTTCTGTGTCTGTCACTGGTGGCCAGGCCTAAGTAAGTGTCGCTTGCCGAGCGGCACTTCGCGGCCTCGCCGCGACCAGCGTCCAATCGATGTGTCATCTGATT